>CAZNDN010000013.1:16756-51554 GCA_964571815.1 uncultured Fibrobacterota bacterium | reverse complement strand
GCCCTTTCACCTCTCACCCGGACACGTGGTCCTGATCCTGCGGCACTTCCTGCCGAAGCTCCTAAGGCAATGGCGGCGCCTTCCCTCGCTCGTGCTGAATAGGTGAGGAGGAAAATGCATAGACAACGCCTGGACAGGACTGCTTCCGCGACCTCTTGTCGATAACGACAATCCATTTCCGAAAATGAGAACTCGAGCCGGAATCGGTCCCGCAAGAGACGTCCGTAAGGCAATTCCCGAAGAGCTGCTCGTTGGTACCGATTTTACGGATTCTATCAGCTCGCTCACATAAGCAAGGAAAGACCTCACAACAAGGTCGCCGTAGTGAAGACCCGATACTTTGATAAGGTGAGGTCCGATCCGGAAGGAGGAGGTATCCCATGAAACGAACCGTGATGCTTACCCTTGTCTTGGTCCAGGGGTTCGTGATTGCCGGCGAGCAGGAAAACACACTGGTGTACACCGTCGGTGAAGAATTCTTCGAGGGGTACCACAGAGCCGTCGAGGATGCCCGCTCCCTGGCGCTCGGTCCCGAAGGGACCGTATTTGTGGGCAATCGCAAGGAAGACAAGGTGTGGGCGGTTGCCGATACGAACGGGGATCACCGGGCAGACCGGGCGGTGGTAGTCGCCGAAGGGCTTACCAGTCCCAACGGCGTGGCCGTGCGTGAAGGCGATCTCTACGTGGCCGAGCGGTCGCGTGTCCTGAAATTTCCCGACATCGAAGCCCGTATCGACAATCCGCCCGAGCCTGAGGTGATCAGGGATGATTTCCCCACTGATCCGCACCACGGATGGAAATACATTGCGTTCGGCCCCGACGGCGCGATTCTTGTTTCGGACGACTACTCCGGGACCATCTATCGGATAGCGTATACCGGTGAGAGCGGGATCGAGAAAAAACACGACCGCCGGGGCGGGGTGGAAGGTGCACCCCGGTTTGACGCCCGGTCGGCCGTACGCGAAACCCGGTGGTTTGACAGCGCAGGCAAGCGCAGGCAGGAGCACGGCCGAAAGACCGGCACGAATGGTTTCCCGCGGTCCGGACTTCTCGGAAACCACGGTGGCGATGTGGCCGGGATATTGACGTTTCCCGCGGACTGAGCCGGAGCGCCTGGCCCGCGGTCTCGACGAAGACATACACCCTGTGGTGCATCCAGGCCCGCGCTGATGGCAAGCTTTTGTTGCAGAACTGCAACAGAATTTGTGTGTCAAAGTAGCGCGAATGCAGCTTGGTTGAGGTGTTCCCCCTTAGGATTTCGTCCCGCACCGGTCGATTTTCTTCTCAATACCCTTCATTTTCCCGCTTCAATGGACAACGAGAGCAGGAACGACCCGTTGTGCACAGTTCTTGCTGGGCGTGTCGGCATTGCGAAATTCGAGTGCCCCATGATGGGGTCTACCGGCGAGACTGTTATTCACATTCCACGGGAGTTTTGTATGACACAGTACGACGTGATCGTCATTGGAGCGAGTGCGGCTGGTTTAACGGCGGGTATTACCGCGCGGAGGCATTATCCGGACAAGCGTGTCCTTGTCATCCGAAAAGAGAAACTTGTACCCATTCCCTGCGGTATTCCCTACAGTTTCGGGATCGTGGGCGCCCCGCGGAAGAACCTCATTCCGGCCGAAGATGTGCTCAAGAAGAACTCCATCGACACGGTCACGGGAGAGGTTGCGGCAATCGACCGTGAGAACAAGACGATTACGGTCGGGGAGGGCGACACGTACACCTACGATCGGCTGGTGATTGCCACGGGCTCCAATCCGATTGTACCGCCGTTTCCCGGTAGAGACAAGGAGAACGTTTTTTGCGTCAAGAAGGACGTTCCCTACCTGGACCGGATCGTCACCGCGATGGAGACCGCCGAAAGCCTTTGTATCGTTGGATGCGGATTCATCGGTGTGGAGATTGCCGAAGAGTGCCGGCGAAAACGTCCGGACATGAGTATTACCATTGTTGAAATGCTCGCCCACTGTCTTGAGTTGGTCTATGACCGGGAGTTTTGTATCAAGGCTGAGGAGACGCTCAAAGAGCAGAACATAACCCTGCTTCTGGACGAGAAAGTGGAATCATTCGAGGGCAACGGGAAGGTGGAGGGGGTACGGTTGAGCAACGGTGATGTGCTCCGGTCCGACATGGTCATTCTGGGAATCGGTGCTCAGGCAAACGCAGTGCTTGCCGAGCGCGCCGGCCTGGAGATCGGCCCGGGAAAGGGCGTCCAGGTGAATCGATATATGCAGACCGGCGACCAGTCGATATTCGCCTGCGGTGATTGCGCCGAGAAGGTATCGTTTTTCGACGGGAAACCGTCACCGCTGAAACTGGCCTCCATCGCTACCATGGAAGCCCGTGTGGCCGGTGCGAACCTGTTTCGTACAAGGAGAGTGAATCTCGGGGTGATCGGCGTCTACTCCACGGTGCTGGGAGATTGTGCGTTTGCGGCCGCCGGGCTGACCGAAGCCCAGGCCAGGGAAAAGGGGTTCGACGTAATGGTTGGTGAATCGGAGGCGGTGAACCGCCATCCCGGATGCATGCCCGGCGCGTGTGCCATGCGCGTGAAGCTGCTTTTCGAATCGGGAAGCCAGGTGTGTATCGGCGGCCAGGTATCGGGCGCCAAGAGTGGTGGAGAGTTGATCAATGCAATCAGCGCCTGTATTCATCAGCGGATGACCGCCGATGATATCGCGACGTTCCAAACCGGAACACATCCCGCCCTGACGGCCTCACCGATTGCGTACCAACTGGTGAATGCGGCGGAGATGGCCATCCAGCAGATGAACGCTCGGTCGTAGGGGAGAGGGACGGCGGCTGGATATATACGTAAGATGCGCGTGTAAGGCCCTGGACGGCTACAATGCTCATCACGGTTCCGCTCCGCCGCACGGTTTTCCTGTGCCCTGGTAAAAGGCCTGCCCGCGATAGCTACGCTATCGATTGGCCGAGCGGGGATGGTTTTCGAGGTTGAAGTGTAGTAAATAATTGGAAGGGGGCTCCGAAGGGAACGATCGCAGGAGCGAGTCGTCCCCTCGCCCACCCGCGGAGCTTTTGCTACAACGTATCGCCGCAGAGAATCACGCTCGTAATCTCCGCGGTCGAAAGACTTACTTTCGTGGCTACGCTGAGAGTGACAACGGTCGAATCGAGTTGATTCCGGATCGTGTCCTCTTCCGTGACAACCGTTCGATCACCTATCCGGAATTCGCTTTCGAGGCAGTTCCGTATCGAGTCCCGACTGGGCGCTTCGGCGTAGAATCGGGGAAAGGCTTCGAGGATAAATCCCATGGCGTTGTTGTCGGCAACCTGCTTCGCCGAATCGAAAAGGCTTTTCGCGGATTGCCGAAAGTCCGATTCCGAAAGATAGCTCAGGCCCGCCTTCCCTGCCGTGTCGGTCGCGAAGATCATCCTGCCGATACCGGTTGCCTGCACGGTGACACTTACCGTGTCGCTCTCCACCTCGATGGACCCGGTGGAGTCGGCACGGGATATGTAGACCGGTAGGAAGCGGATATCCTCGTTGGAGTCAACCACTCCGCAGGTTATTACTGTGAGACCCGCAAGGGTCATGACCGAAAGCGCTTCTCGAACGTGGAAAGACATGGTAATTCCTCACTGCTCGATTTATTGCGAACAACTCGATGGCGCGGAGTAACCCGGGTTTCCTCCCGCGCGGCGGGAACCGGTAACCTCATGAGAGTAACACCCCCCGGATACACCGGACATTGCGGGTGCCGGACGGGGACCACTCCAGTAAAATAATGGCTGAGTACGCGGTAATCAATGGTGCGGCGTTCGGCGTGCCGAGCGGAGCAGGACGGAAACGGTCCGCGACTCGGTTCCGCAACCGGTTCCCCCAACACCGGCCAATCGGGACGCAGGACAGTTCGAGTGTCGGTTGACACACCGCGGAAGCACAGACTCATCGCAAAGCCTTCGTCTCCTCGAAGGGTTTCTCCGGCTTGAATAACCGGAGAGCGGCAGCCGGACAGGCGATCGCACGAGCCGTGGTGGGCAATGCGTATTTTGTGTGGCCGCGGCGGCGCCGGCCGGTGGGGGCTTCGGCGAAGAAAACCTCGGGACATGCGCATGCACACACGATCGGGTCTGGACATACTGCTCGAAGATTTCCCGCGCGAACTGCGGGGAGCATCGGTGGGAGTCCTCTGTCACGCCCCCTCGATTACCTCATCGTACGAGCATATTGTCGATGCGCTCACGAGGCGGAAGGAATGCAAGGTTGCGGCGATATTCGGACCTCAGCACGGATTGAGCGGTCAGACCCAGGACAACATGATCGAGTGGGAGGGCGAGACTCACCCGAGGCTGGGCATACCGGTGTACAGCCTCTATGGTCGGGTGCGAAGACCCACGCCTTCGATGCTTGGGGGGCTTGACGCCCTCGTGGTGGATCTCCAGGACGTGGGCGCTCGTCCGTATACGTATGTATGGACACTCAAGGAGTGTCTGGCGGCCTGTGCGGAGCAGGGCATTGCGGTATGGGTGCTTGACAGGCCCAACCCGGTCGCGGCCCTGGGGTTCGACGGCCCGATGTTGACCAAAGAGAATTTCACTTTCGTGGGCGGCGCGGAGATCCCCTTGTGCCATCGGCTGACCGTGGGCGAGCTTGCCTGGCTCCTGCGCGGGGAGTACGCGCCCGGTGCGCGGTTGCGCGTGGTGTGGATGGAGGGATGGTGGAGGGACTCTCTCTGGAGCGAAACCGGCCTCCCCTGGGTGATGCCGTCGCCGAACATGCCGACTCCCGACACAGCCCTGGTGTATCCCGGGATGGTTCTGCTGGAAGCGACCAATCTCTCCGAAGGGCGGGGAACGACACGGCCCTTTGAACTGTGGGGGGCGCCGTTTCTCGATCCGGAAGCGGTGCTGCGACGGTTTCGGTCGTGGCGCGCGGAGGGATGCCTTCTTCGGGAACACGGCTTCATCCCTACCTTCCAGAAATGGGGAGGAAGCTTGTGTCGCGGCTTCCAGATTCACGTAACTGAGCCCCGCCGGTTCGCGCCGGTGACCGCGGCCCTGGCGCTGGTAAGCGCGGCGGCCGCGACCGCGGGTGAGCGATTCTCGTTCAATCCGCCGCCGTACGAGTATGAGACGCGGAAGATGCCGTTTGACGTATTGTCCGGTGATTCCTCCCTTCGCCGGCGAATTGAGTCGGGACGTCTTGACCCGACCGTGCCCGGGGAGTGGCGGGAGGGGCACGAGCGCTTTGCGCGGCTTTTCAGGGACATTGCGCACTACCCGGAGCGGCCGGCATGACGAGGCGCGAGCAGGCGCCGCCGGCAACCATGAGCGGCTTCATACTGGCCGCCGGTTTCGGCACGCGGCTTCGGCCGCTCACCAACCATGTTCCCAAGGCCCTGGTGACGATCGGCGGATACCCGCTTCTGCGTCGCGCGCTCGATTTTCTCGGCTCCCGGGGGATCGGTCGAATCGGGGTCAACAGTCACTGCATGGCCGCGGAAATCGAGCGGTTCGGGGAATCAGCCGATATTCCGTTCGAGCTGTTCCACGAGCAGGGCCGGATCAGGGGGACGGGCGGAGCACTGTATCATGCACGCTCCTTCCTGCGGGAGAACGAGGCATTCGCACTTGTAAATGTCGACTGCGTGAGCCGGTTCGACCTTGCCTGGATGGCGCGGCGACTGGCCGGTGCCGATGCGGTCTGCGGGCTTGTGGCCGTGCCGGTCGACGGCGGAGGGACGGTCCTCTACGAGCCCGGATCGGGACGCTACCGCGGAACGACTTCGGGTGCCGGAGAGCGTTCGCGCAACGAAGTGCGTGCCGCCGAGTATGTTGGGGCGGCGGTATACCGCTCGGAGTTCCTCGATCTGGTCCGCGATGATGACTTTTCGGTGGTACCGGTGTGGGACCGTGCCGTTGACGCCGGCTTGAAGGTGGTGGTCCTCGAGGCGCCGTCGCTGTACTGGATCGACGTCGGAACTCCCCGCGCGCTGGCGCGTGCGCATTTCGATTTGATTGACGGGGCGCTGTCGCTTTCGATACCGCCGTGGATGGTGGTCGACCGGGAGAGGAGAATCGCCTATCACCGTGAGCTTCCTTCCGGTGTACAGGCCCGACTGGGCCCGTGCTGCTGGGTGGAGAACCCGCGGCTTTCCGAGGGTCCACGTTTGTCGGAGGTGGTGGTGATGCGGGATGCGGAAGTCAAGGAGGGAGCGAACGGATGTATTTATACGCCATGGGAGGTGCTGAGCTGTGATGCATGAGACGGTACGGTTGACGCCCGCGCAGGTGGAGTTTGTCTCCCGCAACGTTCCGAACTTCAGCCGCGATGCCTGGAAGATCGAAACCGCGGCGCGTGCCGGCTCGGAGCGCCATTTCGTGCGTATCACGCATCGGGAGGTCACCAGCGAATCCTACGTGCTGATCATCTGGGCGGGCAGGGACGCCGACTGGCACCGGTTTCTTGCCATACACCATGATGTGTCGCCTCACCTGCCCTTTCTCCCGCACATCTACGCCCACGACGAAACGCACGGGTTGATCCTGGAGGAGGATCTCGGCTCCATGACCCTGGGTCGATTCTGCACGCGGGAGGGGGTGTCCGCGCACGAGATCCGGCATGTGTACTACCGCGTGCTCGACGGGCTTGCGCGATGGCAGGCGCTGGACCCGGTGTCGAGCAAGACCATATCGTCACGGGCAATGGACCTGGAGACGTTCTTGTGGGAAAGCCGCTATTTCGCGACGCACTGTGTTACCGAGTATTTCGGCTGCGACAAGCTTCTGACGCCCGAATGGGAGCGGGAGCGAACCAATCTGGCCCTCCGCGCCGCGCAGTTTCCCAAGGTCTGCATCCACCGCGATTTCCAGTCGGAGAATATCATCCTGCGGGACGATACGGTTCGGTTTGTCGACTACCAGGGAGCGCGCCTGGGACCGGCGGGCTACGATGTCGCATCCCTGCTGTGCGATCCGTACGCCGGCTACCTTGACGATGTCGTGCTGGAGCCGATCATGGATCACTACTACTCGGCGGGCGGGAAATCGAAGCGTGAGCACCGGGAAGTGTTTGTGGTGTGTGCCCAGCAGCGGTTGATGCAGGCGCTGGGGGCGTACGCCAATCTCTGCATTCACCGCGGCAGGAAGCGCTATGAGCGCTACATTCCGGAGGGACTGAGACGGTTGCGCGCCGTGACGGAGGAGCGTGACGACATGCCGAGCCTGGTCCGCATCCTGGAGTGCTGCAAAGAGGGGTTGCGTGACCGGGGAGGGGCGGAGGCGGCGCGAGGCCGGGACTGAGGGCGTGGAAAGGGTATGCCGCTTGCGCACGTGAGTCGAAGATCATATTTTTCAGAACCTGTCCCGGCGTAGTGGTCCGGGCCGTGAGCCGGCCGCCGGGAGTGCATCTCTGGTACGAGGGAGGAGTCGGGCAATGAAGAAGCGGACGGTACGGGGAAAGGAAGCACGGTATGCCGCGTTTGCCGTGCTGAGCGGCGTGCTTCTCTCGCTGGGTTCGTGCGGGTCGGGCTATGCGATGCTTTCGCGAAGCCGAACGGCGGAGGCGGCGGAGTTGAAAGAGTACTGCAAGGAACGGGAGATCGGGGGGGACGACGTAACGGCGGCGGACTCTCTTTTCGCAATGGCTTCACGCGGGGGGGGAGCGAAGAGACGGTTTGAGATGATGGATAAGGCGGTACTGCATTACCGCATAGCCATTGCCGCCGACCGCCTGGCGCGGACCGAGGAGCAGTTGGGGCGGAAGAAGGAATCGCTGGCGAAAGTAAAGGAAGAACTGGATACGTACCGGCAGGTGCTCGAAGAACTCAACAGGTGAGGACTGCACATGAGAAGGCTATGGTCAATCGTGACGATAACGGCGCTGACGGCGACGGTCGGTGCTCAGCAAACCGATGAATCTCCCTGGGACCCCGATGCATCGGGGGGGAAGGCTCCGAAGCCGGGACTGACCAATGCAAAGACGCTTGCCGACTTGAGCAAGGCGCTGGACGAAGGCTATCGGGCGCTGGGGGATGCGGCGGAAGTGGGGGACCTGCCGGCGTACCTGGAGGCGCGCGGCAAGATAGCCGCCGCCCGGGACAAGGTCAAGGGCGCCCCCTCGGGCGGAAGGGCACGGGAGCTGTTTCTGGCCTGCTCGCTTGCCACGGAAGCCGCCCGGGCGGAGCTGGCGCTCCGGAACGCGCAGGCACGATTGCGGAATGCCGGAAGTGACTATGCCGAGACCATGAGTGAGTTGAACCGCGTGCAGCAGGAAATCAGCGCGATTCAGGGTGACAAGGCCTCGCGGCTGAAATCGGAGCTGGATGAAGAAAAACGCAAGGCCGCGAAGATGAGGAAGGAAGCCGACCGCAGGTTTTCGGAGCTGCATAGTGCCCTGATTCAGGTAAGCCAGGATGCGCGCGGGACGATCATTTCCATGTCCGATATCCTGTTCGAGACCGGGAAGGCGAACCTGACACCCGACCTCAAGACGAGCCTGGCCAAGATTGCCGGCATCCTGCTCGTATTCAAGACTTCAAACGTCATTGTTGAGGGACACACCGACAACGTAGGTACCGAAGAGTATAACCAGCGACTCTCCGAGAACCGCGCGGAGAACGTGATGCGGTTCCTGATCGAGCAGGGGGTGAGTCCCGCCAGGCTTACGGCGGTGGGGTACGCCTTCCATCGTCCGATCGCGCCCAACACCACGCGTGAGGGAAGAGCCAAGAATCGCCGGGTTGACCTGATTGTGCAGGAAAAGCCGGCGGCCGAGTAGCGGCAGTGCGTGGATCGCCGGCCAAACCGCCGTCGAACGGCCGCCCGCGGCGATTGAGACGCAGGGCGGCCACGTGCGCCGACCGCATTCATTCTTCAGTGGGCCGACTCCCTATTCCGTTGCGACATCCTCTCCCGGCGACGAAGACATAACGTTGTAGCTCAGGTCGACGCCGAGTTCGATGCCTCGGGAGGGGGCCACGGAATCCGGGCGATACCTTCGTGTGACAAATCCCAGATGCGTATCGGCGGCAAACTTCTTCTCCAGGAATGTCCCGCCGAGACCGAAGCCGATGTTTGACAGCGCGGTGCGTTCAGCCATTCTCTGTTCGGGCTCGTAGCGGGTCGATTGCGATTCGGCCTCCAGGTGGTTGACATGGGTGAAATCCTCTTCCCGGTAGTCCGCAAACAGCTCGTTTTCCTGTGCGAACAGGTAGCCGACCGACAGGAAAAGCTCGGTTGATGCGGGGAACCGGGACCGCGCCAGGGTGTGGATATTCGCCCTGCATCCCAGACCGAACCGATTGAAGCCCTTTCTTTCGGTATCGTTTCCGTGAAGCTCTTCTCTCCGCTTGCCCAGCCCCAGTGCGGTTGCCGCACGGCCGTATTCGATCCAGGCCCGACCGTGGTCCGCATACGCAACGGCGGCGCCGAGGCCGAACCGGAAGAGTGTCGTGGTCCAGTCCATTCCGCTTCGCTCGTCGCCGTAATCAACGATCGGGTAGTTGTCGCCGCTCGTGAGCCACCGACGGTGCCTGGCGGTGAAGAAGCCGAGGCTGAGCGCGGGGCGCACCAGCAGGCCGCCGCGGGCCGGCAGCGTGAGGATATTTTTCCAATCGAACGCAACGCTGTCGGCCGTGATCGCGTTCCGGTGCCGGGCATTGATCGTGTACACAAAATGGTTGCGGCCGTAACCGAAGTTGAAATTGCTCAGACAGGGTGCACCGTCATCCCCGATATCAAGATCAAGGCCTACGAGGGGCGCCGACATCTCGGCGAAACGGTCTTCGTTGAAGGCATGAAGCGTATCGAAGCATCCTTCCGCTCCGGCCGTCAGTCCTACCCGCACGAACCGGTCAAGCTCGCTCCCGAAGGAGAGGGCGAGTTTGTCCACACCGGTCCTGAGACGTGAATCGGACGTACCTTCACCGTCGACCTCCCCGTAGAACCCGTCGAAGGCAAACCCCATGCGAAACGCGCGGCTTGCACTCTGGGCACAGAAGAGCAGCCCGAACCTGCTCAGGGGAAGGGAAAGCGCGGGGGCAGGATCACCCTGGTGCCGTCCCACGGCCGACAGGGAATAGTTCAGCATTCCATAGATCCTGTCGGGTGCCCCGATCAGGAGTGACGGAAGGCGAAACGCATCGATACGCAGCAGAGAATCGCTTTCTTCGGTGTTGCGCAGGCTCACGCGACGGTATCCAACGTTGAGGGCCCGTTGCCGTCGTTCGCTTTCCAGTATCCCCAGCGGACTACCGTTGTGGGCATAGCTGTTGTACGTCCGGATATCGGTGAACGTGTGGGAAATCAGCGCCAACCGGGCCGCGTCGATGGACACGGCGGGCTGCTGCAGGTTGAATTGCGCGGCGATGACGCCGCTGAACAGGAATACGGGCAGGCAGCATCTCATGTGCGAACTCCTTCGACGTGCCGTGAATCTTTCTCAGGCGTGAGACGGACTCACGTCAAAATATGTCACGACGATTTGTCCGGTAAGCCTGCGGGGTATCGGCACTATCACCCGTTATGTACTTTATCTCACATGGACCTGATGCGGCGGATTGAATCGCTCTATCGTGAATTGCCCGAAGTGGCATGCCGCTGCTGCGGGTACTGCTGCGTGTCCCCTACGTGTACGCTCGTTGAGTTTGTCTACCTGATGCGGTCCGCGCAAACGCTCCTGACGCCGGAGCGCCTGCGGGCGCTTCTCACCGCACCGCCGGTATTCCACGAAGAGCACGAGGGTAACCTGTGCTGTCCGTTCTTCGACCGGGGTCGCTGCGTGGTTCATGCTGTGCGTACCGGCTCGTGTCGCGTGTTCGGTTTGTCGTCCTTGAGTGAATTCGGGGTAAACGATCTGGTCGAGTGTCCCAACACGGTCGCCGTGATCGGAGGGCGAAGTGACCGGGAGTTTGTCCGCGATTGGATCGACAGGCTCTTTGCGCTCAACGCCGAGGTATATGCCTGCAACGCCGCGCCGTATTTTGTACGCGGGCTCAATCTCCAGTCGTGGCTCGATGTGTACTTTGACGACACGCTCGATTTCGATGTCTTTCGCCGGATCAGGGAAGTAATGCGAACGATTCCGGCCCTGCCGTTGTCCGGGACCGCCCGGCCACCTCAGACACGCCTGCGCGACAAGGTTGACAGGATCACCGTGTTCTCGTCGATGCTGGGGCTTGACGATGTGGAGACGATGGAGAGCCTCCTGGTATCGATCCGCGACGACTATCCGTTGACGGGGACGTATTTCCTGGAAGAGGCACGGAGGTTTCTCCGGGAGATACGCGGCGGCGGGAGGGAGAAGTAGCGGAAGAGGGCTATGCCTGCCGCGCCATTTCCTCAACCTCGGTCGCACCGGCGGGCACGGGTGCCGGCTCTTCTCCCCGCTCTCCGGTCATGATCCCGTGGACCCTCCGAGCCTGGAGCACAAACGCTTCCAGGTTGGCTTCGACGAGCTGTGGAAACGGACTTCCGTCGGTTTCAACGGCCAGGAAGGGGAGAGTTTCGAGGGCCCTGAGCGGGGCGGGGAGGTTCGCGTGAACCGTCCGGCGCTCCAGCCCCTCGACGGTCATTTCCTTCTTCAGGATTGATTCCGCAACTCGTGAGGGCATACACCCGAAGGGGCCGATCGAAATAATCCCGCAGGAGTCGTGCAGGATTTCGCGCAGGCCGAGTCCCACGGTGAGGATACATTCACCCCGAAGGTTCCGGTTGATGAGATGTTCCACGCCCTCGATCGTCTTCTTCACGTCGATCATCTCGAACCGGTAGAGTCCCGACTCCGCCAGGATCGACTTGATGCGGCGTTCCCACCATTCCTGGGCGTATGCACTTACTTTCATTTTGATGATGCCGGCGGGAGAGAATTCCCGTTCTCCGAGCCCTTCATGAATTACGTAATTGCTGTAGCAGACGTACTCGGCCACCGGCGCCACCCGTACCATGAATCCCCGCTCTTCGAGATACTCGACCACGTTGTTGCGGGAGAATTCTTCGCGCCGCACGAATATTTCACCCACCAGCGACACCACCGGTACGGTGGCGGGATCGTGTCGCAGCGGGATGGAGCCCAGTCTCCGGGCGATGTGGCCCAGCAGGACGGGAAGGCGAAGCGACAATCTTCCCTCGAAAAAGCCGGTCAGGCTCCGGACGCAGGAGTCCACCTCCGCTTCAGCGGCTTCGCGATCCTCGGCGGTGACCCTGAGCATGCTTCGAATATCCCCGAGCACATCGGCGGTCACCAGGGCCTGCCAGGCCCGAACCAGCGTTCGCGCCCCGAGTCCGGCATACCCGTTCTCGTCCGACAGCGTGAACACGGCCACATCCCGCAGCTTCAACCTCCGAATCGTCTGCTCCAGTCCGCGATGGTACTGTCCGAGTCTGCAGGGCCCCCCGCCCGTCACCATGAACAGAAGCGTCACGCGAACCGAGGGGTCCCGGTGGTTGCGAAGGTGCTCCAGGAATGAGCCGGTGGTCACAATGTAGGGGAGACACTCCTTGCAGGTGGTGTGGCCGTGGCCCGCGGCAAGTACGTCTTTGTCGGGAACGGGGAGCGCACGGGCATTGATCCCGGTACTTCGCAGGGTTGCCGCCGCGAACCGCGCACTGTAACTGCCCATGCTCGGCAGCACAAGCTCTACCCGGGGATCGAACAGCGAGTACTTCGTGCCGTCCGAAGCCGTAACCGTCGGATAGCCTTCACCCCCTACCCGGGCCTCCCTGAACGTGGCATGTGAATCGATTGCCGGGCGGTCGTGTCTGGATTGCTTCCAGGCCCTGATGATGTCGAGTGCCGCTTCGATACGCGTGTCGATCCCCGCATCGGCGGTGTGCTGATCCAACTCAAGCGTCAGCGACGGCTTGGAGCGCATGTGTTCCCTGAAAAAGCTGACGATGAAAGAGTCGGGACCGCAGGAGAAGTTGGTGATGTAGACCCCGAAGAGATTGTTGCGCAGGGCAACGAACTGCGCCGCTTTCATCAGCTTCTGTCCCATGGCCCAGAACATGCGCCTGTCCACGTTGACATGGTCTACCGGCAGCATGTCGTGGGGAATGACCAGGTGGTTGCGCGAGGCGAGCTTGTGCGGGACCCCCATGTTGGCCTCGTCAACGAACGCGTTGTACGGCCTGCCGAAAAGCACGATCCCGAAGGTGTCGGGGAGTGAGTCCAGTCGTTGCAAAGCCCTCCGTCCCTCTTCGTGCAACCGTCGTTCAAATGCCTGCTGGCGCTGGACGGCCCTGGCGAAAGCGCTGCGTGCTGCGCGCGGACCGCGGCCGACTTTGACGGCCATGGCCGAAAACTCCCCGAAAGCCTGATCGTAGCTTTTCTGCATCTTCAGTACCGGCGTAAGAAGCCTGGTGGGGCTCGCTTCCAGTTCCCTGCGGAAGGTGGTCTTCATATAATAGGGTTGCGCCTGAACGAAGACGCAGGCCCTGCTGTACGTCGGCACGTTCGCCACCGGAATCTGCATGATATGGGGCAGAAAAATGTAATCGGGAGCCTTCTTGAGCAGATTGAGAAAACGACCGTGGGCCTGTTGTGCGGGCAGGCAGAAGCCCGCTTCGATTCGGGCTGTCCCGTCCTGATCGATATCGTCGGCAAGCACGATTCGCATGCCGAGCTCGGCAAAGAACGTCGAGAAGAGGGGCAGCAGGGAATGGTCCAGGAAGCTCACGGGGATTCCCACGGTGACGCCGGCCGAGGGGGCGCCGGTCGTGCTGTACTCATCGAAAAGCAGACGACGTCTGAGGGCAACGAGGTCAAGCGACGCGGTGCCGACCGGGCGGTTGAAACGAAGATTGTAGTACCGATCGCAGATTCCCCCGAACGGGTAGCGTTTGCCGCCGATTCGTATCAGAGCAATCTCGCATTTTCTGTCGCACTTCTCTTTACCTCCGGCGCAAACGAAGCTTCCCTCTCTGGTCGCTTCTCGCGCGGCAAGTTCCCGTAACTCAAATCGTCCCGGCTCACTCAGGCCTCGATCGAGCCTCCGGTCGACTTCCAGGGCCACGCCGTAGGCTCCCATCAGGCCGGGATCGGGAGGAACCGTGATCGGTTTGCGAAGCAGGGAAGCCATGGCGGCCGGCACGGCTTTGTTGTAGCAGACGCCACCCTGCATGAAGATGCGTTCTCCCACCGGCCTGTTGCCTTTCACACGGTTGACGTAGTTGAGACAGATCGAGTATACCAGACCGGCAAGGATATCGTTGCGGGTGATACCTTCCTGGGAAGCTCGCTTGATGTCGCTTGAGATGAATGCCGCGCACTGATCGCTGAAATTGGGCGGATGCTCTCCTTCCATGGCCAGATCACCGATGTCTTCGGTGGCGACATTGAGCGATTCTCGTGCCGACTCCTCGAGAAAAGAGCCGGTTCCCGCGCTGCAGGCCTCATTCATGGCATAGTCACAGGCGACTCCGCCGGCGAACCATGTGTATTTGGCATCCTGTCCGCCGATTTCGAAAATGGTATCCACGGCGGGATCGAAATGGCGGGCCGCTGTGGCGTGGGCGATGATTTCGTTGATTACGTTGTCGGTGAGGGCATGCAATCCGGCGATCCGGCGGCCGGAACCGGTAACGCCGAGGCCGATTATGGACGGGGGAACACCGTTGAGGCGCCGATCCAATTCGCGGTAGCACGAGCGTGACGCTTCCACGGGATCGCCGTTGGTGCGAAGGTAGACCGAGGCCAGTATTCGCCGGTCGGAGCGCCGAACCACCGTTGCTTTGGTTGTGGTCGAGCCGACGTCGAGCCCCAGCACGCAGACGTCGCCGGCACGGGCGGTGCCGGGAACCGGTTGCTTGTAGTCCACCAGCTCGCGTGCGTCCCGGAGTCGGGGGTATCGGCCGAAGGAGTGTTCGCGTAACGAGACGACTGTCTCGATGTTTTCGGGCAGGGAGAGACAGGGGTGAGACAACGCCCACAGCGCGGCCCCCCAGGCTTCGAACACCGATTCGTTCGGCGCCGTCTCGACATGCGGAAATCGGCGGCGGAGGAGTGCCGTTACCGCCGAATTCAGTGCCCCCCCGCCGGTCAGCAGTATCCGCTCGGACGGAAGGTCCTTGATCAGCTCGCACACCTTGTCCGCCATCATCGCACACAGACCCGCCATGACGTTTGCCCGCGATTCTCCCTTGTTGAGGGCATGCGTGCAGTCGCTCTTGCAGAATACGCTGCAGCGTCCGGCGATCCGGTACGGCCTGCCCGCGGTCGCCAGCTCGACCGCCTCACGCACATCGAGGCCCATGCGGCGCGCCTGCTGCACGAAGAACTCTCCCGTGCCGGAAGCGCACTTGTTGCCCGAGTGCACCGAAGATATTCCTCCGGAAGGAGAGATCCGGTATACCATCTGGGTTTCTCCACCCAGGCTGACCACAAGATCCGGGTACCCTCTTTCGCCGCGGGCTTCTCTGAGCGCGTACTCGACCGCCTCGGGTTCGGCGATTGAACTGAGTCGAACAGCGGTCCTGAAACCCCGGCCCGTCACGGCAACGCGGTCGATTTCGAAGGTATCGAGTTGCCGCAGAAGCGCCGGGAACGCCTTTCCGGGATTCCCCTCGTGAGGAATTCGCCGGCTCCATTCTACCGACCGGAATCGAGGATCATCGTGGAGCACGACCGCCTGAAGCGTGGTGGCTCCACAACATACACCGAGAGTCTTCACGTGCCGGGTCTTCCTTTCCTGTCACGGTTTCTCAGCATGCGATGTTCCATTGCACCGCTCCCGCCCGGTTGAGCAACCAGTCTCATCGTCGATTGGTGCGGCGTCACGACCACGCCCGGTGCAATCACGGCACCGCACTGGTGACTGCACGACCGGACTTTTTGATCGTTGATGTATTTTGGCAACCTGCGAAAATACGCTCATGCTTTCACCGGGTGCAAGAGGCACTGCCCATTCGCCCGCTGCCGAGGAGCCGGCCGGATATGTATGATCCCGAGGACCGTAAATCAGTCGAGTTGTACTCCTCGGCCGTCACGCTCTCCGACATGGAGGTGTTCATCTTTCCCGAGCTGATGCAGGCGCTGGTGCTTGCCAACATCATGTCGCCGCTTCCGTGGACGTGGCGCACGCATGAGTGGTTCTCCGGCAGCGGGAAGAAGACCGCCTACCGACGGGTGCTCCGTGTCAAACAGTTCATCATGGATCAGTTCAGTTTCAACCTCGACCTGGACACCTGGGGACTGACCACCAGGCAGCGCGAGCTGGACCGGTTTTCCGATTTTGTCGACGCGGAGATACTCCGCCGCAGCAACGCGCTGTTCGGGTACGAAGGAGACAAGTACTATTTCGACATGGATATCCGCCGCCACTTCGGTCTGGACAAATACACGTCCGACGTCATACCCTACTGGAAAACCGAAACGCTGGAGGCTATGCGGGCGTTCAGGTTCAAGGAAGGCTATCCCCGGGGGGCCGGGGAGTGTGTTTCGCTTTCCACGTTGTATGCGGCCGCGCTTTTCGTTGTCGGAGGCATACCTCTGTCCGATATCTACCTGATGGCTACGCCGCTTCATTCGCAGGACTACGTGGATGTCGGCGAGGGAATTCTCACGAACAACCGCCGGGTGGTCACCAAGACCATGTGGTTCAACGGCACGGAGCTGTCGGCCAAGGCACAGCGGGCCCTTCGCAACGAACGGGTGACGATTGTCGCCAATACGGAAGGGTATGTACACACGCTGTATCCGGAAGCGACCATGCCGCGGGCGACCTATGAGGCGTTTGAGAAGAAACTGCGCTCGTACCTGGCAACGGAAATCGATTTCGAAATCCTCGCCAACTTTCTCCGGCAGAATGCTCGTCTGCAGCCCTGCTTTCAGTTCTCCCACCGGTGCTGCGGAAAACCGAGGTTTATCGAGGCGGAGAAGGTGTTTCACTATGAACACGGAGGGAAGTTCCGGGCCAGCGACCATACGCGCACGAACCTGCTGCACGAGATTGACGAGGATGAATTCTATACGGAGCCCATGGCCGATCGCGTGCTTCTCGATGAATTGGAGGAGTTCTTCAAAAACAACCCGGTCTCGGTCGATTCACCCCTCAATATCCGCCGACTGTCGGAACATCTTCATCACCGGTGCTACAATGTTGAAGAAGTCGTTGAGGATCTGTTGTCATTCTGCAGGACCGAACCGCGGCTGCCTGGCGAGGGCAAGCAGTGGGTGCCGGGGAGACCGATTGAGATCGACGGTCTGGATTCGCGTGAGGGGGTGCGTGCGTATCTTGAATCGGTACGCGGGGACATACCGGTTGCCGACCTGGCGTTCACGGCGTACCGGGACATGCGCAGGGTGCCGTGGAAGCCGTTCCTGAAGGCGGCGCTGGAGCGCAATCCCGTGTCGGCCGAGGGAGCGGCAGCCATGGAAATCGCGGAGGTTTTCCGGATGCTGCATGCGATGCCTGCGGAGTCGATTTATGACGGGAGCCGGATGGCACAGCCCGATGAAGTCTGGAATTTCGGTCGCGGCGACGGCCTGGAGAAGGCGGTATGCCTCATGAATATCATCCGGAACCGGAGGCCGGGCCACGAGTGTCGGTTGGAGGGTGAAAGGGGCACCGTACGGCTCAGAATGGAGCATGGCCGGGAATTCGTATTTGAGACCCGCAAGCGGGTGGCCCTGCCGAATCCGGACGATTTCCGGTTCTGAGGGGGGGGGTGAAGCGGCAGTCCGTGGGCTGAAGCGGGGGAGGGGAGTTCGCGGAACCATGGAAGCCGGGAGCGGCTCAAGGCGGGTCGGGTCGGTATGTATTTTTTCACTGTCTTTCGCGTTGCGAGCGGGCAGCGCGTTCCTCGTCGGTCTTCGCACGGGTTACAACCACGTACCGTATGCTTTCTTTTTCCGAGTATATCGCCGGACTCCCCCATGAGCTGGTGTTTGACCGTTTCGTGAAGGACTCGTCTTCACCGCGCCGTGTGCTTTCATCCTCAAAGCTTCATGAGATACAGCGACGTGCTTCAGAGCCGGAGAGGGTCAGGGCGCGGTTCGATGCGCTCGATGAGGGAGAGCGGTTCCGGTGTGCGCTGGCGTTTCTCTGCGGGGCCCGGGGCATTCCCGCCGAAGACGTAAGGGGCTTTGATTCACCCCTTCCGGGTTCATTCCTCGTCTACGCATCGAAAACCTCCGAGGCTGCAACGGTACTGACCGGCTTCCGGGAGTTTGTCGAACCGCTCAAGGACCGGCTCGTCGAGGCCATTCTTGCTCGCACCACGTTGGAAGAGAACCCGGCTTCCGGCACATACCTCAACCCTCGCTTCTGGCTCAACGACCTGGCAGTGGTGTTGTCGGCCGCGGCGCAGCACAGTCTCTGCCGAACCAGAAACGGCCGACTGACGAAGACCACGACGGACATGCTGGGCAAGCTGTTACATGTCTTCGGGCGGCACTACCTTTTCGACGGGGTCGCCGCCACGGAGTTTCTGCTCGCGTTTGCCGACAACGAGGGGCTGATTGCCGAGTATGACGGCGATTATCGGGTCGACCATTCGAAGGTGCTGCGCAGGCTGTCGAGCTCACCCGAGACATGCGGGAAGGACCTGATCGATTTCGCGCTCGATTCTTCGGGTTCGTGGTCGGGTGAGCTGCTCGAAGCTCTGGTGGAGGCGCTCGGAGATAGGTGGGTGGATGCCGCGGCATTCCCTTCGTGGTTTCGCGACCGGGAGGAGGATCTGCTGTCGACGCTGCAGTTGGCCGGTCGAATTCGTGTCGGGCAGAGGGACGACCGCCTGATATGGAGTCGTTCACCCGAAGACGCGGAGGACCCCGGTGCAATGGAGCCGAAGTCCGGGCCGGTGATAATGCCCGATTTCTGCGCGATTTTTCCCATGGAAACGGCGCCGGTGGAAATCTTCCGGTTTGCCCGGGTTGGTGCGCCGATGGTGCTCGACGGGGTGTATCGGGGGGAGGTGCGGCGCCAACTGATACAGGAGTCGCTTCGGGAAGGGTTTTCCGGGGAGACGCTGCTGCAGTGGCTTCACGACTGGAGGGCGCCCGCGAACGTTGTAGAAAGTGTCAGGGAGTGGATGCGGGAATTCGGGCGGCTGTACGTTACTTCGGAGACGATTCTGGTTTCTTCCGATGAAACGGTGACCGGTCAGGTCCTGGCCCATCCGGAACTGAGCAAATTGATGGAGCCGATTGCAGCCCACCAGGTTTTCAGGATCAAACGGGGACGTGAGCAGCAGGCCCGGGACCTTCTCACCGCACTGGGGTTTGATCCACGCAAACCGCAACGAAACCGCCCGCTGAAGAAAACGTCGGTGTCGCGGCGCACCGCGGCATTCGAAGAGGGGGAACCGGTTTTCGATTTCGGGCATCCCGCGCGGGAAGAAAACTACCGTTTCCGGGGCGGCAAGTACGGAGCAGGCATGAAAGCCCTGGATACGAGCGAGATGATTCACCTCGTCGACTACGCGATACTCATGGGGCAGTCCCTTGTCCTGGGCTACGCGGGAAGTCCGGCGGTGAAGAGGGGAAGGTACGTGATCAGGCCCCGGGAGTGTAGCCGCGGCCTGGAACCTGCCGTGGACGGCGAAGTTATTCCCGATGGCGGCCGCAAGCGGTTTCTCTTGAAGAAGACCGAGGAGATGGGGGTTGCCGAGCAATGAGTTCGATGAGCAATTTTGTCCACCTGCATACGCACACGGAATACAGTTTTCTCGACGGCGCAATACGTATCGGAGACCTTGTCGGGCGCGCGTCGGAACTGGGCATGCCCGCGCTGGCGATCACGGATCACGGCGGGTTGTTCGGCGCGGTCGAATTCTACGACAAATGCATGGCAAAGGGTATCAAGCCGGTGATCGGTTTTGAGGCGTACATGGCTCCCGGCTCTCGCTTCGAAAAGGCCTCGGCCGGAGACGAGCGGTCGAACTATCATCTGGTGCTGCTGGCCAGGAACAAGGAAGGGTACCGGAACCTGATGCGGTTGAGTTCGATAGGGTACCGTGAGGGTTTCTACTACAAGCCTCGCATCGACATGGAGGTGCTGCAACGCCATTCGACGGGCATTATCGCAATGACCGCCTGCATTGCCGGGTCCGTTCCTCGACTGCTTCTGGAAGGTAAGAGGGACAGAGCCGGGACGCTGGCGCGGGAGTTCTTGAAGATATTCGGCGAAGAGAACTTTTATTTCGAACTGCAGGACCACGGTATCGATGAGGAAAAGACGGCTTTCGAGGAGATGATCGAACTCGGCAGAGAGCTGGGCATACCGTTTGTCCTTACCAACGATGCGCACTATCTCAATCGCCGGGATGCCGAATCACACGAGATTCTTCTGTGTATCCAGACACAGACCACGATGGCCGACCCGAAACGCTACCGCTTTTCCTCGGATCAGATTTACTTGAAATCGCCTGAGGAGATGGCGAAGCTGTTTCCCGAGATCCCCGAGGCCGTCTCCAATACGCTCTCCATAGCCGAGCGCTGCAACGTTGACGTTCATGAACGCTTTGTTTTGCCCGTCCCCGCTCTGCCCAGGGGGTTTTCCGGGGCCGACGATTACCTGGCGCATCTTGCCCGAAAGGGGCTGACCGCCAAATACTCCCATGTGACGCCGGGCATCGAAGAGCGGCTGGAGTACGAACTGAAAGTGATACGCTCCATGGGCTTTCCCGGCTACTTCCTTATCGTCGCCGATTTCGTGCAGGCCGCCAAGCGGATGGGTATCGTAGTGGGGTGCCGCGGCTCCGCCGCGGGCAGTCTTGTTGCTTACTGTCTGGGAATTACCGATGTCGATCCGATAAGGTTCGACCTGATCTTCGAGCGCTTCCTCAATCCCGAGCGGGTATCCATGCCCGACGCGGATATCGACTTTGCGGACAAGGACCGCTACCGGGTAATCGACTATGTGGTAGAAAAGTACGGAAGAGAGTCGGTGTGCCAGATCATCAATTTCGGTCGCATGAAAGCCAAGATGGTCGTCAAGGATGTAGCGCGTGCGATGGGGGTGTCGGTGGCGGAGGCGAACAAGCTCTCCGCCATGATCAACGAAAAGACCCTGAAAGCGTCGCTTGAGTCCAACGGCGAGCTGGCCCGGACCGTGCGGGAGAACGAGACCTACGGTGAGCTGTTTCGGCATGCCCGGGCTCTGGAGGGGCTGGCGCGCCAGGCGGGCATGCACGCCGGCGGCGTGATCATCGCTCCCGGTGAGGTGGTACAGTGGGCCCCGCTGTACAAGCCCTCCAATTCCGAAATCGTCATGAGCCAGTTCGACATGAACTATGTGGAAAAGGCCGGCCTGATCAAGATGGATTTCCTGGGGTTGCGAACGTTGACGGTGCTCCAGGAAGCGCTCCGGCTCATTGCGCGCTACCACGGAAAGGCCATCGATCTGTGGTCGCTTCCCGACGGCGACAAGGAGACCATGGCTCTTTTCGGACGAGGCGAAACCGTGGGCATATTCCAGTTCGAATCGCAGGGAATGCAGGACAATCTGCGCAAGCTCAAGCCCGAGGGTATCGATGACCTTATTGCCATGAATGCACTGTACCGGCCCGGCCCCATGGAGGACATTCCGACCTATATTCACCGCAAGCACGGCAAGGAGGAAGTCTCCTACGCTCATCCGCTCCTGGAAGAAGTGTTGAAAATTACGCACGGTGTGATCGTGTATCAGGAGCAGGTGATGCGCATTGCACAGATTATGGGCGGTTTCACCCTCGGGCAGGCGGATATCCTTCGCAAGGCCATGGGGAAGAAAAAGCTTGACCAGATGGAGAACATGCGGGCCAGGTTTCTGGAAGGGGCGGCCGCCCGCAACGTCACGAAGGAAACCGCGGAAGAAGTTTTCGATCGAATGGCGAAATTCGCCCAGTATGCATTCAACAAGGCCCATGCGACCGTCTACGCTCACGTTGCGTACCAGTCGGGCTACCTGAAAGCCTACTATCCCCTGGAGTACATGACCGCGAACCTTACCTCGTGGCTCGGCAACCAGGAGAGCATGCTGACCATCAGGAATGAAGCGGAGCGAATGGGGATCAAGTTATTGCCGCCCGATATCAATTCCAGCGACATGGAGTGCAGCGTTGACGGGAAAAACATTCGTCTGGGACTGGGGGCGATCAAGAACGTGGGCAAGGCGGGCGAGGCGATTATCGAAGCACGGAAAAACCACGGCCCGTTCCGCTCGATATTTCATCTGTGTCGCTGGGTCGATCTTCGACACCTGAACAAGAAAGCACTTGAGTCGCTCGTGTTTGCGGGAGCGCTGGACTCATTGAAGGCCACGAGGGCACGGCTGCATGCCGCCATTGACCGGGCATTCGAGTACGGCGGGTCCTTCCAGAAGGACCGTCTCACCGGGCAGGTGAGTCTGTTCGACGAGCTGGGCGATTCGAGTGAGGCCGCTTCAGAGGCCGTCTCCGTTCCGGAACCGGAGCTGCCCGACGTTCAAGCCTGGCCTTACAGTGAACTGCTGGCCCGCGAGAAGGAGGTGCTCAATTTCTACGTCAGCGGTCATCCGCTGGACAGGTTCCAGGATGAAATAAGGGGCTTTGCATCGCACCGGCTCGATACCGAATCGCTGAAAGGGCTCAAGGACGGTGATGCGCTTACGGTGGGGGGAATGGTTGCCGGTCTCAAAACGCACGTGCAGAGGAACGGGAAGGAGATGGCGTTTGCGGTGCTGGAGGACTTCGACGGCTCGATCGAGCTGCTGGTGTTTGCCGAAACCTACGAAAAGTACCGCGGTATTCTTGCCAAGGACGCCATGATTCTCGCGCACGGGTTCGTGAGCCGGCGCGAGAGTGACTCAGGACCGAAAATCAGGGTGGACAAGATTATGGCATTGTCGGAATCGCGGGAGAAGCTGGCTCACAGCGTGCATATCAAGGTAAGTACGCAGGGTCTCGAAACGGATTTCGTCCGTGAAATCGGCAAGGATTGTACCCGTTTTGCCGGAAGCTGTCCCTTGATCATCCATCTGGTTACGCATGAGCAGAACGAGTATCGGATTCGCTCGCGCAAATACCGCCTGAGTCCGACCGACGATACCCTGCGGACCCTTCGGGGGAGACTGGGTAAGGAAAACGTATGGTTGAGCAAAACCGCGGCATGAAATCCCCCTCTACTCTCCTTCGTTCCTCGGCCGCGCTGGTCTGGGTCGTCCTGAGCACCATCCTCTACGCAAGTGCCACCATGCTCGCATCACTGGTTTCGCACGATCTGATGCTGAGGATCCAGCACGCCTGGTGTTCCCATCTGCTGGCAATGGCGGGAGTGCGGGTCGTTTGCCGTGGTATCGAAAACCTGCCTGCCTTCGGTTCGGTTGTGATTGTGTCCAATCACCAGAGTCACATCGATATTCCCGTCCTGTTCACGGCCCTGCGGCGTCCGCTCACGTTCGTGGCCAAGAAGGAGTTGTTTCGTATTCCCTTCTTCGGATGGGGCCTCAGGGTCGTCGGCCACCTGGAAATCGACCGCGGCAGCGCCCGCAAGGCTCGCGAGTCCTTCAACCGGGCGGTGAGCCGCATGCGCGAGGAGGACCTGGCAGTCATCGTTTTTCCGGAAGGGACCAGAAGCGCCGATGGAAAACTGGGGGGGTTCAAGCGCGGCAGCTTCAGCCTTGCCGTTGAGTCGAACGTTCCCGTGATTCCGGTTGCCGTGCGTGGAACCGGCCTCCTGCTGCCGAAGAAGTCGTTGTTGATTCGCCCGGGTGTGGTTCGCGTAGAGATTGGAGAGCCTGTTGCCCCCGGTGAGGCATCGGCGGCAGGCAAGGAGCATTTGTGCGCCGTCAGCAGAGACCGAATCAGCCGCGCGCTGGAAAGTATCGACTCCCGGGACGATTGATCCGAAAAGATGGCGACTGTTGAGGTACCCGGGGTAATCGCCATGCCCTGCCTGCGTTCTTCGGCAGGTGCATCCTCAGCCGTCGAAGGACTCCCGACATACCGTCGAACTCGCTCACCCTGAACCCGCCGAAGGGTCGGGCAACCGCCAAACCACGTTTTCGGCACAGACACCCGTACGCGGCCGAGCGGTACATGCTTCGACGGCCTGCTTTTCAACGCCGCGGCGCGGTTTCCGCCTGAGTAACTCTTCAGGCGCGCCCGAGAGGCATCCCGGAGGCGGTTTCCGGGCTACTTGCGGGCCTGCTCGTAATACTTGTAGGCGTTCGTGACCCTTCCGCGCAAGACCTTGAAGTCCTTCCTGTTCATGTAGCGCTTGATCTCTCGCTTGTGCCGCTCGAATACCCGATGAGCTTCGGGGATCTTGTTGCGGTTGAGGTGCGCCTGGATCAGATTGATATAGGTCTGTTCATCGCTGAGCTTCTTCCTGTTGGAAGGAGGGGCGGGGGTGGAAGCGTAGTAGGTCCGCGTTGCCTCGCGCTGCCCGGCACCCGCACGAGCCTGACCCCTGCCCTTGAGCTCCTCAGCATAGGCCTGATCCACGGTTTGTTTGAGCACCTTGTACGCTTCGCCGTACAGGTCGCGTCTCAGCCGATTTCGCTCCATTTCGAATCTGAGATACGCAAGCTTCGTTTCTCCCTTCTCCAGAAGGAAATAGATCTCTTCCAGTGTGGCGTTCGCTTTTTCCCGCGGTTCGTTTTTCCGGGATGCCTGCGCGGCCCGGGGCCGTGAAGGTGGCGTCGGTTTCGGCTCGGTTCGCCTTCTTTCGGCGTGAGCCCGGCGCGTGTCGGCGATCTCACGAGCTCGACGCTGTTGGTCCCGTCGCCGTTGCTCTTCAATACTCTGCTGTTCCCGCTGTGCCTGTTGCTGCCGCCGGAGGCGGTCGGCCTCGATCCTCTCCTGCCGGGCCTGCTCCCTCTCGCGCTTGAGACGTTTTTCCCGCTCGCGTTCCCGACGGGCTTCTTCTTCCCGCCTCTGCTGCTCACGCCTTCGTTGCTCCTCGAGCCGCTCTTGCTCCAGCCGCGCCTGCCGATTGCGCAGCTCACGGGCCGCTTCGATGCTGTCGCGTCGTGCCGCCTGCCGTTTGCGCTCAAGTTCTTCCTGGAGCTGCCGCTTCCTGCGTTCCAACTCGGCCTTGCGCTCCCGTTCCTCACGTCGGCTAAGCTCCTGCTCCTGCTGTTGCTCCTGGAGACGCTGCTGCTCCCTGCGCTCGCGGTCCAGACGCTCCTGTTGCTCACGTTCCCGGCGTTCCAACGCCGCGCGTCGTTGCTCTTCTTCCCGCTGTTGCTGCTTCAGCCGCGCCCGGCGTTGCTCCTCACGGGCTTGTTCGATACTGTCCAGTCGAGCCTGTTCGCGCTCGCGTTTCAACTGCTCCTCACGCTCGCGTTGCCGGCGTTCCTGCTCCGCGCGTCGCTGCTCTTCTTCCCGTCGTTGTTGCTCCAGCCGTTCTTTTCTCCTTCGCTCCTCCTCCCGTCGCTCCTGCTCCAATCGAGCCTGTCGCCGCTGTTGCTCACGGACTGCCTCGATACTGTCCCGGCGCGCCTCCTCCCGCTCGCGTTTCAGGCGCTGCTCGCGCTCGCGCCGTTCCTCTTCCAGTTTTGCCTGTCGCTCGCGTTCCCGTTCGGCGGCCCGGATACTATCCCTCCGAGCCTTTTCCCGCTTTCGTTGCAGGCGCTTTTCCCGTTTCCGCTGCAGTTTCGCGAGCCGCTCCTGTTTCTCTTCCCATGCGGCAATGCTGTCTCGGCGTGCCTTTTCGCGCTCCTGGCGAGCGATTGCTTCCTGGTAGCGGCGCTCGGCCTCGGCGGCCTTAATACTGTCCGCTCGTGCCTGCTTCGCACGTTCCTCATCGACAATGGCTTCATCGAGCTTGTTGAGATGCTCCCGCGGCACTCCCGCCTCGATCAACGTTGATTTGCGGAATGAGATGGCCGCTTCCGGCCCCTCCTGCCGCAGGACCCTCATCGCCTCCGCGAGAAGCTCCTTTTCCTCCTCCTTGATCGCCTTCTCCGCCCGGTCAAGTCCGTCACGCAGGTCGGTGTAGACCCTGCCTTCGAGGTTGCCCTTGATCCCCTCGAGCCGCTGGTCGGCTACGCGGTGGATACGGTAGGCCTCACCGATCTTGTTCTCGGTGAGGGACGTCTTGATCGCCTCGAGGCTTTCTCTGACCTGTGCGGTCTTGCTCTCAGCCTCGGAGACCGCCCGGGAGCGTCGTTCCAGGACGACAAGCTTGTCAAACGAAAGATCGAGGTAGTTGCGGTTGGCGTTGGCATAGGTGAGGTCCCGCCGCGCCGCGTCCATTCGATCGGCATTCAGCGCCGCCTCGATCGTGGGGACAAGGCGGCGACCGACGGTCTTACCGCGATCCTCTATCGCCTTGCCCAGTTCCCCGGCCATGGTCCGGTCCTTCCGTGCCATGGCCTTCCGAATCTCGTCCAGCTTCGCGAAATCGGGCCGCTCTTTCCGGGCTTCGGCATTGAACTCTTCAAGCAGTTGGTCCGCGCTCTTTTCGGCCGCAAACGCCGCCCCGGAGAATCCTGCTACCTGAATACTTCGCGGGATAATAGGCGCAAGAATCGTCGAAAGCGCAATCACCGTATACATCCACCGATGTCTCTTACTTTCCGGCCGCACGTTATCACACCGTTTCGCATTCAGCCGATACCATAATGCGATACGCATCAGAAAAACCCCCTTGTTCCATTCAAACAGCGCACCCTTCGGACTTCTTCTCAGCAGGTGCACATGATGGAGCACACAGGTGCATGAATATTATGACCCTCTTCAGTAATATACTCCTGAGCCACTCGGCTTACAACCCCGGCCCTGCCTTCGGCGCACGGAAGGCGAAAAAGAAATGCCCCGGGAAAACTCCCGGGGCATTTGTGAACCGTCGCTGCCGGCGGCGACCACGACCCGTGCGGACTCGCCATCTTTCCGTTGAGGATGCGATCAGAATACCACCTTGCCGGCCAGGTCAAGCACGTTGGCCGACCGGGGATCGTCCTCTCCCTTCACCGAAGTCAGCAGGTACTGGTACTCCAGCGCGAGGGAAAAGATCTTGCCGATAGGAAAGATAATGTCGCCGTACGCCGTGAGATTGCTTTCCTTTTCTGCGTCCTCCACCGTGGAGATCACCATTTCATCGGCGAATCCGGCCACCAGGTGCAGATACTCGGCCGGCTTGCCGATTGCATTCACCCAGAACCCCACGGTCTCTTCGTTGCCGGCTCTGGTCTGTTCGCCGGCAATCGTGAACACATTGGCGTCGTTGAGATTGACCCCGTAGCCGAACTCGCCCTTGATGCTGAGAAGTTCATGAGGGGTCACGGCCAGGTCCACGCTTACCCCCTTGGCGGTATGGTCGCGCTTCGCACCAAACGCGGTGTAGAGCCCGGATACGCCAAGGTCTACCGTTTTAACGAATTCTGCTCCGACCCGGCCCTGAATCATGGGCACAAGGGCCCTGTTGTCGGCGCCGATTCCCACGCTCTCCTTTGCCCCTTCGCCGATACTCGCCTGGATGTCCTGCGTTACCTTCCCGAAATCCATCCAGTAGCGCACCTGAAACTGCGGACGGCGAAACCCGTAGTTCCCGTTGTACCAGAGGTTGGCGTTGGTGTTGTTGGTGGTGGGGTTCAGGGGCGAGAAGAGGTCCCACTGCTGCCCGACCCGGATCTCCAACTCCGGCACCGGCTCGCACCACGCATAGGCGAGGCGCATGCGCGGATTGGCGTTGGCATTGGTATTGGATTGCGTGGAGAAGAAATCAAGTTCGAGCCGCCCCCCGATCTCAATGTCGTCGACATCGGTCTTGCCCTTGAGACCGAAGCGGGAGTGGGCGGCGCTGAAAGCCGTTGACTGAGAGTCCACGCCGGTTGCACTGGAGGCGGCGGTCGGCTGAGGTTGGCCCCAGGAGTGGACCCCGTCGGTGGCGAAATACATATCGCCCTTGATGAAACCGTAGGGCCTGAGTTTGGGCTTGTCGCAGGCGGATGCCGCGGTAAGTATACCGAGAAGCAGAACAGCGCATCGGGTAACCATTGGAGAACCCTCCTTCCCCGTGTTCACGTGGTGGGAGACCAACCCCCGTACTAGCTTTCCATAGGTGGTGGGCAAAAAGCATATAAAAATACTTCAGGAGACACGTACGCGACAGGGCCTCGGCGGCCTGCCGGCAGGATCTTAACAAATGCGAGGAAGCAGAATGCCCGGCGGTGTTTCGACCGGACGGGTCCCGCCGACGAGGGTCTCGAGCACGACCGGGAAGCGTCCCGATTTCTCGACGGTCCCCACGACTGCCGCCCCTTCACAGCCGGGCGCCGTACGAAGCGCCCCGAGCGCCGTCTCAACGTCGTCGGGAGGAACCACCGCGACGAAGGTTCCTTCGTTGGCTATCTGCAGGGGCTCCATTCCCAGATAGGCGCACGCCGCGCTCACGGTTTTCGATACCGGCAGTTCGTTCTCGGCCAGGCGCAGGGTCACTCCCGACGATTCGGCGATTTCGTTGAGCACCGCCGCACACCCGCCGCGCGTGGCGTCGCGCATGAGACGGGTGGCGGGCACGGCTTCGAGGAGTACGGCTGCCGGATCGTGCAGGGGGGCACAGTCGGAAACCACGCTCGATGCGAACCCGAGACCGGCTCGCCGGGCCATAATCGCTATGCCGTGACGACCTATGGGGCCGCTGACCAGCACGCGGTCGCCCTCCCGTGCATTGGCCGCGGAAAGATGCGCATCGGAGACGATACGACCGAGTCCGCTGGTGGTGATGAACACCTTGTCGGCTTTGCCCCGCTCAACGACTTTCGTGTCGCCGCACCGCACGCCGGTACCCGATTCCTCGCACACCTTTCTGAGCGATCCGAGAACCTTTCGCACCAGGTCCGTCTCCACCCCCTCCTCCAGGATCAGCGAAACGGAAAGGTGCTCCGGCCGGGCGCCCATCATGGCCAGATCGTTGATCGTACCGCACGCGGCCAGTTTGCCGATATCGCCGCCCGGAAACTCGATCGGGCTGACCACAAACGAGTCGGTTGAGAAGGCCCATCTCCCCTCACCGAGCGACAACACGGCCGCATCCTCCAGCGGTTCTCCGGCCGCGGGAGCCAGGGCCGGAAGTACAATTCGGTCAAGCAGGGCACGCAACCCCGCGCCGCTTCCGTGAGAAAGTCCTATTTTTTCGAATTGTTTCATACTCCCGCCTCGTACTTGTAGTATGCCGCGCAGCTTCCCTCACTCGATACCATGCAGGGTCCAACCGGTGTTTCGGGACTGCAGGCTTTCCCGAACAACGGGCAACCGGTCGGCCGGATACGCCCCTTGAGAACATCCCCGCACGAGCAGCCTTGCGGCATCACCGACCGATCATCCTCGATCTCGATTGCATACCGCGCGCAGGCATCGAAGTAACGGTAGTCGGCCGAGAGAGCAAGTCCGCTGCGCGGTAGTGTGCCTATGCCCCGCCAGGGTGCATCGACGGTGTCGAATACGCGATGCAGCAGTGCGACCGCCCGTGGATTGCCTCCCGGTTTTACCACCCTCCGGTAGCAGTTGACTGCCTCGACACGCCCCTCGGCGAGCAGGACCAGCGACTCGTGAATTCCCGCCAGGATATCAAGCGGTGCGAACCCGGTGACCACTCCCGGAAGGCCGGCGTCCTTCAGAAAATCGTAGGCGTGCATGCCGATGATTGCGCTCACATGGCCGGGCAGCAGGAACCCCTTCACCTGGAACTCCGGGTCCGCGACCAGGGCCGTGAGAGCCGGCGGAACGAGACGATGCGAAACCAGGAACGTGAGATTTTCCAGATGCGCTTCCCGCGTCTCTTCCACGGCGCGCGCTACGACCGGTGCGGTCGTCTCGAACCCTACGGCAACGAACACGAACCGGTGTGCCGGCTCCGTCTGTGCAATCCGGACGGCTTCAAGCGGCGAGGTGATTGCCCGGACATCGGCGCCGCGTACGGCTGCATCCTCCAGCGATCGGCGGTTGCCGGGCACACGAATCATGTCACCGAACGAGAGGATGTGCACCTCGCGAGTCTCGGCCAGCTCGACCGCTGCGTCGATGACTCCTCCCGGGGTGACGCACACCGGACATCCCGGGCCCGACAGCAACTCAAGGCTGTCGGGAAGAAGCTCACGCAGGCCCAGGCGGCCGATCTCCATGGTGTGCGTTCCGCATACCTCCATCAGCTTCACCGGTCCGCATTGCTTCGCAACCTCGGCGATTCGCGTCAGAAAGTCGCGGGCCGTGTCGGGTTCGTTGAAGGCGGTCAGGTTCACGAGGAGCTCTCCCCGCGGCCTCGCGCCATCTCGTGAAACAGCCGAAGCGTCTCTCGCGCTTCTTCTTCGTCGTATTTCTCAATAGCCAGACCGGCGTGAATGATAACGTAGTCACCAACACCGGCCTCCGGAATCAACGAAATATCCGCCCTGACCGTGTTCCCATCCATATCAACGGTCGCCCCCGTCCCTTCAATGGAGACAATTCGGGCCGGAACCGCAAGACACATGGCCGTACCTCCTTTTTTTCCGCGGTATGGTCTTTCAGTACCTTCTCTTCATAGTTCACTGTGCTCGGCCGCGATCAGGGCCTGCCCCAGCGAAATGCACTCGTCGCCGGGAGACAAAATACGATGTACAACCGTTTCAAGACCGCGTCGGTGCAGGCCGTGCACGATGCGCTCGAAGAGCAGCGCGTTCTGGAAACAGCCCCCGGAGAGGACCACTCGCGAAAGTCCCGCCTCCCGGGCCGCTTTTGCGGCCGCCTCGATACTCATATCGGCCAGGCCGGCATGAAATCCGGCCGAGACCATCGCGGCCGGAATGCCCTGTTGTCGCCGCTGCAGCACCGAGGCCAGCAGGCGGGGTCCTTCCATGACAATGCATCCGTCTTCACTGGTCAGTTCCCACTCGCAGGGCTCATCATGGTCCTGGTCGGCTATCCCCTCCAGTTCAATTGCCGGCTGTCCCTGATAGGTCTGCCGCCGGCACACACCGAGGATCGCCGCCGCGGCGTCGAACAGTCTCCCCATGCTGCTGGTACGGGGGCAGTTTATGCCGGCGCGCAGGAGCGCCGAGACCGCATCGCGTTCCGCCGACTCCATCCACGGACAGGCGTCCCGGGCGGGGTTGCCGGGCATGCCCCAGAGCGCGCCCATGGCCATTCTGCCGGGGTTCCGAGTCGCGGCGTCTCCTCCCGGCATGGGCACGGGGCGGAGGTGGCCGACTCGGCGATAGGACTTCCTGTCGGCAATCAGGATTTCCCCTCCCCATATCGTGCCGTCATCGCCCATCCCGAGGCCGTCGAAGATCAAACAAACCGCGGGTCCGCGCAGCCCGTTCTCTCCCAGACACGCCGCGGCGTGGGCGTGGTGGTGCTGTATGCTTGTGCAGGGAAGCGGGTGGTCGCCGACAACGGCATCGAAGAACCCTCCCGGGTGAAGGTCCCGAACGTAGCGACGCGGGTGTATGCCGAGAACGTTGAGAAGATGCCGAAGCACTGCAACGCAATTGTCTATGGTCGGAACAGTATCGGCGGTTCCCAGGTACTGGGAAACATAGCAGGTCCGTGATCTTCCCACACAGATCGTGCTTTTCATGATCCCGCCCAGGGCGACGATACCGTCAACGTCGACATCGACGGCGACGGGGTCGGGAACATACCCCCTGGCTCGTCGAAGGAGTACCGGTTCACGACCGAGCAGGCGCCCTACCGAGTCGTCAACCCGAACGTGAATCTCCCGATCGTTGAGCAGGAAAGCATCGGCGGTTCCCCGCAAGGTCCGCAATGCTTCCTCGTTGGTGCGGCATATCGGCTCGCCGCGCCGGTTCCCGCTGGTCATCACGAGCGTTTCGTAAGCTTCGGTGTCGAGCAGGAGGTGATGTACGGGGGTGTAGGGCAGCATGGCCCCGAGCGTGGTGACGGTCGGGGCGACCTGAGGTGCGATCCCCCGATCGCATTTCGGTTTTTTCGGCAGGAGCACGATGGGGCGTTCGATACCCTCGAGCATCCGCCGTTGCTCATCGGAGATCTCGCAATAGGTGCCGAGCGTTGCGATATCACGTGCCATGATCGCAAGCGGCTTTTCCTCACGCTGTTTCCGGTGTCGCAGTCGCCCGACTGCGTCCGCGTCGTCGGCCCTGCACGCGAGATGAAACCCGCCGAGTCCCTTGATCGCAATGATGTGTCCGGCGGCAAGACGCTTCACGCAGTCCCGGATCGGATCGAGCGTGTCGACCTCGTTGCCGTCCTGATCGGCCTGCCACAATCGCGGTCCGCAGTCGGGGCAGCAGACGGGCTGCGCATGAAACCGGCGATCGGCCGCGTCATGATACTCGGCCTCGCACCGCGGGCACATCGCGAAGGGCTGCATGGTTGTGCCCGGACGATCGTAGGGCAGTTGACGGATAATGGTGTAGCGGGGTCCGCATTCGGTGCAATTGATGAAGGGGTGGCGAAAGCGACGATTGTCCGGGTCGAACAGTTCGCGCACACAGGCCGTGCAGGTCGCGCTGTCCCTCGTAACGTCCACCTCCGGGCGCTCGCCGTACTCACTTGCCTCGATGGCGAACGTCTCGGTCTGCGGTGCGGTATTGCTCTCCCGAACTTCGACGGAACGGACAGCGGCCAGGGGCGGGGCTTCCTCCCGCAACGCCCGGACAAAGCGCTCCAGCGCCTCCGGCGAACCGGCGGCGTCACAGACGACGCCCGCGGGGCTGTTGCGCACCCTGCCGCGGATACCAAGTCGCACGGCCGTGCGGAAGACGAACGGCCTGAAGCCGACGCCCTGGACGGTTCCGCCGACGGTGATATGCAGGGATTTATCGCGCACGGGTGTTCCGGTCCTCTCCGACACAACCGGCGACTACTTCCCCCGATCGACCGGCGTCGAGTCGGAACCCCGGACCGTCATGCGCCGTTGCCGCTATGCTTCGGGGTGGGGGAGGCCGGCCTTGTCCGCAAGGTAGCGGCAATAGTGATCGAGGCCTTCGCCGGTCTTGCCCGACACCCGGAACGACTCAAAGACCCGATTGAGGCTGCGGCATTCGTTGACCGCGCGTCCCGCATCGAATTCCAGGTACGGGGCAAGATCGATCTTGTTGATAAGCAACACATTGATACGGTGAAAGACAGCCGGATATTTGAGGATTTTGTCGTCACCCTCCGGCAGCGAGAGGATAGCTGTCTTTTCGTGCTCGCCAAGCTCGTAGGGGGCGGGACAAATCAGGTTCCCCACATTCTCGATTACCAGAAGCCGGACTCCGTCGAGATCCAGATGGGACAGGGCGTGCCCCACACTGTGGGCATCCAGATGGCATGCGCCGTTGGTACGAATCTGGTGTGCGCGACTCCCGGCACGAATGACCCGTTCCGCGTCACGGTCCGTTTGCACGTCGCCTTCGATCACGGCCATGTGCTCGCCGAAACGGTCGGCGAGCCTCTCCAGCAGCGTTGTCTTGCCGCTGCCCGGAGAGCTGATCAGGTTGACGGCGTAGATGCCGCGCTCGTCGAACAAGGCTCGATTGCGCCGGGCAAACTCATCGTTGCGCCGCATGACGTCGGCCCCGACGTCGATCCGCCGCGTGCCGTGGTCATGATCGTGATCATGATCGCGGACGTGGGTGTGGTCGTGAGCGGAATTGTTGTCGTGGCTGTGGGGCTCGACAGGCCCGGAGCATCCGCAGGTATCGCACATAGATCAATCCTCGACTTCTATGGAATCGACGGTAAACTCGTTGCCCGACATCACCCGCCTGTTGCTGCTGCCGCAGCGGGGGCACGACGGCCGGCTTTCGGGCGGGTCGAATGCGTACTCGGCACCGCAATCATCACACGCCGCGCGGGCATGGGTTCGCGTTATCACCATCTTTGCATCGGCGAATCCGTTTTGGCGGGCGATTTCTTCGAAGCCGAATTCAAGGGCATCCGGCCACACGCCCGAGAGCGGCCCCACGGTGACGAAGACTTTCGACAGCTTCTCCTCCGGCGGTACCTTCGGCCGTATCAGATCTACGATTTCGGCAGCCAATGACAGCTCGTGCATAGGTAGTCCCCCTCCGGCGGGGAGCAGGGCAGTCGGCGCAACGGGCGCCGCACGTATCCGGGAACGAAGCATCCGGGGCTGGGGGCGATGCCGATGTTACTCCCTGCCGACCTCATTGGGCTCCCCGGCGGCCGCGCGCAGTGTACGGAAATCTCCGGTCCGCAGCAACGGTTCCATGAACGATACCGTTTTCTCAAGCACCCCGACGCCTTCGGGTGAGAGTTCTTCCGCCATGTCCCACTGGTACCCGCGCAATTCCAGAAGATACGCTTCGGGCTGCTTGTCGTACAACTCCCGGCACAATGCAAGCACCGAGCCGGGCGACATCGCGTGTGTCGTGAACGACACTTCACCTTCGGGCATCAATCTGCTCAACCGGAAATCGTCGGCAACCGTATGAGAGGCATCGGCGAAAAGGACGATGTCGTGATGCGACGCCTCCAGGGCATCCTCGGCGTTGAGCTGGTAGTTTGTCTCTACCGTTATTCCCTCAAGGCCCCGCAATTGAATGCGTTCGGCGAAGGCGACACCGAGCCCGTCGTCGCACCGTCCCGGATTGCCGTATCCGTACAGGAGAAGGGAGACCACACTCACCTATTTGCTCCCGGAATCCAGCACCTTTCCCTCGGCATCCACCAGGGTGATTTCAAGGGGCATTTTCCCGATCGCATGCGTGGCGCAGCTCAGACACGGATCGTAGGCCCGGATCGCGACCTCGACCGCATTGAGCAGTCCTTCGTTGACCTCGGGCGTGCCTTCGATCATATTCTTGGCGACCCATTCGACGGCACGGTTCATTGGTTCGTTGTTGTTGGTCGTCGAAACGATCAAGTTGCACATGGCAATCTGATCGTGCTCGTCAACTTCGTAGTGGTGGAACAGCGTCCCCCGCGGGGCTTCGAGCAGTCCAACGCCTTC
>CAZNDN010000013.1:0-16656 GCA_964571815.1 uncultured Fibrobacterota bacterium | reverse complement strand
TTCATGTACGACCACGAACGGACTTCTTCGGCGATGTGCGTAAGATACTCCTGGTAGTCGACATCGTCGAGAATCCTGTTCCCGTCGGCATCCACCGCCCGGAGTACACCGTGGTACAGGTCAAGCGCCCCGTCGTCGCGCACCAGACTCAGGTGGTTTGAGGGGAAGGCGGCGAACGAATCGACCAGTTCGGTATTCTTCTTGTGGTAGTCCTTGAAGAAATCGACCGCGCTTTGCGACCACTCGATCATCTTGTCGGCGGTCAGCATCGCGTTGCCGTTGAGTCCGTTGAGAAAACCGTCGCGTTCTTCGACGGAGAGGCTTTTGTTGATGCCCCCGGGGATCGCGCCTGTCCCGTGAATTTTCTTTCCGGCCGTGGCCGCGATGATTTCCTGCCCGTATTTGCGCATCATGACGCCCTGCACGGCCAGGTCCTTGTGCTTCAGTGCCACGCCGATTACGTTGCGAATCGCCGGGTCGGCATCGATACCGAACAGCAGGTCGGGAGAAACCAGGTGGAAGAAGTGAAGTGCGTGCGACTGGAATATCTGCCCGTAGTGCATCAGTCGCCGCATCTTCTCGCCGGTGGGCGTGAGGCCGTCGCCGGTTCCTGCTCCCACCACGACATCCAGGGCCTTTGCGGCGGCCAGATGGTGACTGACGGGGCAGATGCCGCAGAGTCTCTGCACCAGCACAGGGGCTTCCCAGTAAGGACGTCCCTGTACGAAACGCTCAAAGCCGCGGAATTCGACAATGTGGAGTCGGCTCTGCGTTACCCTGTTCTCTCCGTCAAGCTTGATTGTTACTTTCCCGTGTCCTTCAACCCTCGTTACGGGTTCTATTGTGATTTTTCTCGCCATGGAATGCACCGTCCGCGATTGAGATTAATCGAATTTCACCAGTTCATACGGTAACGCGATATCCCGGCCGCCGACCAGAGCCGTCAACGCCTCCCATATCAGGTCGGCGCGTGGAGGGCAGCCCGGAAGAAAGTAGTCTATCTTGACAATTTCGTGACAGGGGTACACCTTATTGAGAATCATCGGAATCTCTTCATCGTTGGGAACGATTCCTTCCTCGTTTCCCGTGATCGATGTCGGGCTCTTGAGGTACGCCTCCTCGAGACATTCCTTCACGGGAATGTTGTTCCGAAGCGCCGGCAGTCCGCCCATGATCGCGCATTCGCCCACCGATACCAGCACCTTGCAGCGCCGGCGGAAATCCTTGAGCACGTGCACGTTTTCGCTGTTGCAGCAGCCGCCCTCGATAAGGCCGACATCGCAGTCCTTGCTGAACTCTTTGATATCGTTAATAGGCGACTTGTTGAATTCGATGAGTTCGATCAGCTCCAGGATGCGCTCGTCAATGTCAAGCAGCGACATGTGGCACCCGAAGCATCCGGCGAGGGAGGTTGTCGCTACGACTGGCTTACTCATTCGTATCCTCCGTTATTTTCTGGTTCCGGCCGCGATGTCGCTGCCGATAGGCTGAGTGTCGTACTTTCGCTTGCCGATTGGCGTGTCGAAGCCCTTGCCCTTGCGGATAATGGCGCCCACCGGACAGATATCCATGGCCTTCTGAGCCAGTTCATCGCTCATGGTTTCGGCCAACGTGTCGTCGATATTGATCTCGGCCTTGCAGCCCCGGTTGGAGACCGCGAAAAGCGCCTTGCCGTCATCCGTGAGAATTCCCTTGACGCAGCGTTTGCAGAGAATGCAGCGGTTGCGCTCGATAAGCAGCCTGGGCGGCGTGGCGTCGATCTCACGGCGTGAGAACTCATACTCAAACCGGGGCGCCATCATCCGATACCGATAGGCCAGCGCCTGCAACTCGCAGTTTCCGCTCTTTTCACACGAGGGACAGAAGTGATTGCCCTCGACAAACAGCAGCTCCACGATTGTCTTGCGCATGTCGTTGAGTTCGGGCGTGTCGTTTTCGATGACCATGCCGTCGGTCACGGGCGTCGTGCAGGCAGCCATGGGGCGCCCGCCAATATTGACCGTGCATATCCGGCAGGTGCCCGTCGGCGCTATCCCGTCGAACCAGCACAGCACGGGAATGTAGACCCCGTTGTCGCGGGCTGCCTCGACGATCGTCTGTCCCGGCCTGCCCGTACATTCCTTGCCGTCAATCGTGAATTTGATCGTCTCGCTCATTATGCCTTCCTTTACAGGTTCGGTTTACGGCCGACGTATTCACAGGAATCCGCAACGGCTTCGGCCAGATCGAAACCGGGCTGAAAGAGATCGTCGCGCGAAATCTTCTCATCGTACACCGGGCGGAAATTCTCGATTGTCGAGACCACCGGGTTGCCCGCCGTCTGTCCCAGACCGCACTTGTTCGACACCTTCATCACGGAACCCAGCTCAAGCAGCGAACGCAGATCCTCTTCGCTGCCGCGTCCTTCCATGATCCTCTTCACGGTATTGCGCATTATGCATGTTCCGGCTCGACACGGGACACAGGCCCCGCATGATTCGTCGGCGAAGAAGCTCATGAAATTGTGGACTACCTCGAGCAGATCCCGCTCCGTTCCGATCACAATAACCGACCCGCCGGTGGCGTAACCCTCGAACCCGATCGGTTTGTCGAATGATGCGGGCGGCACGCAAACGCCGGAGGGGCCGCCTATCTGCACGGCCCGGGTGTTTTTCGCCCCGACCATCTCCAGCATTTCACCGACGCTCAGCCCGAATTCCACTTCGTATACCCCCGGCGCTTCACAGTCGCCGGAGATGCTCAGCAGCTTTGTCCCGCTCGACTGTTCGGTGCCCAGGCCCTTGAACCACTCGGCTCCCTTGACAACTATCTGCACCACGGCCGAGAAGGTTTCCACGTTGTTGACGGTTGTAGGAAGATCGCGGTATCCCTTCCGGGCCGGAAACGGCGGGCGGTTGCGCGGCTCGCCCCGTTTGCCCTCGGCGGATTCAAGCAGGGCCGATTCCTCGCCGCACACGTACGCCCCGGCGCCGAACTGGATCCGGATGTCGAAATCAAAACCTTCCCTGCCCGCGATACCGCGTCCCAGCAGGTTTTTCCCCCGCATGTCGGCAAGTACTTTTTCCAGAAAACGTCTCAAGTAACGGTACTCGGCCCGAAGATAGACAATGCCTTCCTTCGCCCCGATTGCATACGCCGCAACCGCCATGCCCTCGAACATCCGTTCGGGCAATTCGGTAAGGATCACCCGGTCCTTGAACGTACCCGGTTCACCTTCGTCGGCATTGCATACCACGAAGCGCTCCGCGCCCGGGCTTTTTGCCGTGAATTCCCATTTCATACCGGTGGGGAATCCCGCCCCTCCGCGCCCGCGAAGGTTGGAGTCTTTCACCAGGGAAACAACCTCTTCCGGCCGCATCTTCACGATCTTCTCAAGGGCGCTTCCCGTGCGGTAATCCGCGAAGTGTACGGGGCCTTTGCGGCGGATGTTGTTCTTGACCATTGCCCGCACGAGTTCGTGCGCGTTGTTGCCGTCTCCCTGCCCGGCGAGTATGTCGCGTACCGACTTCCCGGCGCGCATGTCGCCAACCAGCGATCGAGCTTTCTCCGGTGTAAGCTCAGTGAACACGATATCGTTGACAATGGCCGCCGGCTCCTGGTCGTTCATGCCGATGCATGCCGTGTCGTACAGCCCGATAAGCCCGTCTTCGGTCACTTCCCCGAATGTGCACCCGGCGGCTTCTTCGAACGCGGCGGCAACCGCAGCGCGGCCCTTCATATTCGCCACTGCGCTGTCGTTAAGATAGACGGTGTGCGTCCCCCGGGTGTCCTTGCTGTAGAAATGATAGAAGGACACCGTCTGATCGACGTCGACTCTGGACACCCCGACGCCCCGGGCGATCTCATCGATCACCTCATCGGAGACACATCCGTTTTCCGCCTGCACGTCGGTGAGAATATCCATCAGGCGGCCGGGGTCGTTGTGGTACCTTTCGAGCACCTCTTTGACGTTCACTGCCATACGTAGCTACCTTCTGCGAAAAGAGTGCGTAGAATCGTTACCGGGCGACGGAATTCTCACGGCAGCCGCCGTGTTCGGCCCGTCGCAGTCGGACGGACCCCCGTTTCGGCACCTATAAGATACCTCATGTCGATTAAATTGTCAACTATTTAACGATTTAACGATAACGCTTTCCCCGTCGGCCCCGTTCGGTCCTGTTGAGCCTTGTCGACGGTTTCTTCCGGGGAAGACCGGAGAGGGAAGTGGTGCCTACGGGAGTCGTCCCGAGAGTTCCATCAGCGAGGCGACGACCCGCACATCGACCAGCGGCACGTTCGCGGGCGTTGTGACATGTGCCGCACTGAAATTGAGGATTCCCTTGATACCTGCCGACACCATGGTGTCGGCAACTTCCTGCGCGGCGGAGGCGGGGACGGCGATGATGCCGATATCGATCTTCCGTCGCTTGACTATCGAGGCGATTTTTTTCAGCGGCTCCACGACGAGAGAATCAAGGTGCGTGCCCACGACGGTGTCGTCGGAGTCGACGACGGCGCGTACCTGAAAGCCCCGTCGTGCAAATTCCTTGTGGCGTGTGAGGGCGCGCCCCGCGTTGCCCGCCCCGACAATCATGACCCGGCGTCCGGAGAGGAGGTTGAGTTTTTCGGCCAGCGCGCGCTGGAGTCGGTCGACCGGATATCCCCGCCGCGGGGTTCCGGCCAGCTCCAGATACCACAGGTCCTGACGGACCGTCGAGTCGGTAAGTCCCAGAACGGCGGCAAGCGTCTCGGAGGAGATCCAGGGACCGATCCGTTCCCTGTTTTCCTGCACATAGAGCAGGTACCTGGTGAGACGGCGGGTGACGGGATCGGGAACGGCGTCGCGTTTCATATTCCATGAAAATACGAACTGAGCCGGCATCTGCGCTTCCGAAGGGTGGTTCCGCCGTATCCCGGCACACCGCACCGTGCAGCGAAGGGCTCAGTGATCACATATATTCGAGCCGGTGGACAATGTCCCTCGCATAAACGCGACGGCGAGATCTTCCGGTTCTCCCGCGGGTACACCCGTGACGACCCGAATGCCGTTTTCCGAGAAGAGGTTCTGAGCCCGTCGTCCCATTCCGCCGGCCAGAACGAAATCGACACCCTGCTCATGAAGCCATGCAGGCAGGACGCCCGGCTGGTGCGCCGGAGGAGTCAGGGCTTTGGTGTGAAGGACTTTCTTTTCCGTGTCGTCGCAGTCAAGAAGGACAAACTGCCTGCAGTGGCCGAAATGCATGGCCAACATTCCATCGGCAACAGGTACGGCTAATTTCATGGTTACTCCCCTGAAACAGGTTGAAGGGTATGCCGGGTGACGGCGTCGATAATTCCGCGCATGGCTTCGGCGAACGGTTCGCATGTCGGCAGCGGCGGCTCACCGCGGTCACAGGCATCCATTACTTCGGGTATCAGCGGAATTCTACCCAGAAACGGTACATCCATCTCTCGTGCGTCGTGCTCGCCTCCACCCGAAGAATAGAGTGCGGTTGTCTCGCCGCAATGGGGGCATACAAAACCGCTCATGTTTTCTACGAGTCCCAGGAGGTTCATGTTGAGTCGCCGGCAGAAGTTGATCGATTTTCGAACGTCCCGGCGAGCCACTTTCTGGGGTGTGGTGACGATGAGCGCCGCGGCGTCGGGCACCACCTGCGCGACGGTCAGAGGCTCATCGCCCGTTCCCGGAGGTGAATCGATGACAAGAAAATCCAGCGTTCCCCATGCAACATCGCCGATGAACTGTCGTATGGCGCCGATTTTCATGGGCCCGCGCCAGATGACCGGCGAATCGGTGTCCGGCAGTGTGGGCTCGATGGAGACGACCGAGAGATTTTCGCCCCATTGAGCCGGAATGATTCTCCCGTCGGCGAAGCCCATGGGCCGTTGAGCTCGATCCTTCGACTGCTCTGCGTGGTTTCCCGTCAGGTCCAATCCCAGCATCTGGGGAACGCTGGGGCCGTGGAGATCTACGTCCATGAGCCCCACCCGGTGTCCTCGCTGCGCCAGGCCGACCGCGATGTTAACCGCCACGCAGCTCTTTCCTACGCCGCCCTTTCCACTCATCACCAGAAGCTTCTTTCCGCATCGCTTCAGCGTGCGACGGATTCGTTCGTCCTGCTCTTCCCGCTCCCGATTCCGTTGCTTCATGTCCCCGCTTGTCCGCATACCGGTTTCCCTTCATTGTCGCTTACCAATGCCCCTCGACATTCGCCTTGTCCGCCTTCGGCAGTTCTCCCCGTGCCAGCTTGTCGAGCGCTTCCCGCACCGTCGAATCCCCGGCCGTGTAGACCTCTATTCCGGCGGCGGAAAGCGTCCTGAATGCCTTGGGACCGCAGTTGCCCGTGATGACGGCCCCCACGTCCTTTTCCGCCACAAGCTGTGCGGCCTGGATGCCGGCTCCCTGCGGGGCGTTGAGATTCTGCTCGTTGACCACAGCTTCGTGCCTGCCCGTGTCACGGTCGAAGATAAGAAATGCGCGGGCCCGCCCGAAACGTGGATCGACCCGTGAATCCAGGCTTTCGTCCGTACTGGTAACCGCTACCTTCATTGGTGCACCTCCCTTTTTCCCCGGTAGAAGCGGGCCTCGCACGGTTCGCGAAGCCGACTGCATACCCATGAAAATCATTGCGTGTGCATGTTCCCCGCGGGTGGACGGCTCACGCGGCGGTGGTGCCGCCCCATTCATGAGGAGTCATCGCCTCGTTCGCTCCCGCGGCCTCTTCCCCCTCTTCCGCGCCCACATCCCCGGCAATACTTCCGGCCTCGCCGTTTTCCGCGCCCTGAACGCACCTGCCCAATCCTCCCGACTACAAACGCCTCAACTGCTTCGTCCGCCGTACCTCGAATGCCGCTGTGGACGGTAATGCCCCGGTAGGTCAGCATCAGCCGCAACGGCGTTGAAACGCACCCGCACAGGAGCACCTCCGCGCCCAGTTCCGACAACTGAGCGGCACGAAGGGGGCCGAAGGCTGAGTCAATCGACGCCCGGTTCTTCTCCAGGACATCGGCTCCGCGACATCGAGCCACAACGATATGTCGCGCGAAATCAAGCACCGTCACCATTCCCTCGTCGTCCACCGCCACGGCGATGCACACTGGAGCCGTGTGCTTGTCCGTTTCTCGTTCGCTCATTCGTCCCATACAACCGTTTCGGTGAGGCAAATGCCGTGCCGAAACACTATTGGTTGCTGTAACTTACTGTAAAATATGCTGTAAGCCGGAGTTGCCGGCCGGCAGTCATCCGCCGCCTTGCTGCAATTCGCAGGAAAACGATGCGTCGATGCTACAGTTGAGACAAACTCCTGATGCACTTGTGCTACGATGATTGGGACATGACGTATCTTTTCGGAGCAAGTGGATGCGTGCCGACCGACGGCACCGACAGCGGGAAAACATCCGAGTATGTGAGGTTGCCGTGGAATCGGGATTTACCCAAAAACAGCTTTCCGATTTGATCGATTCCCTCCCCGAAGGCGTCTTTGCGGTAGACCGGAACAAACGCATCGTTTTCTTCAACCGTTCGGCCGAGTCCATAATCGGCATCAACAGGAGGGAGGCAGTCGGTCGTCCGTGCGTGGACGTGCTCAGGGCCGACCGGTGCGGGTCGGCCTGTCCGCTGGAGCGGATGATTACGACGGGGGAGCGGACGTTCGAGCAGACGGTACGGATCGTCACGGCCGAGGGCAGGAAGAAGACGCTTTCGATTGCCACGGCGCTGCTGACCGATGCACGGGGTGAGATCACCGGAGCGATCGAGACGTTTCGCGACCTTTCTCACGATATCGCCCGACAAGCGGGTACCGTCGATGTGCAGTCGTTCCAGGATATCGTCAGCATCAATGCCGCGATGCAGAAGGTGTTCGGACGGCTTCCCACGATTGCCGACAGTTCTTCGACGGTGCTGCTGGAGGGAGAAACGGGCACGGGAAAGGAGCTTTTTGCGCGGGCGATTCATTCGCTGAGCCCGCGGTGCGAAGGGCCTTTTGTGGTGGTCAACTGCGGGGCGCTTCCGGACAATCTCCTCGAAGCGGAGCTGTTCGGCCACAAGGCGGGGGCCTTCACCGATGCAAAGACGGATCGACCGGGGCGGTTTGCCCGGGCCGAGGGAGGGACGATTGTCCTTGATGAAGTGGGGGAGATGAGCGGCGCCATGCAGGTGAAACTTCTCAGGGTGCTGCAGGAGAAGACGTATGAGCCGGTGGGCAGCGACGAGACCGTGCGGGCCGATGTTCGCGTGATTGCGGCCACCAATAAGGATCTGCTTCGTGCCACCGAAGAGGGGGCTTTCCGGAAGGACCTGTACTACCGGTTGAACGTAATCAGAATTCCGATCCCCCCGCTTCGGGACCGCCGCGACGACATCCCGCTGCTTGCCGATTTCTTTGTCCGGAGTCTCAATCGGAAACAGCACAAGCGAATACGGGGATTCTCCGACGAAGCGGTGAGTGTGCTGATGGCTTACGAGTGGCCGGGGAATGTGCGCGAGCTGGAGAACGCCGTGGAATACGCCTTTGTCCTCTGCCCCAAGGGGTACATCGAGTTGCAGCATCTTCCCGAATCGATCCAGAGTGTCTCAGCATCCGGTCCGGGAGCCGGGGGGGGCGCTGTGAGCCTGAAGTCCGTGGAGACGGCGTTCGTATTGAATGCGCTCAAACGCAACAAATGGAACTACCGGAAGACGGCACAGGAGCTGGGGATCCACCGTACCTCATTGTATCGCAAGCTCAAGAGCCTGGGTATTGCCAAACCCGGTCGCCGTCGGGACAGCCCCTCCGGTGAGGATGATTGAGGGGGCCCTCTTCAGGGTGCGTCGTTGCCTTTCAATCGTTTCAGCGCCGACTCCACACGCGGCTGCAGGGAGGCAATCGCGGTCAGTTTCCGCAGCGGTTCACGTGCTCGCGGGTCACCCAGGTGCCCCAGTGCGGCGGCAACGCACCCGCGGATGTCCCGGTTCGAGGCGCCGGTGATTCCGGCCGGCGCGGGTTGCTCATCGAGGCGCCGGATCAGGGGCATGGTTGCGGTGGTGTCTCCTATCATGCCCAGGGCGGCTGCCGCGGCACAGCGGGAAGGTCCCAGCGACGTGTCCCGCAGCGAACGCACCAGCGGACCGACGGCGGGGCGGTGCTCGAGTCTGCCCAGCGCCCGGGCGATTTCCTCCCAGAGAGCAAGCTGATCCGCACCCGGTTGATCGGTGTCCGGGTAGCGCGATTGCAGCAGTTCGGTGAGGACGGGGGCGGCGCGTCGATCCCCGATCATTCCCAGTGCTTTCACCGCTTCACGCGCCTCGGTCGGCCGGTTGCCGCGAGCGAAGCGCAGCAGAAGGGGGACGGTCCCGGTGTATTTCCCGTCGACAACCGCCCGAATCGCCGCTCTTCGCACCCGGGCGAGATCGTCAGTCAGAGCGGTCCTGATGACCCTGATTCCCGCGGTGCATCGGCATGCGCGGGCCATTTCCACCGCGGCCAGACGGAGTCCGGCGTCGGCGTGCCGGACTATGACAACCAGAGAGTCCGCAAGCTCGAGAGCCGATTTCCTGAGCGCCTCCATTACCGTGTCCGGGAAGTGGCGATAGAGGGAATCGTCCTCCGCGATCAACTTCAGGAAGTGCGCCGCGACTTCGCGGCCGCCGATCCGGGACAGGGCGAAGAGAGCCGCGGTGCGTATGTCGGGAACGGGATCGTCAAGCATGCCGATCAGGGCGGGCACGGCCGAGGAGTCGCGTATTCTGCCGAGGGCCCGCACGCATGCCCGGCGCCGCTCGGGGTCCGGATAGCGCAGGCCGTCAAGGAGTGCGCTCACGGCGCGTGAATCGCCGATCCTTCCCAGTGCCCGGGCCGCTTCGGCCCCGACAAAGGCGTTGTCTTCGGTAAGCCTCCGGGCGATGATCGTGACCGCCGCGGTATCTTCCATGAACCCCAGGGCGCCTGTTGCGCACGCCCGAGCGTACTCGTTGCCGCGCCGGACGATCTCTCGGAGCGCGGGCAGGTGCGCGCCGGCGGCGTGGTGCGCAATGACTTCGGCCAACCCTTCCCCGTTGATATCCCCGGGCATTCGGGCAAGTGTTCTCATCAGGCGCGGGAGGATGTCTTTCTTCTGTTGCATCAGTGCCGTCCGTGCGGCCGCCTGAACCGTCGGAGCATGATCGGACATGGCCCTCACGAGCCTGTCGACCGCTTCCGGGCCGCCGAGCTTCCCGAGTGCCCAGACCGCCTTGACTCGAACGTGCGGGTCGGTGTTTCCCAGTGCCGAGGAGAGTGAGGCGATCATGGGATAGTTGCGCTTGTGCAACGTGGGCAGGATCTGCTCGGGGGGTGCATCGGCGACGATCGCGGCGCCCATGTTCCCGCGAATCCATCGGAACGCGGCAAAGGAGGCTGTGAGGATGATAAGTCCCGCGCCGACAAGGAACACTGTGCGTCGATAGTTCATCTGAATCGCCTTTGCGGGAGGACAGGCCCTTCGACCTTGCCCGGGACAAGCCGCGGGGACTACCTTGCGTACGTGAATCGTTACGTTCTCCATCTGTCAAAATACATCGGCGATTCCCCCGACCGGACCGGGCGTCTCGTGGGAAACGTGCGGGGAACCGTGAAAGTCATGTTGTATTTTCCGACCGTCACGAGTGTCGCCGTATCGCATTCCGAAAGGTATCTATCGTGAGTAAAAAACCCGCCGCAATGAACATGGTCTGGCTGCTTCTGATTCTCACCGCCATCGTGGCCGCGGGGTACACGGGAAAGATGGAGGAGACCATGAAGGCCTCGTTTGACTCCGCGAAGGCGGCGGTAAACCTGGCCATTGGATTGATTGGGGTCATGGCCCTGTGGCTGGGGCTCATGCGGATTGCGGAGAAGGGGGGCCTGATGAAGATGACGGCGCGGGCGATAAGGCCCGTGGCTGTGCGGCTGTTCCCCGACGTTCCGCCCGGGCATCCGGCCATGTCGGCGATGATCATGAATATCTCGGCCAATGCGATCGGACTGGCCAATGCCGCGACCCCGTTGGGGATCAAGGCAATGATGGAGCTTGACAAGCTGAACAAGGAGAAAGGCACGGCCACCAATGCCATGTGCCTGTTTCTGGCGATCAACACCTCCAATGTGGCGCTGCTGCCCACGGGCGTGATGGGCGTGCGGGCGGCGGCGGGCGCATCGAACCCCGCCGCGATTATTCTCCCCACCTTTCTGGCTACACTCTGCTCCACGATCGTGGCGATTTTCGCGGCCAGGCTGCTTTCGCGCGGCTCGGTCAACCCGTCGGTGGTGGAATCGGAGCGTGAGGCGGCCGGAAAGGGGGGCGAGGACCCCGCGGAGGAGGCGTCGGGGGAAGAGGAGCTGGTTCCTCCGGGGCCCGTCGCCCGGATCGTGGTTCTGCTTCTGGTGGCGGCCTTTATCGGCAGTATGGTATATGCGGCCGTGACCTCCGAGTCACTTCGGGCGTATTTCAGGGAATTTTATTCGCTGTGGCTGCTGCCGGTTATCATGGGCGGGTTTCTTCTGTTCGGGTTTTTCAGGGGGGTTCGCGTGTATGAGGCGGCAACCGAAGGGGCCAAAGAGGGGTTTCAGACCGCGGTGCGGATCATCCCGTTTCTGGTGGCCATACTGGTTGCGATCGGCATGTTCCGCGCCGGCGGAGCGTTCGAGATTCTCGTGCGAATCGTGGACCCGGTGACCTCGCTGATCGGCATGCCCGCCGAGGCCCTGCCCATGGCCCTGATGAGGCCGCTGTCCGGAAGCGGGGCGTTCGGGATCATGTCCGAGATCGTCAACAACAACCCCGACGGTTTTGTCTCGTTTCTCGTTTCAACCATGCAGGGATCCACCGAGACGACCTTCTACGTGCTTGCGGTCTATTTCGGCGCAATCGGCATACAGCGTACGCGCCATGCCCTTCCGGCGGCGCTCACCGCCGATGTTGCGGGGGTGCTGGCGGCGGTGCTGTTTGCGCGGCTGATGTATTAGACTTTCTATCGGTACCTTCTACACTTCGACAGGCCTGGTATCGGCAAAGTGCCAACAGAAGCCCTTCCTGATCACACGCAACGAAAAGCCGCCTCGGCGCCGATCTCAAGCCTTCATTCCAGGGACGGTGGTAGGAAATGAGGCTATTCCTCCGGTTGCCTCCTCAGCTTACCGAACCATCTCGGAGACGGAGGCAGAGCTGATGCTTGAAAAACGGGGGATCCCCGAAACAAGGAACCCATACTTCCGGTGAGGCAATGAAAGAGTCAGGCTTGTTAGCACGCCTCTTGTAACTTCGCGGCCCACACAGTCCCGGCGCACCGGGAAGGCCGTCCCGTTTGCGCTATAAGCCCACCCTTGCATCCCCGCGGAATCACAAACTACCAGGCGGTTCGTCTCCGGCCTTACATTCCGCACATCTCAGAATGGGTTTTGTCAAGTATGCCTGGTTTCCATTTGCGGTTCGAGGTTTTTAGTCGTTGAGGCGATAGTCCTCCCTCTTGACGCCGAGAAGGTCGAGCAGTTGACTTTGCAGGGGGGTCAGCTTTGCCTGGAAGACCTGTATGCGTTGCCGGTTCTTGTATAGTATTTGCATCCGGGTATGTGAGAAGAGACGCAGCGTTTGCTCAGTGGTGGGATGCCGAGAAGGTCGTTCTTCCGGGTAGATCGGCAGATGCCGGAGGTGTTGACGTGCCATTGCATTGCGCAGTTGTCTTTCCATTATTGCCTGGACCATCAAGGCGATGGAGTAGAGGGTGAAGAGGGCTTCGACCCGCTGGGGTTTCTTCAGGAAGACAGGGGCGATCCGGTGTACCGTTTTGATCTGCTCGAAGCGCTTCTCGATGCACGGCCGACCTTTATGCGCCTCGAAGGCGGTACTGGGTTGCAGCGTTCTTTCCGGCGCTGGATCCTTTCCAGCCGGTTTGTCGCATCCGGAGGTTCAGACAAAGCGCATCCTTCGCGCAACGTCATGGAAAAACTCCCGGCTCCACACTTCTACGGCGGAACGGTTCCGCAGGAACGGGAAAACGTCCTTTCGTGCCGATTCTATGTCAAGCCGGTCGATTTTCTTTACCATCATGGTGCGGGCGACGGAATCGTTCCATTCGGCGTTTGGGTCAAGATGCCCGGTCTGTATCAGGCGCGATCGCACATGAACAAGAGACACCGGTATGTTCCGTGAGACGAACCACACCACGTCGTACCAGTCCCTGCCCTTTATTCGTGATTGCCGGGCGCGGGCAACGGCGGCAATGAATTTTCCGGCGAACATTGACGGCAAATCGTAAGTCCGAATTGAGAATGCCTGAGGACGATACACAAACGAGACTGTCGTGGATGCTCCCTGAGGCGGATCGACATCCACTTCAAGCTTGACCTTCAGTAGCTGTTCCCTTGCAACCGTCTCGACTACGCCCCGGGGGACACCGATAGTGAGCATGCTGACACGGGTATTCATCTTGAGAAATGCCCGGTCACTACGTTTGGGTGGGGACGAAATCCTGCGCTGTATGGAGACGTCAAAACCATAAGCCCGAAGCTCCCGTTCAACAAAGGGCAAATAGGGCGCAAGCGAGAAATCGGGGTTCGGGCTGTCAAGGGTGAAGTCCATGTCTTCCGAATAGCGATCGAGCCCGAAGACGATTCGCAGTGCGGTCCCACCGTAGAAGCTGACGTGTTCGAAAACCTTCCCGCGCCAAAGCCCGGCCAGTGCAATCTCCTGGGCGATTTCTCTCAGTACTTGCGATTGGCGTTGTCGGGTATGCGGGATGTACATCGATAGGTGAAGAGGTTGGCCGCACGCCGAACCGGGACCGGCTATTCGTCGTATACCCCCGCTACCGGGATGTCGTGTTCATGCAGGAGCGAGACAACACCTTCCCGCATGTCTTTGGAAAATCGCAAACCAATACCGCACTCGGAGGTGAATCGGCGGGGCACCGATACGGCCCTGACCGCCAGGCCGCTCGTCTGCAGCAGGCGTTCGGCCTTGATCACCGCGTGGGTGGTATGAAACAGGGCCAGGCATGTCCGCGATGTCATGGCTGTGGTGCTCCCAGTTGTGTGTTTTCGAGGGTTGCATTCCGGTCTTCGCGGATTTCTTTCAGTGCCCGGGCAACGTGCTCGATGTCCTCGCGTGATGAAAAGAGTCCCGGAGAGATTCGAACGGTCCCCTCGGGGAATGTTCCGATGGTTCGGTGCGCGTTGGGTGCGCAGTGAAGTCCCATTCGGGTGCAGATACCGTATTGCTCGTCAAGCAGCCGTGCAACGGTCCCGTTGTCCCTGCCGTCGACGGTGATCGAGAGGGTGGGAAGGCGTTGTGCGGGGTCCGGCGGGCCGTAGCAGGTAACTCCGTCGATACGGCCAATGGTATCCAGCAGCGCGGCGCTCATCCTTCGCCCGTGTTCACGAATTGCCTCGATACCGGTGTGCAGCACGAATGCGACACCCGCTCCCAGCCCGGCTATTCCCGGACCGTTGAGCGTGCCGCTCTCGAAACGGTCGGGCATGAATGCCGGCTGCTCGTCGGAGTCGGAGCGGCTGCCGGTGCCCCCGAATTTCAGGGGAACGAGGTCGACTTCTTTGCCGACATAGAGCATACCGGTCCCCTGGGGACCGTAGAGGCTCTTGTGGCCGGAGCAGGCGAGCAGGTCGATTTTCATCTCCCGCACGTCGATCGGCAGGGCCCCGGCCGACTGCGCCGCGTCAACCAGCAGCTTCACGTGGTACTTGCGGGCCGCCGCCCCGATCCGGCCGACCGGAACCACCGCGCCGGTAATATTGGATGCATGATTGACAACTGCAAGATTTGGCCGGTCGCGGAGCGCACTTTCCCATGCCGGGAGATCGACGGTGCCGTCGTTGCGGGAGGGAACGACTTTGACAACGACGCCCCTCGTGTCGGCGAGGTTACGGAGAGGTCGCATGACCGAGTTGTGTTCCATGGAAGTGGTTACCACCGTATCGCCGGAGCGAAGCAGACCGTTGAGGGCGCAGTTGAGGCCTTCGGTGGCATTGGCGGTGAAAACGATTCTCTCCGAATCGAAGATATTGAACAGGCTCGCGAGTTTCTCACGTGTGTCGAAGACGATCCTGCTTGCCGCCACCGCGGGCGCGTGTGCGGACCGGCCCGGACTGGCGCCGACATCGCGCAGGAACCCGCTCACGGCGTCGTAGACTTCCTCGGGCTTGGGAAACGATGTGGCCGCGTTGTCGCAATAAATCATGTAGGTGCTCTCATCCGTCGGTTTCATGCACCAGTTGGCGTCAATTTCGATTTCACTGGAAAAAATACGTAACGCATAGTTCGCACACACCAGGCAGGCATGATACCGTACCTCACATGAAGTGAGGATTTCCGGTGTCGACGCGGCACGATCCTCATTCGGCGCCCAAGGGCCGCAACGTCGGGATGATGTATCTTCCCTGCCGTCAGGCTACCGTCGTGACGGCTTCCGGGCCTCGGCCGAGGCCGTCGGCGGTTTTTTCCCGCGCAACAACGGTCGCCCGTCGTGCGCAAGAGAGGGAGAGGAAAGTTATGGGAGGGGAGTCTTCGTGGAGTGCGGATTCGTTTGAAAATGAACCCAAGGTCCGGACGTGGAGAGCCCGTGTTCGCGAGGCGGGATGTACGGTAGAATCCCTCGAACCGCTTCATCTGCTTCACAAGCGCAACGGTGAACTTCTTTTTGCGCTCGCACGCGCTCGGATGCAGGACCCGTCGGGCCACTGGCTGCTTCCTTACGTGTTGATCCGGGGTGATGCCTGTCTCGTGGTGCCGAGGGTGCGTGACCGGGAGACGGGGGAGAAGCGGTTCGTGATGGTCCGGCAGCGACGCTCCGGCAGCGGACGTGCGGCACTTGAGTTTCCCGCCGGCATGCTCGACCGGCTGGTGGACGATCCGGTCCGGGTTGCCGCCGAAGAACTCGCGGAGGAGACCGGGATACGGGCACAGCCGGATGAGCTGTTCCCGCTGGCCGACAGGCCGCTTTTTACTTCACCGGGGCTGCAGGATGAAGCGATCCACTATTTCGGGTACGAGACGGAACTGTCCCACCGTGAATTCAAGGCGCTGGAAGGCAGACGAACCGGCAATAGCGACGAAGGCGAGCGAATCCAGGTCACACTGGCGACACGGGCCGAAGGGAAGGCCGGATCGGTTTCGACCCAGGTTCGACTCGGGTTCTATCTCTTTGAAGCAGCCGTGCGGTTACGGCCGGGGTCGTGACTTCTCTCCACTCTCCACAGTTGCCGCCCTGAAGAGCCGAAGCGGCACCTGTCCCGTTCGGCTCGTGACTCCTGCTACTGAAGCGTGACAACGGGCAGTGTGGTTGGGCCTTCCTCAGTCCGGATACCTGCAACGTAGGAGCCGGTACCCTGTCGCCCCTCAACATGGAGGGGGACCCGATGGGTGCCCCGGGCGATCGTACCGTCGAACAGAACGCGTCAGTAATGGGGACGGTGGTTTTTCATATACTTCACACCACTGCACAAACTCTCGCGGGGTGAAGCATACTCACAAGGATTCCGTCCTTTCCACCCGATTCTCCTCGACTCAGCACCAAAGCACGGTCGGACCACTCGCGTGATTGTGCCGGCATGTGAAAGGGTGGGGGATTTCCTTACCCGCGACTGTGCCCCCTCGAGCATGGGGCCGCTTACGGTATGACAATTCAAGGCGGATCGCAAGCATTTCCCATGGTACAGCGATAGGGGC
>CAZNDN010000012.1:43124-54685 GCA_964571815.1 uncultured Fibrobacterota bacterium | reverse complement strand
ATGGCGGGACGATCGACTGGAGCTGCACGTGGGGCCGGCTCTGGGAAACCGCGCGTTGATTCCCTCCACACGACACTGGAACGTGGTCGTTACGGGAGTACAGCAACCCGACAGCCTCACCTGCAAAGCGGGTGAAGAGGATCGGAACCCAACGTCCTCCTACGACCATGACGCCGAGAGGCTCACGGTTGACGTAGGCAGTATCGACACGGCCGCCGGGTTCACGCTCCGCCTTGCGACCGCGGGGCGCAGCCTGCTTTCATGCCGCGATCGCATGCCGGCGACAATCGAAAAGATGATTAAATCATTCCCGCTGGTAGCTCCTGTCAAGGAGATACTCGGCCCGCGAATCGAAGAACTCTGTCGCGAGCCGGAGCGCTTCCGCGGTATCGGCTCGCTTCTCTCTCCCCCGCAGTTCCGGGCGGTGTGCGAGACGCTGTTTGATGCGGGGTGCACCCTGATGAACGCGTCGGGGGAATCGACCGGTACGTGGCTTGTGCTGTGGAACAACCGGGAGCGCGACGATGTTTCCTTCATTCGGCTCAGCGAGATGCATTGGCGTGGAGGGTGTCCCGAGAAGGTCGTCCCGCGCTTTGCGGCCATCGGCTTCAGCGACGACAAGCACCCGTATCGGGAAGATACCAAAGAGTTTTTCGGGACCGAGCCGCCGTTCCCCGCCGTGCTCCGCTGGTGGGTCGGCGTGCAGTACGCCGGAGCAGGGAGCGTAACCGTGTCATCGTGAGTTCGACCGGATCGTCAGCGAGGTCAAGGGCGCTCCGCGCAAACCGGGCTGGTGCGTGAAGGGGTTGTTGAGACACGGTGGACCGATCGGACGGAGAATTCTGCGACCGGTGCACGAAGCTGCTCGAGGTTATTCTCAGCAGCTATTAGGAGAGGTACAATCTGCCGCCGAACGAGTGTGCGGCGCTGAAGCCAATGTGAGCACGTTCGCCGAAGAAACGGCTGGTCCTCATCGTTTCCCTCCCTCGCTGAACCTCACGACACACGCGGGTCTGCCGCCGCCTATCGCACCGTGGAGAACGTCCGGTCAAACGTCCCTGAAGTTGTTGTTACACTCACGACATATACTCCCTGAGGAAGCGACGACAGCGGTATGCGAAGCGAACGGGCCGAAACAGCGGATGTCCTGTGTTGCACCATGCTCCCGCGCGAATTCCACAACCGGACTTCAAAGGCCCCCTCCGAAGCATTGCGGATCTCCAATGATGCCCCCCGTCGGAAAATCCGCACGGCCTCACTCCTCCGGACATCGTTGTCCACCACATGCCCTCCGGCCCTCGGAAGCCGAATCGCGGTCGAGATCGATTCCGGCGGCGGCAGCCAGTACTCGGTTCCCACAAGGTTGTCCCTGTCGATATCGATCTCCGGCCACACAACCTGTCCGCCACGTTGCGCGTCGACATTGCGGTCATACCCCAGCTCGTTGGAGTTGAGATCCATCCACATCACTACGCGATGAAAATCCTCTTCGCTCATGGAACCGTTCCGGTACTTCTCCAACACCTGCTTGCCGATCGTGCATGCCCGAGCGCCCACGTAGCCGGGAACGGAACGCGAACCGTTCCCCGGTCTCCACGCCTTGGACGCCACCCCCGTTGCCCAGTTGCCGAATTCGCCGCCGAAGCCGGCTGCCTTCAATATCGGTTTGGCCAGCAGGTGATAATTGAATGGAATTCCGCCCTTTGTCGGGTCGCTGTGATGGCCGGGGAATTCTTCCTGGAGCGCCGAAGGTTCGCGACGGAAGGCCCGCGGTGTCGAGGAGAGCGGCGGAATTGCCTTCCACTTGCTCTCGTGGCATCCCACACAGCTCAACTGCTCGCCCGCGTGAACGTAGGTCAGCGCTTTCATGGATTGTATCGCCATCTGGTTCTCATCCAGCGCCTGGAAATAGATAGGCTTGTTGACGGGAGCATTGCAGTACACACTGCCGTCATCCTCCACCGGCACGATCCCCAGCGACATGCGGCAGGTTGCCATGTCGTAAGCGCCTACCTTCGGATTGTTTTCGTTCGGAGTTGTCTTGGGAATGAACTGCAAGATCCGCATCCATTTGATCTTCTTCTCCTGCTCCACCCCGTCGGGCCAGGGCATGGGATAGGTCTCGTAGATGTTCTGAACGCTGATCGTCGCCCGCGAATGGTCCTCCGGAGCATCTTCCCCGTCGCACGTACGCTGGGCCAGAACCGGAGGTTTTTTGCGCGGCCCCAGCGGCATGGGATCGATCGGACGGAAGCCCAGCCTGAAATCCTCGGCATTGTCCCAGTCCAGCGTGTACAGAATTTCCTTGTTGCCGAACCGGTCGAGCAATATAATGTTCTTCCAGTAGTTTACAATGTAGAAGTCCTCGCTCAGCGGCCAGGCCGTGGCGTACTTTCCGGTAACCATGTAATGCTTCTCGTCGCCCCATATTCCCATCTCGGTTATCGGCGTGCTGTCGGCCAGGGCCGGCGTGCGTTCGGCTTCCGGAAACAGGCAGTCGGGCGTCACCCGCCGCACCTGCGCCATCATACCGTCGTCCTCGATCCGCGTGTCAATCAGGACAAGGGACCCGAACGCCTTCCCGTGATGCGGGCCCGCGGTAGCGACGTAGCGGTGCGAGCCGGGAACGGCACGGATATTCCACTCACCCCAGGGATGAAGGTTGGAGCCGCCTTTGCTCGGGTGAAAACCACCGTGCGGAAGCCCATTGACAATGGGATCGTCATCGTAGGGGGTTCCACGATCTCCCCACGGATGATCGTAGTTGCCGTGCGGCGCCCGCGGATCCCGACCGTCGGGGTAGCATGTCCACAGATGGTGGGCCTCGTTGGAACCGCGGTCCACGTAGTCCCACTGCGTGAAGACGATCATACCGTTGTTGTCCACACTGGGGTGCCACTGGTTGGTCTCATGGTAGGCAATCGGGTACATGTCGCTGCCGTCGGGTTTCATCGAAAACAGTGTATATGCCGGCACCGGACGGCCGTGACATCTTCCGTAGGTCACCGTGCGGCCGGTTCTGCGCTCGGAGAGAAACACGATCCTGCCGTTGGGCAATACGCAGGGGTCGAAATCGTTCCAGTAGAAGTCACCGTCACCGCTTGTCAATTGAGTGAGCCCCGTACCGTCGGCATTCACTTTGAAAATGTCGTAGGTGGTGCCCTTGTCCCACGAACACCTGAACCCGCCTTCAGCAGCGGTCCAGGCGAAATAGACGGTGCTGCCGTCGTAAGAAACCTCGGGCGAAAGAAACCCTCCGCCTCTCAAATCCGTGCCCGCGAGGGCGCCCGATTCCACAGGGCCGGTAAGAAGCTCTCTGCGCTGAGGGTTCTCGCCGAAAGGATCATCGAGGACAAACAATCCGCCGCCCTTTTTAGCCCTGCACCCGAAGTACTGGTCACACATGTGCCATCCGCCGCCATAGGGAGAGTACGCTACGTAAAGCAGCTTCTCGATCCCGTCAAGCAACGGATTGGCAAAGGCAATCGTCCGGCGCACAGTGCACACCTGGTGGTAGAGTTCCTTGCGCGCGGGTTTGTCCGAAGGATCGACACCCGCACTCTGTGTCTTGAGAGAGTTGAACTCCTGCTCCTGCGCACTCAAATCCGGCGCACCCGGCATCACCTTCAGATAATTCAGCAACGCTTCGGTCCTTCTCAGGACCACCGCAAGCGCATCCGCGTCATCTTCCCGCACGAGCGCGTGATCGTCGTGACAATAGCCTTCGATGAGAAAGACACGCCACGTGTACGTCCCCTCCTCCATCATCGCCATCTTGCCGCCTCTGGTGTAAAAACTCTGATTCAACGTACCCCCGACTTCGCATACTTCTTGAATCCGGTCGTAGGTAAGATCGTTGAAATTGTCGTACGTCGCCTGCGGAGCAATGACCGCCGCCCGCAAACCTGTCGCCCACACCGCAACCGCAACCGTCGCCAATGTCACTGCACTTCGCTTCGTTTTCATCACCGGTACCCTCCGCACTGAAAGCATTGTTGGCATGCAGCCAAAGTCAGTCGTTCCTTCTCTCTGCATCCTGCAGTACTTTAATATAATAAGCCGGCCGGCCCGGAGATGCACACAGCAATCAATGAGCTTCGTTGGGGCCAAGTTTTATAAGACTTATACACCGAAACAGCCGGCCGTTTCTTCATGCCCAGTGCGCGAATGCAGGCATCGGGTTCGCCGCATTGCTCCAGGAAAGGCCCGGATCATTCGTGGCCCCTCCCTTCCGATACGTATTTTATTCAGCTACCTTCCGCGGTGCGAGAATGAAAGTCCGTACGTGTGGCCGTGAAGCGTGAGTGAAATTTTAATTTCAACCCCGAGGAGTACTGTGATGAATGATCCGGCTCGACATTCGTGGTTGGTGATGATAGCCGTTCCCTTGTGCCTTGCGACGATGCCGGCACACGGGGAAGAGTTTGCCATGCCGGAGGTTTCCTGGGAGACCGATACGGAGAAGATTTCCGACGATGCTTACTGCCGTGTCGAAGGCGATCATCTGGTTGTCGACAATCAGCGCGTGAGGTACTGGGGCCATATCGGGCATTTCCCGGACCCGGTGCTCAAAGAGGGGCGCCTGCCGAGACGCGACCTGGAGCTGATGGCCGACCGGATGGTGGATCTCGGTTTCAACCTGCACCGTCTCTGGCACACCGCCGACAATCCGGACTACACGCCGGGCGATAATTCACGAAGCGACTTGCGGGACTACGGGTACTACCTGCTCAAAAAGAACAATATCAAGGTATGGCACGCCTGCCTGAACCATGTCGGGGTGGTCGAGCCGGAGCGAGACGTGGGGATGATCGACGATCCGGAGACGGCTGAGGCGTGGAAAGCGGCGATCGACTCCATGCGGACGACGTACTACTGGTCGGGGGACAAGAAGGTGACGGGGCTCGGCAGGAACCTCGCCCGACGGTGGGACCCGCGGTTGAAGAAGCTTGCGCTTCGGCGGATGAAGGAGCGGGCTACGCACTACAACAAGTACACGCAGATGCGCTACTGCGACGATCCGAATATCGTGGTGTGGGAGCTGGCCAACGAAGAGTGGTGGGTGCAGCACATGCTCGCGGGGCAGTGGCAGAAGCTGCCGCGATTCTTCAAGGAACAGCTTCTTTCGCACTGGCACACGTTCCTCGAGAAAAAGTACGACGACGAACAAGGGCTGACGAAATCCTGGGGTTTCCTGCTTGAAGGAGAGTCCCTCGAGCATCGTACGATTCTCCTGGCGCCCATGCGGGATGCGTCCAGGCCGGCGACGATCAACGATCCCAACAGGCTCATCCAGAATGCGTTCAAGGGCAGCGACGATACCTACGCGCGGAAAGATTTCACGGACCAGAGGGCCTCCGACGTGCTGGAGTTTTTCACACGGATGGTGCTGCGCAACAAGAAGGAGGAAGAAAAGGCCTTCAGGACCTGGGGCAAAAGCTGCCGGCTGGGTCCGCTGCTCTACGATACGGGAATCGGCTCCCAGATTCAGTGCACCTACCTTCACTCCCGCTTCGATGCCGTCACGCAATGTACGTATGTCAACGGTCAGCACCACGTGAGAGACCATAAGCGGTTCCCCTTTAACTCGGCACTGGAAAACGTGCCGCGGGTCTGCTGGGATGTACCCTGGGTGGAGCACAATCGGATCAAGGGCAAGCCCTTCTTCGTGTACGAAACCCAGATCAAGACCACAGCCAAATACCGTGCCGAATTCCCCATGGAGATGGCGGCACTGGGATCGATTCAAGACTGGGACATTATCAACTGGCACTCCTACGGTCCGGGTCCCGATGCGACACAGGAGCGGCCGAACGAGCGCCCTGTCGAGGTGGGAAGTTCTCTGAGCCTTCATTACAGCGGTGACGAGGTCCAACTGTCGGCCATGCGGGCCGCCTCGGAGATCTTCTGCGATATGGCTCTCGAACCGGTGAAGAACCCCACCACCTTCGTGTTCGGACGCAAGGCCCTGTACCATCCCAACAGCTTCGACTATGCGGGCAGCTTTATGGGCCTGATGAACCGCGTTCTTCTGCCCACGACTTTTCTCTACGGTTGTCAACTGGTAATCGACCCGAAACTCGAAGACAACCCCGAACATCCGCTGTTTGCCGGCGACGACGGCAAGCCCGACCAGGGACGCTTCCGGCAGTTTCTGAACCAGGGCTACCTGGCAATCGGCGAGCAGGCCAAACTGGGCATATTTCCACCAAACCCCATTGCCCCGACCGAGCAAATCGTCTACGACTGGAAAAACAGCTTTCTTGCGTTTGATGCACCGGGCGTTGCCATGTACACGGGATTTTTCGGCGAGCTTGACACACCGGACAAGGAAGGCTTCGCGTTTGACAACGGTGTGATCCTCAAGAAGGTGCGGGTGCACAACCCTGAAGGCATGCCGTATCCCGTGACGCCGGAGGAGCGGTATGTCACATTCGCGCTTGCCGCCGCCGACGGCAAGTCGCTCACGGAATGCGACAGTGCGATCCTCTCGCTGGTCAGCACGAGTTTCAATTCCGGCTATGCCCTGGATACCGAGCAGGAGCCGCGCGAGTTCTTCGGTGTCGGCATCAAGGAAACGGGGACCCTGCCCGTGCTCGTCGCGCGCGTGTCGGCCGAAATCCACTGCCCGGCGCTTACGGGGATGAACTACACATTCTACGATTTCGAAATGAGCCCGATCGACCGGGGAACAGTCAAAGGAACAAAACTGCGCCTGCCGGCCGACAAACCGATCTTCTTCACCGAGCTGACTCGACCGTAGCCGATTGCGGATTGCCGATTGCGGATTGGGGATTCTCTTCCGCACAGCGGGACTGACTCAGTTCGGATTTGCAGCAGGGGTGGTGTTGTGAGTGTCAGGGCAAATCTCCCCTCTCTTCTTGTTCTTTTCCCTTTGAGCTCTGCCCTTCAAACCGCCTTCTGCCCGCTGCTCATCCGATTCACACCTCCACGTCAAAAAATCCCTCCAGCCCTACCGGGCTCTTGCCCCGGGCGGGCATTTCGCCCAGCCATACCTTCACGGCCGCCCGCTGGGAACAGCGGTTGTTGTGAAAGGCATTGACGTAGTTGGGAACCCACGGCACTTCCCAGATTGCGAACGGGTTGAAAAACGAGGTGAAGACCACTTTTCCGTGATCCATCCACCATCCGTTCCACAACGCATCGAGCACCGCGCTGTTCATTTTCTGACAGCCGTAACGGGGAGGAACGTTGAAATTGACAAACACGGCTTCGTAGTTGTCGATAATCGGATAGATATCGAAATCACCATGCAGCGGCGACACCATGTGGTCGACCTCATACCCCCGCTCGCGCAAGGCGGCGGGGATTTCACTCAGCCCCGCCGCCTTTGAGCCGTCCCTGGCGGGAAACTGCAGGTCCATACTCAGCAGACGGGCGCCCGAAGAGAGTTTCAGCGGCAGCAGCCCGCCTTCGTTGCGCACAATATGTATCGCCCCTTCCGAGATTGTCCGCGCCACTTCCTCGTGACGCCGCTTTCCCTCCTCATCCACGAACGGAAATGTCTGCTCACCGAACGCCCCGATACGCATCTTGAATTCCAGCACCCGCCGGACCGCATCGTTGAGCCGCTCCTCGCTTAGATCCCCCCGCTCCACCGCTTCTTCGATCCAGACAAAATCCCGTTCTTCCACGCGCAGTGCAATGTCGGCCCCGGCGGCGAGAGTGCGTACGGCCCGTTGCGGCTTGGGAAGACGCGAAGCGTACCCGATCATATCCACCGCATCCGAGACGATCAACCCGTCGAACCCCAGCTTTCCTCTGAGCAGATCCACCTGCAGGGCAGTGCTCATCGTAGCCGGCGGCGGGCCCAGATACCCCCCCTCACCCTCGTCGAATGCCGGAAGTGCCACGTGACCGGTCATGATCGACATCACGCCCTCGTCGATGACCTCCCGGTAGACATGACCGTACGTTGCCGTCCACTCCTCCCGCGAAAGCGTGATAACCGGAGTTACCACGTGCGGATCGCGTGCATCGAACCCGTCACCCGGAAAGTGCTTGGCCGCGCAGGCAAGCAGGCCGTCTTCCTGACATCCACCGATGAACGCCCGCGCCAGCCGGGCAACATGCTCCGGACTCCGGCCGAACGCCCTGCCGTAGGTCATCGAATTGTTGAAGTCAAAATCGAGGTCAACCACGGGCGCGTAGGTCCACGAAATTCCGTACGGCCGGGCCTCCCGCGCGGTTGCGCGTCCCATCTCACGGGCAAGCTCCGCGGAACTTACGGCGCCCAGCGCCATGATCGCGGGAAACGGCGTGCCCCTGCCCTTGATGATCCCGGCGCCGTTCTCCAGATCGGCCGCCTGAATGAAAGGAATGTCGTGGGTGCGGTTGTACTTGTCTATCGACTCCTTCATCTTCAGAGCATCCTCCGGCGACTTCACGCCGACCAGCATCCCGCCGATCGGATACTCTTCCAGATACTCCTCCAGTTTGTTCTCGCCCTGAAGCATGACCAGTACCTGGCCGATTTTTTCCCGCCGACTCATCGTATCGATTTTCTCCTTGATCCAGTCCTTCTGTTCCTTCGAGAGTTCGGTAAGCATGACGACTCCATGGTCAAAAGCGTTTGAGGTACACGAGAGCCCGTCAAAATAGCCGATTCAACCCTCCACAGGCAAGTGCGGCGAAGCGCGAGCGGGATTCGGCATCCGAGGGCTCCCCGGAGCTCAATGGTGTATTTTTGGAATGCCGTCTTCCGGATTCACTCCCCGGCGCCCGGTCACGACGGGGGTTATTCAGCAGGAGCCGACATGCAATCGCCGTCGTTTGTGCAGTTCAAAGACCTTCTCCGACGTCGGGCGTGGGACGATGCCGTTTCGCTTGCCCGGCGGGAGGCGGATTCGGGTGGGCCGGGAGAAGCGTTCTGGTATACGCAGCAGGCGGTCGCTTTGAACAGAAAGAAATCATGGAACGAAGCGCAGGCGGCGGCGGAGAAATCCCTCACTCTGAAACCACACAATCCGTGGGCGCTTCTGGCGTTGGGCGACGCGCTTCTGGGTCGGCGCCGTCTCAAGGGGGCGATCGAGGTTCTGGAAGAAGCGGCCGCGGACCGCGACGAACGGGCGGCGCAGCGGGCGAGAGAGAGATTGTGCGAAGCCCTGGCCCGAACGAAGCAATGGGAACGCCTCCGGTCGTGCGCCGCCGGCGGGCAACTGCCCCCGTCACGGCGAATCCGGTTTCAGGCAATGGCCGCAAGCGGCCTGGGGCACCACCGGGAAGCGGTCGGGCTGTGCCGGGAGGCACTCTCCGGGGAGCCCGACAACAAGGAGATATTGTGGCTTATGACCGAAGCGGAGATCGCGCTCGAGGGGCTTGAACCGGTCCGTGTTCGGATGGGCCGACTCGCCAGAATACCCTCGCGTCCGCCGATCTATGGCCGGATCTACGCGTCGCTGTGCCGACGGGCGGGTGTGCACGATGATGCGATCAGGCAGTACGAATCACTGCGCACGCGAGAGGGCGGGGCCGATGCAACGCAGAAGAAGGCGTTTCTTCTGGCCAAATCCGGAAAGGAGAAGGAAGCCATACCCCTGCTGGAGGAGCTGATTCGCACCGACATTGCGAATTTTGTCCAGCACAATGCCTACATTGGTGCATGCACGCGCGCCGCAGAACTCCATCGTGCCGAGGCGTTCTACACCGAACTCCAAAGCTTTCATCCGGAGCACAAGCCCCTGTACGGCAGGCTGCGTGACGTACGCAAGAGAATGGAGCCGTCTGCGTGACAAAACGCCTTGAAGAACTCACGATCGGCGATCTGGTCGCCACTCCACCCGTACAGACGGTCATTCGGGTTGAGCAGGGTCGCACCGAGGCGGAAGGGATTGTCGGGAGTTTCGTCGTTACCGACGAGGTCGGGCGGCATCTCGATATCCTCGCCGGCCGGCTCCGTAAGCCCAACGGAGCGGGATGCTTTCTGCAGGGAGACTTCGGCTCGGGCAAGTCGCATCTTCTCGCGCTTCTCTACGCGTATCTTTCCCGGGAAACCCTGCCGGAAAAGGCGGCCGCCCACGGCAGCCTTCGAATGCTTGCCCTCGAGAAACGCATGCTCCCCGTCGCACTTTCCCTTGTCAACTACCGCGGCGCCACGCCGCTTGAGCGTATCGTCTGTTCCGCTATCGAGACCGCGCTCGCCGACCGGGGCATCCAGGCGGCCCTTTCCCCGCTTCGCGCATTCCTGGCGCACCTTCGTCAACTCACCGCCGACCCTTCGTTCGCCTCGGCCATGGCCTCCGCGGCGGAGGTCGAGCCCGATGCGCTGGATCGGTGGATCGACGAGCATCCGCGTGACGCCTACACGGTGGGTGCCTCAGTGATGCAGCGGAAGGGATTGACCACACCCGACGAGCTTATGCCCGACCGTGAGGAGTTGTTTCGGCGGGCCATGGCTGCCGTGGGTGATGCCGGGTTTGACGGGGTGGTGCTGCTGATGGATGAATTGTCGGAGTTTCTCCGCTCCAAGCCCACGTCGGCTTCGTTGAACGATGATGCCCGCATGCTGCAGTTCCTGGGCGAGCAGGCTCACGGCAGACCGATCTGGACCCTGGCCGCGGTCCAGGAAAGTGTGGAGCGTACCGGCGACATCGCCCAGGTAACCATCAAAAAGATCAAGGATCGCTTTCCGCTTCGTTTTCACTTGTCAACGGTGCATATCCGCGGGCTCATCGAGCATCGACTTGCCGTGAACAAGGAAGGATCCGGTGAGTACCTCAACCGCATCCATGATCGGTTGCGCACGCGGTTCAAGTCCTTTCCGGCCGACTTCGGCCTTTTCCGCGCCGTCTACCCTCTTCATCCCGAAACCCTGACATTGCTTGAGGGACTCAGCGACCTTTTCTCACAGCACCGCGGCATCGTGGATTTTGTCCACACCCGCGTTGCCGGCGACCCCTCCCGGCCGGGAAGCGGCTGCCTCGATCGTCACTGCCTGGAACTCCTGGCTCCCGATGCCATCTACGAGCATTTTGCCCCGCGGCTCATGGAAATATCGTCGATGCACCAGTTCCCCCGTCACATCGTTCCGCACTTGGAACGTGTGATCGAGGATGTTGCCGCGGATGAAACCGACCGGGCTCTTCTGCGCCGACTCATACGCATGCTGGTGCTCTACGCCGTGCATCCCACCGCACGTCCGCCTTCGGCGCGCAAACTGGCGGAGCTGGCCTCCTGTGCCGTCTCCGAAGCCGACCCGGACGCCAACGCGCAGTACGTCGCCGAAGTGCTTCTGGGTCCGCTGGCCCTGCAGAGCAGTTTCCTTCAGCGCCTCGAGGCGCCCGACGGGGATCCGCTTGACGCCGCATATCAAATTACCGCGCAGGAGGACTCCACCAAGGTTCTCCGGGCCCGGATCGATCAGCGAATCAGGGAGACACAGCGGACCGATTCACGTACGCTTCTGGGTCCCTTGTGCGAATTCGAAGTAGCCGGGGTGTGGCCCGGCGTTTCGCTCGGGGCCGAAGGGGTCGAGACCGCCAGGACATGGCGCGGCAGCCTTCGGCACATTCTCGCCGTGTTCGTGCCTGACGGCGGCCAAA
>CAZNDN010000012.1:39287-43024 GCA_964571815.1 uncultured Fibrobacterota bacterium | reverse complement strand
ATGCGGTGCGGCCGCGCGCGAGGCGGTCGTTTCGCTTGTCTACGGGGGACGGTTCGACGACGCGAGCCTGGAGATGCGCCTGGAACCGGCGGCCCGGAAACTGCAACATTTCGAGCGCCTCATGGACATAGCCGTGCAAGGGCTCTGCGAACAACGCTACCCGCGGTTCCTCGAACTCGGGCTCCGCTCGGTACCTCCATTGGTGCAACTGCGCCGGGTCCTCCATGAATGCATTATCCCGGGCTCGCTTCCCGTTCGTCGCGCGCACGAACGGGCACTCACCGAGCCGCTCGACGGAGCGGCGATCCCTCTGGGTCTGGTCGAACTTCAACGAGGCTCCTACGTCCTTGCCCCCAATCCTTCGGAACATCCGCTCCTCAACGAAATCTTCGCCGGAATCAGCCCCGGGGCGCCCACCCCTCTGGGGACTATGCTCCATGCTCTGCGCACCGGTCCGTTCGGGCTTCCCGACGACCTCACGGCGTTCGTGCTGATCGGACTGGCGCACAGCGGTCTGGTGACGCTTCGCAGCGGCAACGGTGCAATCCCCCTCGAACGCCTCCAATCGCTCTCGCTGCAAAGTGTCCAATCCATTGCCCCCGGTGAGCTTCTTCCGGAGGCCGACCGACACTATCTGATGGAGAACTGCCGTTTCCTCGCACCTCAGGGTGGCTGGGACACATTCGGGCTGCGACGCCAGCGGGAAGCCTGGCAGCAACTCCTGCGACTGGAGAAGTCGCTTCGCAGGATGCTGGAGGACTTCTCGCATCGGCTGGGCGAAGCGCGGACCTACTCGGCCTTCCGCGCCTTCGACCTTGAGAAACTCGGCTCCACAGCGGCGGCACTTTCAATTGTGCTGGATGAAATCAGGGTCTCGTACGGCGCACGCGAAGGGTTGCAGCGATTCCTCGACGCGTGGCGCCGATCCGGGCTCCGGGATTCGAATATCGAACTTCTGAAAAGCCTGCAACGCTTCTTCGCCCGCTGGGCCCAGGAATTCATCTTCATCGATCACTACCTCCGGCATCGCTCGGTCGAAGCCGCCGGCGCCCGGCACGATCGGGTCGGACGACCGCGGAGCGAGTGCGCCGCCATGACAGCGGCTCCCATGGAACGGGTTCTCGTAGACGACGGGGAGCGGTTGCGCACGGTGTTCGACGAGTTTCGCGGCGTCTATGCCGAAATCTACGCTCGTGACCACGAGGCTTTCTATAAGGCGCAGCGCCCCGCCCCCATTCCGCGCCACGCACGTCGGGGTATCGACCTTCTTCGGCTGCTCGCGACCACCGCACACCTCGACCATCCCCCCGAGGTGCAACAGGAACTGGCCTCGCTTGAAACCACCGGAGCAAGAACCTGTGGCCGCGATCCCACCGAAGCGCTTCTTCGAGCGCCGGTGTGCGATTGCGGGTTCTGTATCGGTGATGAACCCCCTGACCACGCACGACCCGAGCCCGCGGCGGTAGTGGAAAAAGGGCTGAATCACTACCTCCGCCTGCTTCGTACGCCGCAGGTTCTCGAAGCAGTCGCGGCGCGCGCATTTGCCCTGCGGGATGAAGACCCCGAAGCTTCACGCCGTCTGCAATCGTTGAAGTCGGCCCTTGAAGGCAACACGGCGGCCGCCCCCAGCGCCCTGCTCGGTGCGCTCGATGCGGCGACGGTGTCGGATCTCGATGCCGCCCTGGCGGGAACCGTACCTCTGGTGGGGCGTTCGCTGCGCAATCTGGCTACAACGCTTGCGGGACGCCGACTGACACGACAACGTATCGCGGAGGCAGTCGAAGAGTGGGTCGGAGACGTCCCCGACAACGGCCTGGTTGTCATCGACAAGGACAGCAGTGAAAAAGGCGGAACCGACACACGGCCGTTCTGGTGGGCCCTTTTCAATCGTGACCTCCTCGGCGCGCAGCCGCACGACCTCACGCAGGACGAAGCGGCCGCCGCCGCCGCGGCCTGTGAGGCCGCGTTTCCGGCCTCCGAACTGCTGTCGCGTTTCAGACGTCTTGCACCCCCGCGACTGGCGGAATTTATGTCACGGGAAGTGGTGCACACCGAAGCGGCGGCCGGTGCCTGGAGGCTCCTGGCCCATCACGTGCTCCGGGGTGACGCCGGCAGCGAACCGCTGCCCACGTCAAGCGCTCACCTGGACGGTGACACGGCCGACTCGATCCGGACCAGACTTCGCGCGCTCGAAGCATGCCGTTCATCGCTTCGCCGTCCACTCCCCTATCGCCTGACCTCCCGATGCCGCGGCGCGGCCATTGCGGCGGACGTGTGGGCGACCGGGGACATGAGCCGGACCGCCTATCGCCTGGCTGAAACGCTTGAAAATGAAGCATCCACCTGGCTGAAATCCCTTCCGCCCGTGGCCCCGCTCGATCTCAGTGACAGTCCGGTGGTGGTGGTGCTCGATGCGGTCGCGCCGGATGTGTGGATCGCGGGATGCGAAGAAGCGGGTCTTGACGAGTCCGTGCAAACCGGCTGGCTTCGACTCCCCTGTACGCCGGCCACACTGGCCTCACTTCGGGTCCTGTTCGGTATCGAAACCGACCAGGACCCCATCGAGGCCCTTTCGGCCCGAGATATCGACTACACCAGCATCGACGGTACCGAATCGGCCGCGGCCGCCGACCTCATCACGCTCCAACCCTCAATGCCCGCCGTCGTGCGCGTCTCTGCTCTTGACAAGGCCGCCCATCATGGAACTACCCTTCGACTCAACGATATGCCCGGTGCACTCGCCGGCATTCTCACGCGTCACGTTCGCTCTCTGGCTCGCCGATGCAACGAAGAGAACCGACGACTCGTCATCACCGCCGACCATGGTCTCTCCTGGGGCCCGGCGGGTTTTTCCCACGGCAAGGAATGTGTTTTTGAAAGCGCGGTCTTTGTCGCCGAGGGGAAGGCGTTCGGGTAAGCCGTTGGAGCGTGTCGAGAAAATGCGTACAGCCTGCCTGCGCAGAGCATCCCCGCATACTCTCAGCGCACAATCGAACGGGAAGCGCGGTGTCACGAAAGATATCCATACACCCCCAACAGTTCCTTCGCCCGCTCGTTGTTCATCAGTTCCTCGACCGCATCGTTGCCGCCGGCCTCTCTCCACTTGCCGATCGAGCGCGTATGAAGAGGCTGAAGTCCGTCGCGGTACGCACGATTCCTCGTGACGGCGGCCGATGTCCTCCAGTTTCGAATTTCATCGGAAAACCCAATCTCCAGAAAACCGCAGATGCCTCTCAGCGTGGTCTCAAACTCACGGACAAGGTCCTCATAGCGGATGGTATGAACCTGGTCACGCTGCGCGTGTTGCAATCCCGCGCCGACATCCTTGACCCACCGGTGTGGAGGCACCCAGGGTCGGTGGGGTGCGCCCGGATGGTGTGAGAGGACGACGTCCCTCCCGTCTCTGACAATCTGAATGAAGCGAAAATTCCCGTGCGTATACCGATCGATATCATCGACGTGGTGAATATTGCTTGGTGACTTTTCACACCACCTCCGTGCATGCCGCGCGATACGGTGTGTGAGCAGGCAGGTGTACAGCCGATCGATTCTCGCGGGCAGCCGACGCCCGGAAGCATCTTCGACAACGGCGTCAAACAGGCCCAGTTCCTTGGGGCAGGCAAATATCTCCCTGTGCGCGGAAAGTACCGACAGCAGCACGGTCGTACCCGAACGGCCGCAACCGCCGATAAATACCGGCGGCTCGGAAAACCTCCGTCTTTCGATTCTTCTTCCCA
>CAZNDN010000012.1:21008-39187 GCA_964571815.1 uncultured Fibrobacterota bacterium | reverse complement strand
CCCCCCGGGCCCTCGAAAGAGATGCGGCACCGACTGCCGGCCTACTGCATCTGCTTTCGAAGAAATGTCGGAACATCGATATCATCCTGGTAATGCGTGATTACTTCTCCCTTGTGCACAAACACCTGCGCCTCGCGCTTGACCTGTTCTTTCCGCAGAAGCGGCGGCGGAAACTCCATCGACGATTCACCGCTTTCCGACGACGGTGCCTGCTGCTTTTCCGCGGCGGGAACCTCCTCCGTGTCGGGTTCAGGCCGCTGTTCACCGTCGGCATCCGGCTCCACCTCACGTTCCTCCCGTCGTTTGGGCGATGCGGCCAGAGAAAAGGACATCTGTTCGGCACGCACGCCGCCGGCCCGCGAGGAGCGACCGCCGGGAAGCTCCGCGGAACGGGCACGAGTGTTTCTGCCGACCGCCTCCTTGTCGCTGAATCCCGTGGCAATGACCGTGACACGGATCTTGCCGTTCATTGACGGATCGGTAACCGCGCCGAAAATGATATTGGCTTCGGCCCCCTCACCCACGGCATCGTAGATCGTCTGCGTCGCATCACTCACATCGTACAGCGTCATATCTTCGCCGCCGGAGATGTTGATCAGGATGCCGCGCGCGCCGCCGATCGAAATATCGTCCAGAAGCGGGCTGTGGATTGCATTGTCGGCCGCCATCACGGCGCGGTCCTCGCCCTCCTCGGCATAGCCCGTACCCATCAGAGCATCACCCATGCCTTTCATGATCGTGCGCACATCGGCGAAATCCAGGTTCACCAGACCGTGTACGGAAATCAAGTCCGATATCCCCTTCGTGGACTGGTACAGAACTTCATCGGCCGAGCGGAACGCCTCCATCAACGACGTCGAGCGGTCGACAATGGAAAGCAGCTTCTGGTTGGGGATAACGATAATCGTATCGACACTGGAGCGAAGCGCCTCGATACCGGCCTTGGCGTTTCGATCCCGGATCTTCCCTTCGAACAGAAACGGACGCGTAACGATTGCGACCGTGAGTATATCCATTTCCTGCGCGATTTCGGTAACCACCGGAGCACCGCCCGTTCCCGTGCCGCCACCCATACCGGCCGTAACGAAGACCATGTCGGCGCCCTCCAGCAGGGCGGCAACCTTGTCCTTGTCTTCTTCCATGGCGATGCGACCGATCTCCGGATTCGCTCCGGCGCCCAGACCCTTGGTGATCCGCTCACCGATCTGGACCCGATGGGTCGCCTGGTTGTTGTCAAGGGCCATGGCGTCGGTGTTGATCGAAATGAACTCCACACCGGTCAGACCCGCCGTCACCATCCGGTTCACCGCGTTTCCGCCGGCGCCGCCCAGCCCCACGACTTTCATCTTTGCCTTTGCCTCGAAAGACTCTTCCAAGGTGAACTCCATAGCCACCTCCTGCTGTTAAGGGAATAGATTTCGGTTTATTGTGACACCTTCTCTTCGGTTTACTCTTCGTTCTCCCGTGACTACTCAGGCACTCAAGGTAGTCGCTACGCTCATCCCGAGCCTGCCGAAGGGCTCAGGATGAGCGGTTCAATAGAATCAACAGCTTGACCACTGGGTAGTTACCGCTCTCCGTTAGAAAAACTCGGAAACCCACGATTTCATCCGGTCAAAGATCTTTCTGAACGTATCGTCACCGCCCATTGACTTACGGGTCTTCTTGTCCTTGCCCTGCTCGGCCGCGTACATGCACAGCCCCACGCCTGTCGCGTGAATCGGCGACCTCGCCGCTTCGGTCAATCCTCCGAAACCCGAGGGGACCCCTATCTTCACCGGCATCTCGAATACCTTCTCGGCCAGCTCCTGGACCCCTTCCATGAGCGCACCGCCGCCGGTCAGCACCACTCCCGCCCCGAGCATGTCGGCATACTCGGTACGTTTGATTTCACGGTACGCCAGCGAGAGGATTTCCTCGACGCGCGGCTCGATAATCGACGTCAGTATGGCACGCGAGACTTCGCGCTGGTCACGCCCGCCCACCCCCGGCACACTCACGAATTCGTCGTTCTTCACAAGCGGTGAATAGGCGCACCCGAAGCGCTTCTTGATCTCCTCGGCCTTGTCCACCGGCGTTCGAATGCCGATGGCAATGTCGCTGGTGACATTTTTTCCACCCAGGCCGACCACCGCGGTGTGGCGAATGCTCTCGTCGGAGTAGATAGCGATGTCGGTTGTACCGCCGCCCATGTCGATCAGGGCCACGCCCAGCTCCTTCTCGTCCGGCTCCAGCACCGAATAGCTCGATGCGAGCGGTTCAAGAACCAGGTCCTCCACCTTGAACTGCGCCTTGGCAACGCTTTTGTAAATGTTCTGGGCGCTGGTGACCGCTCCGGTGCAAATATGCACCTGCGTTTCGAGCCGGACCCCGCTCATGCCGATGGGCTCCTTGATTCCCTTCTGATCGTCGACAATGAATTCCTGAGGAATCACGTGGAGTATCTCGCGGTCCATGGGAATGGATACCGCCTGCGCCGCCTCGATCGCCCTCACGACATCCAGTTCGGTAATCTCATGATCCTCGCGCGAGATGGCCACGACACCTTTGCTGTTGATGGAGCGGATATGATCGCCGGCAATCCCGACCCACACCGCGTCCACGTCCACTCCCGCCATCAACTCCGCCTCTTCCACCGCCTTGCGGATGGATCGGACGGTCTTCTCGATGTTGACCACAACGCCTTTGCGCAGGCCCTCCGAGGGGCTCATGCCAACACCGATAATCTTGAGCTGGTCGCTCGCCTCGCCCTCGGCAATGATGCAGGCGATTTTCGTGGTCCCGATATCCAGGCATACGTATACGTTCTCTTCCATCATCTCCTCCGTGAAGGTGGTGTCAATGAACAAACGCCAGGTTGGCGTGACAAAGATCTATTTCACGGGGCCAGTCATCTTCACGCTCCCGGAAGAGCGTCAGCAGCCTCCGAAGATGCTCGATTCGCTCCCCCGCCCCGCCGTGCCGCATCGAAACCCGCGTTCCCCTTTCCTCAAGAGTGATGTGTACCTGTTCCCCATCGCCGATAGCGATCTGGCTGATCTCCCCGACAAAATCCTCGTCCACCCCGGCAAGCTCGTCAAGAAACCCGTTCAGCATCCACAGACTTGCGGAATCAAGCCGGCGATCCTCTTCACCCGCGAGCGTATCCCGGAGGCCGAAAACCAGGGGGAGGTCGACACTGGTCCGGGGCGACAGCGGCAGCAACACGCCTTCTTCGTCGACATACCACACGGCACCCCGACTCACCATTGCCCGCGGCCTGCGCTCCTCAACAACAATCCGCACCTTGTCGGGCAACCGCCTCATGACACGCGCCTTCCTGACCCAGGGTAGTGACTCGACCCGCTCCGATGCTTCCCCGGGATTGACGTCGAGCATGTGCATTCCCGCACGCAGCCTCGAACGTGCAATCACCTCCTGCGTATCCGCAAAGCAGGCATGCGAAACGCTCACCGAGTCCACGATAAACAGCGGCGACTGCCGTACCATTCGCTTCACGCGGGGAGCGGCCCAGATGCCGGCGGCGGCCGCAAGACCCGCCGCGAGGGATACTCTCAGCCCCACCTTCATGAGACGGCGCAACGGTCCGCGGCCGCGCGGAGCAGCCGTCCTTGCGCGCCGCGCACTCCGCGGCCGCCGTTTCTTTTCAGACGTTCGTTTCACGACCCAACCTCCCGAGGATTTCTCCCGCGCGCTCCCCGATATCGCCCGCTCCCATCAGGATCACCGCGTCGCCCTTCCTCGCATCGACACTCGCGTACTCGGCAAGCCGATCCGCCGATGAAACGAATCGGGCGCTCCCGTACCCCTTCTCCTTCATCCGCTCAACAATCTTCCGGGAGTCGATCCCGGGAATTCTGCTTTCGCGCGCGGCATAAATCGGCAGCACGTACACACGGTCGGCCTCGGTGAGAGCCTCCGCGAATTGGTCGAGGAAATCGCGCGTTCGCGTATAGAGGTGCGGCTGGAATGCCGCGATAATTCTTCCGTAGCCCATATCCCGCCCCGTCTGCACAGTCGCCCGGATTTCGCTGGGGTGATGCGCGTAGTCGTCGTACACCGCCACCCCCCCGGCCTCACCCGCCGGCTCCATACGACGCTTGACACCGGAGAAAGACGCAACCGATGTCGCGATCGCCTCCGCCGGCACGCGCAGCTCGGCGGCGCAGGCTATCACCGCCAGAGCATTCCGGACATTGTGAAGTCCCGGAACGTTGAGACGGAACTGTCCCAGGTCGCGCCCCCGACACACCACGCGAAACCGCCTGCTCCGTCTCTCGCAGGCAACCTCGGTCGCCCGGTACTCCGCACGCTCGTCAAGGCCGTAACCGATTACCCGGGCGTGGAGCCGGGACGCCACCTCCACCGCTCCCGGGTCGTCACTGCAGAAAACCACCGCCCCGTGAAACGGCACACGGCCGCAGAATTCAGTAAACGTATCCTTCAACTCGTCGAGGTTCCCATAGCAGTCGGTATGCTCCGCCTCGATATTGGTCAGCACCACGAGACTCGGCCACAGGGCCAGGAAAGAGCGGTCGTACTCATCGGCCTCCGTGACACAGACCCGCCCCTCGCCTGCTCGAAGATTCGACTCCGCGTCGCGGGGAATGCCTCCGATAAGCACCGTCGGGTCCAGGCCCCCATCAGCAAGCACCTTGCCCATCATTGCCGTTGTCGTCGTCTTGCCGTGCGTACCGCAGATGCACACGGCGTAGCGCGACCGCATCATGTCGCTCAGCATCTCGGCCCTGCGCATACACGGGATTCCTTCATCCCGCGCGGCGCACAACTCCGAATTGTCGTCACCGACGGCGCTGGAGTACACCACCAGATGCGCTCCACCGACATGCGATGCATCGTGGCCGTAACGCACATCAACGCCCAGTGCGGCCAGCCGGCGCGATACGGCCGACCGCGCCATGTCGCTGCCCGACACCGTGTACCCCGCGGCGTGGAGCATTTCGGCAAGCGCACTCATGCCGATACCGCCGACACCGACGAAATGGACTTTTCGAGACAGTCCCAGCGCAATCATGATTCCACCCGGCTCAGTACCCTTCCGGCAATCTTCCCCGCCGCACTCGCCGGGGAAGCGTCAATTGCCTTTCCGCTCATCGCCTCAAACGTACACTGATCCTCGTAGATCGTGTCGACCACCGTCCGGATCTTCTCCGAGGCCTTCTCCTCCTGTTTCACCCGTACGCCCCATCCCTGAATCTCCGTCAGCCCGGCGTTTTTCCACTGATGCCCATCGGTGGACCACGGAAGCGGAATCGCGACCACCGGCAGTCCGAAATAGGCTACTTCGGCGAGCGTGGAAGCGCCGGCACGCCCCACCACCACCCTGGCCAGGGCATAGTAGGGATACAGATCATCGACCCCGGCAAAGAGAAACACCGATGGGTTGCCGCCGAACCGGCAGGCCATTTCATCGTAACCGGGTGCGCCGGTCTGCCACACCACCTGACGAGACTGTGCGATCCAGTGCCGAACCGGCCCCACAAGCAGGCGGTTCATGCTCTGCGCTCCCTGACTCCCTCCGCATATAAGAATGACCCTCTTCGATCTGTCAAGCCCTTCGGGGTACGGAAAGCCCTCGTAGGTCTCCTCCACGGGCCTGACCGGCACCCCGGTGATTTCCGTAGCACCGCGAAGTCGCCACGCGCGATCGAGGGGAAAACCCAGAAACGTGCACACCGCCCATCGCGAAAAGAACCTGGTCACCCGACCGGGTACGGTATTCGGTTCGCACAGGAAACAGGGAATCCGCTCCAGGAGGGCGGCACATACGGCCGGAGCCGCAACGTAGCCCCCGAATGCCACAACCGCGTCGGGACGCAGCCGCCGCAGGCCCTCCCGCAACCGCCGCATCTCACCCGCGAAATGCCCGAGTGCGCCGAGCGTGCGCAGACTCAGCAGCCGGTCGATACCCTTTACCCGCACCTGCTCCACCGGAATTCCGTGCCGCCGGCACAATTCCGGCGCCCGGCCGCGTTCGGTTGCGTACCAGGTGATCTCAACGTTCGGGTCCATCTTTCGAAGCTGCTCTACGACGGCAAGGGCGGGGAATACGTGCCCTCCCGTACCGCCGGCGGCAACAACGATTCTGCGCGGAGACTCGTTCACCGGCGCCGCCTCCTCCCGCGCCCCCGCTTGACCGGCCGTGAAGCACGACCCCGGGCCGGCGACGCTTCGCGCCGCGCAATGCGCGGCTGAACCTGACTGGAAATATTCAACAGTATCCCCACCGTACACATCGTGAAAACCAGGTTCATCCCCCCGTAGCTGAGAAAGGGCATGGGCACGCCGGTCGTGGGAACCAATCCGGTATTAACCGATGCGTGCAGCACAACATAGATCGCAAGGGCGAAGGTGAACCCGAATGCCATCAACCGCCCGGTCATGTCCGGCGCGCGAAGCGCGACGCGGACACCACGGTAAATCAGAAAACCGAAAAGCCCCAGGACAACCACAAGGCCGACAAAGCCTATCTCCTCGCCCAGGATCGAAAAGGCAAAATCCGTATGCGGCTCGGGAAGATAGAAGTACTTCTGCTCTCCCTGCCCCAGCCCCTTGCCGAAAAGCCCTCCGTTGCCAAGCCCGATCATTGCCTGATAGGCTTGATATCCAATATCGGACTTGTGTTCGGAGAAGTTGGCGAAGCCCACAAGCCTCTTGAGTCGGTACGGCGCACTCAACACGCCGATGCAGCCCACCGATACGAGCAGCGTTACGATCATGGCCAGGTGAGCGTACCGTGCTCCCGCGACAAACAACATTGCCAGCCCCACCAGCGCAACGATCATGGCCGTGCTGAAATCGGGTTCCATGAGTATCAGCGCGACCAGGATCCCGATGGTGACCAGGGTCTTGGCGACGGTGTCCCAGCGGCCCGTATCCTTGCCCGCCCGGGCCAGCTTCCGTGCCAGGAAGATTATCAGGAGCATGCGCGCGGCCTCAGAGATCTGGAATCGCATCGAGCCCACCGTGATCCACCGTTTCGCTCCCTTCACCGCCTCGGTGCCCGGCAAAACCAGCACAACCACCAGCAGCGCCACCCCGAGTACGTAGCCCACCCCGCCGCATCGAGCCCAGAAATGGTAGTCGATGTTGACAAAAATCATGAAGCAGAGTAATGCCGCCACGCTGCGAACCACCTGCCGTGCCAGAAAGAAGTCGCTGCCGCCGTATCGGTAGTCGGCAAGCGCGAAAGACGAACTGTACACCAGCACAATCCCGCATCCCAGCAGTGCCAGTGATACGCCGAGTATGCCCATGTCAATTTTTCCGACTCGTTCATTCATGGTTCTCCACCCTTTCCTCGGGTAGTGCCTCCACGATCGCCCGAAACACCTCGCCCCGGTGCTCGAAGTCGCGAAACATGTCGAAGCTGGAGCATCCCGGCGACAACACGACAACATCGCCTTCCGCGGCATCCCCGTAAGCCGCCTTGACCGCCTCCTCCAGCGAATCGAACCGGTGAACCGGCAGGTCCTTCTTCCATTCGCCGGCGATACGTTGGGCGGCCCGACCGATCAGGTAGGCCCCGCGTACGCCGCGTCGGACCACGGGCAGGATCGAAGAGAAATCGACTCCCTTGTCCTTGCCGCCGGCGATAAGCCGGACCGGACCGTCAAAGGCGGCTACGGCGCCCGCTATCGATTCGGCCGTCGTCGACTTCGAATCATTGTAAAAGGCCACGCCCCGTCGCCGGGCCACAAACTCCAGACGGTGCGGAAGCCCCGGAAAAGAGGTGAGGCCCGCCGAGGTTGCGTCGGCGCCCAGGCCCGCGCAACGTGCGACCGCGGCAGCGGCCGCGGCATTCAACTGGTTGTGCACCCCCCGGATTTTCAGTGCGTCCACCGATACGATGTCCCGTACTTCACCTCCGAACGCCCCCCGGATTTTTCCTTCCTGGATCCAGACGCAATCGCCGTCGTCGGCGCGACGAAGTCCGAACCACACAACGTTGGTCTTGTCCCGGTACTCGTGCCCCCAGACGCGAAGCCGCGGGTCGTCGGCGTTGAGCACGAGGAAACAGTCCTTGTCCAGGTTCCGGGCAATGAGCCGCTTCGCATTGTAGTACTCTTCCTCGGAACGATAACGATCCAGATGGTTTCTCTGCAGATTCAGGACCGCCGCTACGCGAGGCTTGAATTCGCGCGTCAGCTCCAGTTGGAAACTGCTGATTTCCCAGACCGCGATCCCGTCGAGACCGAGGCTTTCAACCGTGCTGATCGCCGCCGTGCCGATATTGCCGCCGACAGCGGACGGACGAGACGCTTGCTCGGCCACGGCGCCGATCAAGCTCACTGTGGTACTCTTTCCGCTGGAACCGGTCACGGCAACGATCGGAGCATTGCAGACACGGTAGGCCAGTTCGATTTCGGACCATACCGCAATGCCCTGTCCGGCGGCGCGCTCCAGCAGCGGCAGCGATGAATCGACACCGGGTGAGACCACGATCGCCTCACCGTCCAGCACCCGATCGGTATGCTCGCCGGACTCATGAGGAATGTGCGCCATGTCGTTGACCGCAAGCACAAACTCGAGCCTCTCGGCCGGGCATGAATCGCTGATAAACACTCTCACGCCGTGCCGGGCGAGGTAGGCCGCCGCCGCCAGTCCGCTGCGTCCCGAACCGATGACATTTATTCGTGCCGGCAGTCTACCGGGTACGTTCGTCATTGCCTCACCCCTTCAGGCGCTCGTAGAGCTTTTCAAGGTGTACACCACGCGAGCCTTTCAAAAGAACCGTGTCACCCGGCCTCAGCAGCGAGCGTGCCGGCTCCAGCGCTTCGTCCGCATCGTGCGCCGTTACCACCCGACGGGGATTCATGCCCGCTCCGAGGGCTCCCGAGGCTACGTGTTCCGACGCTGCCCCCACGGCCACAAGGGAGCGCACGCCCGATTCCGCAAGCCGCTTTCCCAGTCTCCGATGAAGTCGTCGTTCATGAGATCCAAGCTCAAGCATGTCGCCCACAATGGCCACCCTGCGTGAGGAAGGGGCTATCTCCCGAAGCAGGGCCAACGCGCTGTCCATCGATGATGGGTTGGCGTTGTAGCAGTCTACGACAAATCTCAGATTGCTCTCCCATTCGATTTCGCCCCGCAGGGCTACGGGCGCCATGTCCGCAAGCGCATCGCGAACAGTTTCGACATCGGCGCCGAAATGCATCCCCAGATAAAGGGCGGGCAAGGCGCTGTAGATGAAGTGCCGGCCCGGCATGCGAAGCACAAATTCCCGGCCGTTACATACAAACCGCCGACATCCGTCGGCGTCCAGCACCACGTTCGTCGCGCGAACGTCGCACCTGCGCGACATCCCGTACAGGACCGTCCGGTAGTCATGCCGACGAAGCTCGCCGGCCAGACGTGCGTCATCGCCGTTGAGCAACAGCACTCCCTTCCCCTTGCGCATCCCCCGGGTGATTTCGAATTTCGCCCGGGTCGTCGCGGTAAGACTGCCGAAGAAACCGATATGCGCGTAACCGATATTGGTGATCAATCCAACGTCCGGCCGCGCCACCTCCGACAGCTCGCCGATCTCCCCCTCATGATTCGCACCCATCTCCAGCACCAGCACATCCTCACCCGCACGGCAGCGAAGAATACTCAGGGGAACACCGATATGGTTGTTCCAGTTCTCCTTCGTCTCCGCCACGCTCATAACCTGTCTCAGGACGCTGGAGACAAACGTCCGGGTTGTTGTCTTGCCGTTTGAACCCGTGATCGCGATGCAGGGAATTCCCAGCTTCCGTCGATAGCTGCGCGCCACTTTCTGAATCGCCCGAAGCGGGTCGCCTACGCCCAGGAGTCTGCCGCGCACACGAGCCGGATAGCCATGGACCTGCTTTGCGGAAACCACCGCGGCGACGGCACCCTTATCGAGGGCCTCCGTGACGTACCGATGGCCGTCGTCGTTGTCCGTCCGGAGGGCAACGAACAGGTCTCCCTTGCGTATCCGGCGGGAATCGGTCCACACATCGCCGATCCTCCGCCGGGCAACCGAGGCGGAAATGTCGCCGCGCGCGCCCGCCCAGCGGGCGACCGTTCCGATATTCAGAGCTGTGGTCCGTTCAGGCAACCCGAATCCTCCGAGGCTGAATACCGTCGGCCAACTCCCCAGCGACCTCCCGATCGCTGAAATGATGCCGCCGGCCGTCGATTTCCTGGTAATCCTCATGCCCCTTGCCCGCCACCACCACACAGTCCCCGCGCCGGGCTATCCCCAGGGCCTTCCCGATTGCTTCACGTCGATCGGGTATCACCCAATGGGGAAAGTCAAGCGGAACGCCGTCAAGAATTTCCTTGATAATGGCACGCGGGTTTTCCCCACGGGGATTGTCCGAGGTCACCACGGCCTCGTCGCTCCAGCGCACAACCGCTTCCGCCATGAGCGGACGCTTCGCCCGATCTCGATCTCCCCCGCATCCAAAGACACAGATCACTCTTTCCTCGGTAAGCTCACGGACGGTTTTCAGGACATTCTCCAGCGCATCGGGTGTATGAGCGTAGTCGACAATAGTGGTGAATTCCTTCCCGGTCGCGACCGGCTCCATGCGACCGGGCACCGGCTCCAGGCGCTGAAGGGCTTCCCGCACACGCGCGGGTTTGACGGAAAGCGCCGCGGCAGCAGCGCACATCGCCGCAATATTGTAGACATTGAACGAACCCGGCAAGGGCGCACTCACGTGGAACATCTCCCCCCCGGCTACGACGTCCAACTCCGAACCGGTCCAGGTTGAACGAGGGTTAACAATCCTCACGTCGGCATCATCGGCACTGCCGTACGTCACCGTTGTCGTCCCCCGAAGTTCGCCCGCAAGCTTACGGCCCCACCGGTCGTCGATATTGATGATTGCTTTCCCTCTTGATTTGAGATACTCAGTAAACAGTTTTTTCTTGGCGAGATAGTACTCGTTCATCGTGTGATGGAAATCGAGATGATCGCGCGTCAGATTGGTCCATACGGCAAGGTCGTAGGAGAAACCGGCAACACGGTTGAGTTCGAGCGCGTGTGAGGAAACCTCCATGACCACCGCGGCCGGTTTCCGCGGCGCCGTGCCCATCATCCTGAAGATGTCGGACGACTCGGGTGTGGTGCGCCGCGCTTCACGACACAGCGTACCCATGCAGTAACCTACCGTGCTGAACATCCATACCCGTTTCCGAGTGTAAAGCTGGTCAAGGAGCAGTCGAATCAGATGGGTAACCGTGGTTTTGCCGTTGGTTCCGGTAACCCCGGCTACACATGTCCGATAAAGCTTCAGATTCCAGAGTTTCCGCGCCAGTTCACCCAGCGCCTTCCGGGGATCCGTCACCTGCAGCCAGGGTACGGTGCACCGGGGCTGAGGATTACGGGAGATGACCCCAACGGCACCGTGTTCGACAGCATCACCAATAAACAAGTCTCCATCCTGAACGAAGCCCGGAACGGCCACGTATATCGAACCGGCTGCCACCTTGCGGGAATCGTACACGATATCCGATACGGCGGGATTGCCTTCACCCCCGCTTGCCGCTTCCTCCAGTGATGACGTCAGCTCTTTCCACCGCATCGCATCCTCCTCAATGGCCGAATCTCCTTCAGATGATCTCCCGATTCCACCCGCATCCCCGGCCTTCAGTTGTTCCGCACCGGCCAGGAGCGGATCTCACCGCCGCGTGAAGCCCAATGCCGACGAAAGTCGACGGCGTTCTTCTCGATCCATTCGATCGCCTTCAATTGCGCCGAGCGCGAACCCGCCCGGCACCCGACATCCATCGACCACAACATTTCAGCTACTTCCGCCTCCACAAACCTTCGGAACTCCCGCTGCCTTCTTCCCACATCTCCTCCATACTTCATGACCCGCACTCCTCGTTGGCTCACCGCCTCATCCTCCCCCGACACAGTACAGGGTACACGGTGAAGCGCTTGTGGTGATGGTACCTACCCGGGGCGCCTGTCGCCGGACAATGCCTTGTCCCACGATATGGGGCCGAAGGCCCAGGAGGTTGACGGCATTCGTTGCATCCCGTGCGTCTTTCCCCACACAGGAAGGGACCACAACACGGTTATCCCCGCTTCCGGACGTTGCGTTCTTTTCATGCGTCGGCGCCCGTTGCAGACTGTCCTTCGAAGAATCGGCGGTCATGCCGAAGAACGCACCGAGTCGCGAAAACCCACCGGGCGGAGCGGCAACATCGGCACGTTTCAGCACCGGTCCGGACGATTCTCCGGTGGTGTCCGATCGTCCCTCGGGGCTCTTCAGAATCTGCTCGGCATAGTGGAGACCGGGATGCGAAACCAGCTTCGTCATGATCTCACGGAAAGCCGGCGCGGCCGCCGCACCGCCGCCTTCTCCACCCGCGGGTTCATCGATCACGACCCCACAAACCAGAATCGGCTTCTCTACGGGGACGAAGCCCATGAATGAAGACCAGAAGCGGCTCCGGGAGTAGCCTCCGGAATCAGGATCCACCTTCTGGCTCGTACCCGTCTTTCCCCCCACTTCAATGCCGCCGACCTGCGCGCGTTTGCCCGTTCCTTCCGTTACCACGTTCTTCATCATTCGCCGTGTCCTCCGGGCCACATCCGACGAAAGAACCCTTCGCACGGCTCGACGATCCCTTGAGCCGGTCCTGATAATCCGCGGCTGCAGCAGGATACCGTCATGAGCGATACATGAGAAGGCAAGCGCCATCTGCATCAGCGTCACCCCGACCTCCTGCCCGATCGCCATGGTCACCCGGGTACGCTCGGACCATTCCTCGACGGGGTGTACGATTCCGCGCTCCTCGCCGGGAAGCCGTATGCCGGTCTTCGCACCGAACCCGAAGTCTCGGGTGTATTCGTACAGACGGGAGCTTCCCAGCTTATCCGCCAGGGCGGCAAAGCATACGTTGCTTGAAAGGCTCAGGGCCCGGGAAAAGGTGAGTTTTCCGAAGCTGCGACGATCGCGGATAATCTCGCCGTGAATCTTGTACTCACCGTCACCGCCGTCCAGCGTATCCTCTTCGGAAAGAAGCCCCTCCTGAAATGCGGCGGCGGCAACGATCGGCTTGAAGGTGGAGCCGGGCTCGTAGGTATAGCCGACACAGTCACTCAACCGTCGATGCAGCGAATAGCGCGATGCGTGATTCGGATCGAAACCCGGTTCGTCGGCCATGGCAAGTATCTCCCCGGTCCGCGGGTCCATCACGATGCACATCCCCCCGGCCGCGCCAAGTCGTCGAACCGTGTTCTTCAAAACCGTCTCGACTACCCGCTGGACATCGGAATCTATCGTCAATACGATGTCGTCGCCGGGGGTCGGCGGTTTGTGCGGGAGGCCTATCTTCGGATACCGCTCGTTCCTGCCGTCCCGCTTGAGAATCAACCACCCGTCTTCGCCCAGAAGCCGGTCGTTGAAAGCAAACTCGATGCCCGCCAGCCCGTACCCGTCACGTCCGACAAATCCCAGTACCGGACCCGCCAGGGCCCCCAGAGGATACTCGCGCCTGGCCGGCCCCGTGTGCCACTGTCCTCCGTACCTGCCTATGCGCACGTTGTCCTGACGGCGAAGCGAGACGCGTTGAAGACGCGCGGGCGATGCTACCGGGTTCGTCCCTACACTCCGTGCCATCGGGACTCCCTTGCGATCGACGATCCCTCCCCGTGTCGCTTCCAGCACGATACGACGCTGTGACTGATCCTTACTTCGAACGGAGAACTCCTGCCCCCTCAGAACCTGAATAACAAAAAGGCGTCCAACGAGGACGCAGAACAAGCCCGCGGTCACAAACGAGACAATGAGGATCCGTCGGTTGAAAGCTTCCACCTAACCCGTATCTCCCCCCTGCAGCGATTTGCGCAGAATTGCGAAGAACTCAAGTCCCATGAGAGCGCGCCTGTGAAGTCCTCCGCGAGGCGGTGGCCCGACAACCACAATCCGGTCGGATTCAGGGTATTCCAGGCCCAGGGCCGTGCGAGCAATCCGCTCGATCCTTTTCGCGTCGGAGAGGCTGTCGGCCACAAGGGCCAGACGCGCCGCTTCCCGCCTGAGTACCTGCAAGCTGTCGGTGCACTCCTTGTGCTGTACGGATATCTCCGTGCGGTAGGCCTCCTTCCAGACCAGTACCAGAGGCAGTGTGACCACGACGGTCATCATCAATCCCATGAGCAGGATGTGTCGAACCTTAACAAGCGGTCCGCGCCGGACCTCCGGTGATTTTCCTTTATTCATTGGTATGCCGCCTCTCCGTTCAGGTGCGTACGACGGGCGGCTCTCAGCCGGGCGCTTCGCGCACGCGGGTTTTGTTGGATCTCCGGTGCCGCCGGACGTATCGGCTTCCTGGTTATGCGCTTAAGTGTCGATGTCCGTCCACATACACACCGCGGTATGCGCCGGTCACAGACGCACCCACGCTCCTCGTCGACAAAGCACTGCTTGACAATTCTGTCCTCGAGCGAATGATAGGAGATGACCGCGGCTGTTCCACCGGCACCGAGACACCGGGGAATGGAACCCATCAGGGCTCTCAGCTCGCCAAGTTCATCATTGACAGTGATTCGCAATGCCTGAAAAAGCTTGGCAAGCATGGTGTAGCCCAGACGCGAACCGTATTCGGATCGAAGACAGTCCTTGAGCCGCGACGATGTCAGTCCCCGGCCGCGGTGCCGATCCGCACACCGCTTCAACACCCCGGCCATGCGCCCGGGATTTCTCATCTCACCGTAGTGGGCAAGAATGTCGGCCAGCTTCTTCGCATCGGAATCGGAAATGAGCGCCGATGCCGTCAGCGGAACCTCCGGGTCCATCCTCATATCAAGAAACGCCTCGCGCATGTACGAGAACCCGCGTGTCGATGAGTCAAGCTGGTGTGAAGACATTCCCAAATCCGCCACAATCCCGTCAACCTTCCCCGCTCCCTCGCGGGCAAGCACATCCTCCAGGCTCGAAAACCGCGCAAGGGCGATCCGAACGTCCGCCTCCGTCGACGGCCGGTGTTGCCGATTCCAGGCAATCGCCTCCGGGTCTCTGTCAAGCCCGATCAACGTCCCGCCTCCCGACAGCCGTTGCGCAATGGCCCGGAAATGACCGCCGCCTCCCATTGTGGCGTCCACATACGTCCCCCCGGGACGAATGTCCAGAAGCGACAGCGTCTCCTCCAGAAGCACCGGTACATGAAAGCCCTCCTCTCCGCTCATCACGAATCGAGGCTGTCTTTCACCGAACGGTAGTAGACCTCATCGAAATCCTCTCCCTCCCCGAAATAGCGGCTGTGCCGCTCGGGACTCCAGATTTCGATACAACTTCCCTGGCCCTGAAGAACAACCTTGCCGGTGATTCCGGCAATACTCATCTGCCCGGGTGACAAAGCTATCCTTCCCTGTGCATCCAGCTTCGAGTCGGAAATCGACTGATAGAGTTGTCGTCGAAGACGGACGGTATCGGGGGTCAGTGGACGCGCCTCCAGTTCATCCTCCACCCGGGACCAGCAATCAAGCGGAAACGCCTGCAGGCAGCGGTCGGGTCCGCGCACAATCACGAAGGTCTCCTGCGCTTCGGGTTTGAGCGACTTGCGAAACTTGGCGGGAATATTCAACCGCCCTTTCGCATCGACCGAGTATTCGTAGTTGCCGCGGAAACGTGTCATTGTAGTTCTCCCACAATCACCCACTGCATACCATTCTTACCCACAATAATAGTTTGTACGCAATGTCTCTGTCAATAGTTTTCCTGGCTATTGAATCCGGGGAGTCAGGCGGGGTGCGCAAACAGCAGCAGGACATTCTATATCTTGCACCATAATCGGCGGCGGGTACTATATATTGTGGTTGCCCCCTCAATCGAAATCACATCCGCCGGCGCCCGATTACCTCCAACCGCACTCGCAGTCGGCTTCACCACGAATTCGGCGCGCCGCACGCCGGGGCCATTCCCCACTCCGCCGGCCGCGAAAAAGGCATGAAGTCGATCGCCCGAAGCTTGACAAAAAAGAAAAGCAAAAGCCGTCCGTTTCCGGGAATGCGGAAACGCTTATCCGGCGGCGAGATCCTCGACGTTTATCTCCCTCGTGTCACCGTCGCGGGTAAGGTCGTGAAGTACCCTCGTGTCTTCAAAAAGGCTTTGTTCGTTACGACGGTCTGCTCTGCTCGAAGAAGCGCACTCCTGCTTCTCAACGTGAAAGTTCTCCCGAACTTCGTGCGCCCCGTTTCGTCCCGAGCGAAGCCTCTTGAGCTTCGCGCGAAGTGAGTAGTTTTCGCTGAGGACAATATCGTATTCCCGCTGAAGTTCCTTGAGGCGATTCTTCAGATTGGTCACGGCATCGGGATAGTGCGCGTTGCTTCCCTGAAACTCCTCGATAATCTTCTGTTGACTGGACAGGGTCTTCGACACCAGAGAAATCGTCTTTTCTATCTCGCTGAGCCTCGTCTGCGGAACTTCGCGCGGCTTCGGCGGCGCTGCGACTACCCCGTCGTTGAAAGCCTTCACTTCCCTGGTCAGCGTATCGGGAGGACGTCCCCGTTCCTGCGACTCGCCCTTCTTCTGCGTCCTGAAAACGATCGCGAAAATCAGTATGCTCAACGCAAGAATGGGGAACAGGTACAGCAATTCTATTGACATGAAACACTCCCCTTCCGGATTGAGACCCGGGCTCGACGTCCGGTTGAACGAAGACGCGCGAAAGCCCCTTCAGCGTATAGTATATATTTTTCGCGGGGTTACGTTCCACCCCCTCCCCGGCCCGCATGTGGAATCGTGTACCGGCCGGGGATAGAATCTCGAAAACTGCCGACTCTTTCAAGAAAGGATTTCCGGACCATGGGCACTGAAGCAATCATGTCTGTGTCGGGTGTCAGAGGTATTGCAGGCGAGACGTTCACCGAAGAAACCGTTGCCTCGCTTGCCTACGTACAAACGAAAGCGTGCGGATCCGGAAAGATCCTCATCGGCCGCGACACGCGCCCCTCGGGAGCGGCATTCCTTTCGGCCGCCGCCGCCGGTGTGACCGCGGCGGGCGGCACCCCCGTTGACCTGGGTATTGTTCCCACCCCGACGGTGTGCGTGGCGGTCAAGGAAGTGCGGGCGGCCGGGGGTATCATCCTCACCGCCAGCCACAACCCTTCACCGTACAACGGCTACAAGATGGTTCACGCTCAGGGGCGTCTCTACACCGGAGACGAATGCGAGCGGATCTACGATGCCTACCGGGCGTTGCTGTCCGATTCCGACAGACCCGCTTTTCCAACGAAAGCCGTCCCGGAGAAGATGGATACCGCCGGTGCCGTGCACCTGGAGAAAGTGGTTTCGGCCGTGGACGCCGATCGCATTCGCAACGCAGCCATGAGTGTCGCCGTAGACTCGGTCAACGGCGCCGCCGGGGTACTTTTCCCTCAACTGCTGCACATGCTGGGCGTCCGGTGGCAAGGGGTTCACACCGAACCCGACGGTCGGTTTGCCCACGACCCCGAACCTCGCCCGGAGCACCTGACCGACCTCCGGGAGCTGCTTCGCCGGGACCCGGAACTGCGGGGAGGCTTTGCCTTCGATCCCGACGGTGACCGACTCGCACTGATGGGCGCCGGGGGGAGAGCGGTTTCCGAGGAGTATACCCTTGCTCTTGCGCTGCAGGATGTCCTCAGTCGAAAACGCTCAACCGTGGCTACGAACCTCTCCACCTCCATGGTGGTTGACGACGTTGCGAATACCTATGGGTGCGAGGTGATCCGTACAAAAATCGGAGAGGCTCACGTGGTAGAGGCAATGGTTGCCAACGGCTGCGATATCGGCGGCGAAGGCAACGGTGGCATCATCTACCCCCGGGTGTCGACGGTGCGCGACGGGCTCACGGGGATGGCGCTTGTTCTGGAACTCATGGCAACAAGCGGAATGTCGATCACACAGTTGGTGGCCGGGCTCCCCGCCTACTGCATGCGCAAAGAAAAACTGCCGTGCGTCTCGGAAAACCCCCGGCAACTCCTCGGGCGCCTCGCGTCCTCCGTTGACGCGGCCCACATCGACCGCCGGGATGGTGTGAAGCTGACCTTTGAGAAGTCATGGGTCCATGTTCGAGCGTCCAATACCGAACCGATTCTGCGCTGCTATGCCGAAGCGGAAACCGAACCGGAGGCCGGGAATCTGGTTGAAATGGTGAAGGAGAAAATCTGTTAGTGAACAGTCGCGCCGGGCGCACCACCCGGTTGCCGA
>CAZNDN010000012.1:16315-20908 GCA_964571815.1 uncultured Fibrobacterota bacterium | reverse complement strand
CGTGGTTCCGCGGCTCCCGTTTCCGGGGAAGCGATTGATACTTCGTGGAATACGTACGGCGGCCGAATCCGATCCGGCAACGGGCGCCGGCACGACGGAGGACTGGGAGATATCGATGAACACCTCGGCATCAAGAATCGGCGCATTCCTCTTTGTTGTTTTTGCCGGCGCTACCTCATGGTTGCGCGCCCTCGAGGGAACTTCGGTGATGACTCTGTCAAGCCCGGTCACCCCCGAACTCAGCGCGCAAGCCCGCCGCATTGCCTCCGATAGTCTCCGGTCCGCGTTGCTCGGTATCCTCATGCCCGGTCGTGCACCCGATGAGCGCACCGACAATCCGGTCGTACTGTGCCACATAGATGCCATTGCCGACACCTGTCGCGAGCATGCAAAGAAGGAATCAACGTTTCGCGGGCATGAGTGGGTGTATTCCTTGAAAGTGCCGGACGACCGCGTGGATTCTATCCTTGCGGCGTATCGCACACTCTGCAAGCGCCGTGCCGAGGATGCCTGGAAGGAAGCGTCGGACGCCCTGCGGGCTGGTACGCCTCGCGATGCCGTAACCCGCGGGGTGCGAAGCCTTTTCAATGCGGCCGGCATGCACACTGGTACGCCGATGACGGCCGAAGAAGATCTGCGTACGATGACGGCGGAGGCGCGGCGGGAAATGACCGAATTGCTCTCGCACATGAAGCTTGTCTCAAGTCAGATGGTCATATCGGGTACCCCGGGCAAACAACCTCGGGAAAACCTCACGGTCACGGCACTCCTCGATTCCATACCCTTTGTAAACCTCCATCTCAAGGGCTATCTGCCGGGTGGAAGACAGGTATTCTCGGCGGTAACCGATCGCTCGGGAAGCGTATCGCTGGCCGAGATGTCGATACCGTACGTCGCGCGAGGGACCTTCTTTCATATCCACGCCGATTTCGGCCCCATGGTCGGGAATGCGTGTTCGTTCGGGCCCGGTGACCTCGGGCTGCAACTGAAGAGCCCCCCGGAGCTGATGCTTATCTTCAAGGTCACGGAACCTTCGTTCTCCCTTGAGTACCGGGCCCGTTCAGTCAGTGATCTCGCAATCCCGGAGGACTTCGCCCGAAGTGACTTCCTTACCCGGGTTATCGTGGATTCATGCCACATGCGAGAGAGTGGATCGCGGGATGTTGCCGACGTATTCTTCGAGGTTGCCTGCCAGGCGTCAAAATATGCGCACGAACAGAAGGAAGAAGTCGTGCTGAAGGTCGAGGCGCAGATACGGATCAGTGCAGTCAACGCCGGCAACCACGCCGTCGAGCACGAAGGTGTAGTCCACGAAGTCGCCTACGAAGCGGGGAAGGGTATTTCTCTCGGACTATTCTTCTGGGAAAGCGCCGATCGCCTCAAGAGCCTGGTCAAGGATATGGTAACCCGGCTCTGAATCGTCACACGTGGCAAACGATCGCGCTCCCCTCGTATTTTCCTCAGATTCGCACCGCTTCACAACGCCCGGCCTTCAACGGGATCGAGTATCACAGCAGGGACATCCTCTCGAAGATGAAAAGGGCTGAGGCCGGATAAGAACCAACCGCCGGTGTGGCTCTCGTCCTCCCGTCCACCGGCCGTCCCGCACCTACTTATCAGCTTCGGGAATCGTATCGACAACTTTCTTCACCCGTCGTCTGAGAAGCCAGTGGTCCTGGAGCGCTTTGAGAATCACCTCGGTCTCCCGCATGTCCGTATGCATGGTGGACAGCAGGGCCCGCATGTCGGAGGGAAGCGGCTTGAAACCGGACACCAGCGAGTCCACGTTGGCCATGAGCGCATTGAAATCCTTGACCGTTGTCAGCGCCGAATCCAGCAGAAGGGCACTTCCGGAGCCCGCCGCGGTCAGCGTGTCCAGAAGCGCATCAACGTTACCCATAGTCATACGGGCGTTCCGCGTAACCGAAGCGACGCCGCGCGTGACGCTGTTCAGAGACTCGTACAACTCATCGTCAAGCAGCAGCCGCCCCACGGTGCCCTTGCCCTCAAGCACGGCCTCCACCAGCTCCTGAAGCTTCTCCACCATGCCGGTCACCTGCGCCACGGTAGCCTCGATATTGACCGGGACCTCCGGCTGCAACGTATCACCATTCAGCACCATCTCCGATGTATCCGAGCCGATCGTCAGTTCGATGACCCAATCGCCCATGGCGATATTCTTCTGCTTAAGCCAGGCCTTGCTGTCCTTCTTGATCAGCGGAGCGTATTCCTCGTTGACCTTGAACTTCACCAGCACGTCACCGTCCCGTTCCAGCCCGACTCCCTCCACGTGGCCGATCTTGATTCCCCGTATCGTAACGGCACTGCCTTTTTCCAGTCCCGTACGCATGCTGTATACGGCATACAGGTGTGTCCATTGCTCCGTCAGTTGGGACTTGCCGAGCGTGAACACAAGGAGAACGGGGATAAGCACCACCGGAACGAGGAGGAAGACGCCCACGAAAAAGTTGCGGAACCTGATATGAAATGCTTCCGTGGTTTTAGCGGCTTTCATTGCGTTTCCCTTATCACAAGATCCAGATCGTGAGCCCCCGCCATTACGTGATCCTCCCTGAAGGCGGCATCGTACAGCTCTCCTCCGTCAAGCACCTTCACCGTGCAGTCCATTGCCGCAAAGGCATGCGGACTGTTGCACGCAATCACCATCGTCGTCCTCTTCTCGCTCTGGAGCGTCTTGAGAATCATCACGAGTTTCTCGCAGGCACAGGGGTCCATCCCACCAATCGGCTCATCGAGAAACAACAGCGCAGGCTCCAGAATGAGCGACCGCGCCAGCGAGGCGTACCTGGCCTCCGAGGCCGACAACTGATCGGGCAGCTTGCCCGCGATGCGCGCAATCCCCAACACTTCAAGTTCCCTGCCGACCCTCGACCTGACCTCCTTGTCGCTGAGGTCCGTATGGTAGCGCAACGGCAAGGCGATGCTCTCCAGTACAGGGTAGTTGTGTATGAGGGCATGTGTCTGGAACAGATAGCCGATCTTCTGTCGAAGCCGCACTTCCCGATCCCGCCCGATGTCCCTGCCCAGGGCGCAGCCGTCCCACCGGACCGTTCCTCTCCGGGGACGAATCAGGCCGGCGCAGATTTCCAGCAGCGTACTCTTGCCGCTCCCGCTCCGTCCCGAAACCAGAAGCGTTTCCCCGGTGTTGACGGAGAACGAGATTTCGTTGAGAACAACATCGTCGCCGAACCCGTGAACAATGCCGGAGGTGCCGAGTTTCTCATCCATAGAAAGCCAGCGTGACGAATACGTTGAGCACCATGACCGTCACCATGGACGTTACCACCGAATTACGGGCGGCCTTGGGAACCTCCCGCTCATTGGTTACCTGGAGTCCGGTATAGCAACTTACGATGGCGATGATCTGTCCGAACAATACATTTTTCCACACCGAAACCAGAATGTCGGTAACCGTCAGCGCCTGAAGCACTTTGGTAATGAAAATGCCGAAGGGCACATTGACGGTCAGCAGGGCCACCAGCAGGCCGCCGATTATTGCCACGATGTCGAAGTACACGCTGAGGGCAACCATCGAAATCATCATACCCATAAACGCGGGGATGACAATGAAATGGAGTGGATCGATACCCATGACCTCCAGCGAAGAAATCTCCTTCCTGACCCGCATGTTGCCGATATACGTCGCCAACGCGGATCCCGATCTCCCGATAATCACCAGCGACGTAAACAAGGGTCCCAGTTCACGCACCACAACGATGATCATGATGTTGCCGAAGTATTCACTGGCCCCGAATCGCGGCATGTTGTTCATTGCCTGAATCACAATCGTGATACCGCAGAGAAGAGCCACGATTGCCACGAGTCCCAGAGCTTCCACTCCGGTGAAAAGTATCTGGGAGACGATCTGCCGTTCCGCCGAAGCCAGTCGACGGCGGTCAAGGCGCATGAAAGAAAGGACGGTATCACGCAGCATCGCAACCTGAGCGGTCAGTGTTCCGGCCAGGTGCATGCCGTAGCCTCCCGCCTGCTCAAAGACACGAACCAGCGTTCTCATGCTCTCCCGGTCTCCCTGCCGAGCGATTCCCGCCAGTCCCGGTAAATCTTCCAGAACCGCCCGCGCGACCCGGCATCATGAATCGAATAGCACAGCGGATCCGGGGAAATCCGAAGCAACCTCCTGAACCGGGCACTATTCTTCCGTGCCTGGTTGTGACTGAGCTTGTCGGCTTTCGTCAATACCGCCAGGAAAGGTATTCCCAGAGACCTCAGGTATTCGGAGGCCTGCACATCGCCGGCCAGCCCCGGATGACGGATGTCCAGCAGCAGAATCGCGGCCGAGAGGTTCCGGCGCCTCTCGCAATACTGTTCAATCAGGGCAGCCCACTTGAGCCTCTGTCCCCGCGATGTCTTCGCGTAGCCGTACCCGGGCATATCGGCCCATATCGTTCCGTCACTCACCCGGTAGAAGACAATGCGCCGCGTCTTCCCGGGCGTTTTCGACACGCCGGCAAGGCGGCCGTCTTTGAACAAATGGTTGATGAACGACGACTTGCCCACATTGGAGCGGCCGATGATGCAGACCTCTCCGGTTCGAGCGGCGGGGATATCCTC
>CAZNDN010000012.1:2201-16215 GCA_964571815.1 uncultured Fibrobacterota bacterium | reverse complement strand
ATCGCGGCATTGATCGTCGCCTTGCGCATGAAAGGAGAGACCGTGGAGGAGATCACCGGCGCCGCCGAAGTCATGCGTGAGAAAGCTACCCACGTTATCCCGGAGAATCCGGAGCACGTGGTGGACACCTGCGGCACAGGCGGAGACCGGTCCCATACGTTCAATATCTCCACCGCCGCGGCCTTTGTCGCCGCGGGGGCCGGTGCAACCGTGGCAAAACACGGCAACCGATCCGTATCCAGCAAAAGTGGAAGTGCCGATGTTCTTGAAGCACTCGGCGTGAATGTCGCCGTGGGGCCCAAAACCATGAAAGAGTGCCTCGACACAATCGGTATCTGCTTTCTGTTCGCCCCCGCGCTGCACAAGGCAATGAAATTCGCGATCGGCCCGCGCAAGGAAATAGCCGTCCGCACTATTTTCAACGTTCTGGGTCCCCTCACCAATCCATCAAAGGCTTCAACACAACTGATGGGAGTATTCGCTCCCGAGCTTACCGACCAACTGGCGCGGGTCCTCAACAACATGGGATCGCGGAAAGCGTTTGTCGTGCACAGCAGGGACGGACTCGATGAAATCTCCTTGTCGGCGCCCACCCTCGTATGCGAGCTGTCTGAGGGGGAAGTGAAATCATTCGAAGTGAGCCCGGAGCAGTACGGTTTGAAGCCGGCATCACTGGACCAGGTTGTGGGGGGCGACGCGGCCCGGAATGCCGCCGTCATTCGCGACGTGCTCGGCAAAAAGAAGGGCCCCGCCAGAGACATCGTCCTGCTCAACGCGGGCTTCGCGGTCGCGGCTTCCGGCATCGCCGCCACTCCGCAAGAAGGCATTGCCCTTGCCGCCGAGGCTATCGATTCGGGCAAAGCACGGGAAAAGCTCGAAAGCCTTGTCAAGCTGACATCGGCCTGACCACCGCGCACCGTCTCGCGCGTCTCGCGGTTCGAGATTGTGCGCCGCGCTATCCTCCGAGCCGGAATCGACAAAACGCTTTTCGATCACGATTGCGGATAATACAGACGAAGGTGCTTCACAAGCGTATCCAGCGGGAGTTGACCGGGCGCCACGGCGTCGTCGAGCGGAGCGTACGTGAACAACGATCCAAACAGCGGCGCAACCACACGCGAAACCGTCCCCATTGCCCCCATCGCAATCACCACCAGATTGTCGTTGCCGCGACGCGGCAGCTCCAGTATGCGCGCCACATCCTCCCGGCAATGGGCCATGGTTGCTACTTTCACGATATTCGCCCCCGAACCATTCGCTCGCTCGATAATCCGATCGAGTACGTCCGACGGCGGGGTCTGCTGGAAATTATGCTCGGAAACGATCACGCACTTGCCCAGCCGAGCGGCTTCGGCAGCCACCTCCGCGCAAAAAGGAGCGTCGACCTCAACATCCACGGCATCAACAACCGGGATAAGGGAGGCAAACAGTTCCCGCCGCCGGCTTGACGTTCGCTGATTCTCACGGATGGTACCGATCAGCGGAAGGGGGGTGGATCGCCTGATTTCACCGATGTGCTCACGCACGCGCTCAAACGGGTGGTCGAACAGATCGACACGGATCTCCAGCAGGTCGGCCCCCCGGGTTGCAAGCTTCTTCAGTGTGTCGGCATCCCGCAAACGATCCAGCACCACCGCCACCCGGGGTGTACCATCGAATTGCAGGGATCCAATTGACAAAGGATATTCCATAGCAACGCTCCGAACTCACGCTCGTCGCCGAAAACCGCCATTCTCCCCCATCGAAGCCGCCCGCCTACTCCTCCGCCCCACCTCGCTGAAGCAGCTCCCGCCTGAGGAAAAATAACTTCGTGAGAGCGCCCTCGTCGGGCCTCACCCGCCGGTGAGCACCAGACCGAGCATACCTTCCGCCCTCCGGTCAAGATAGTTCTTCAACCCGTGCGGAATACGCGGCTCCAACCCCGACCTTTTCCACACTTCGGGACTCTCCATACACAGGTAAAGCGTCGTCGCGGCATCATGGTCATCCACTTCCTCGCGCACGGCCGCGTAAAACTCCTCGCGAATCGGACGAACGTAGCGAAGCTTCCCGTCCTCTCCCCGTATCATTTCCCCGGAGAATAGCGCGCGATGCCTGTTGCGGCTCATGAGCTGCTTCTTGAGCTCCGGGACCGCGCGCAGCCCGCCGAGGCTCCACCAGGCAATCCTGCCACTGTCGTGCAGTGTCTCAAAAACCCTTCGTACCACCCGCCGGTACTCTTCTTCCCACTGTGGGTAGAAGATCATAGGATCGAAGTGGAAGGAGACCCAGAACCCCATCTCTTCGCACCGTCTCGCCGCCTCCAGCCTTCGAGTAAGCGATGCGGTGTCCCGTTCGTGCGCTCGAATCATTCGCGGAGTATTCAGCGAAAAGCCGATCACCACCTTCCCGGGATCGGTGATCGCATCCAGCGTTCCGATGTTGTCGCTCTTCGTCTTGAACTCCACAAGCACGTTCGGGTACGGCTGAAGAAGCCGGGAAACGGCCGCCGAAAGGCCCAGCCGGTCCTCGAGGTACAGGCTGTCGGCGAATTCGCCGGTGCCGAACCTCACCACGCCCTTCCACTGCTTCAGCCTGTCCCCGACTTCCCGTTCCAGATCGTCGAAATTCTCGAACACTACCTGCGGTTGAGCGGAGAAGTAGGCATGAAGGGCACAATAACGGCAGTACATACCGCATCCCGTAAGCGGAGTCAGTATCTGATATCCGCAGCAGCGGTACCCTCCGGTCGTTCCGGGACACGGCTTCCAGAATGCCCCCCTGTGCACGGATGAAACCAGTGCCTTGCGCCCCTTACCGGGCAACTTCTCCCCTTCGTGCTGTTTCCTGCCCATCGTCGACAACCGCCTCCCGTGATACGTCGGGCCCGGCATCAGCCTCCACGGCCTCGAAAACAATCCTTGTCCACGTTACGCGACGCAAATCGCCCCTCCGCTGTCCACCGTGCCGCATGAACAGCCGTACATAAAAATGCAATCCGCCGATAGACGACCTTTTCGACCATTCCGGTCTCCGGCTATGCCGGGAGCCGCCGAATCGTACCGATTGGGTTCAAGACACGGTACCGTGATCACCCGATAGGCGCCGGCCCTTCGCGAAGCCCCCCCAAAACACGTATTCCATCATCTATTTTATTGTGAACGAAGGGGCAAGAAAACGACGCAAGAGCGCGGAATCCCGGTAGTCCCCGGCCACAGAGGCCAAAGGGGAGGCAGGCGGGACGCAGTGTCGGCATTGAAGCATATTTGCCCCTCAAAGGAGTGCTTCGCTTTTTCTCCGACTGCTGTTGTACAACCGAGGAGTACGTTCATGAGGCTTTCCAGAGGCCTGTTCCACGTTTCGTGTATCCTTTCTTTGTTGCCGGCAGCGGGTCCTTCACTGGCCGGCCCCAAAATCTCGGTCGACAAGAAAGTACACGATTTCGGCGAAATTCCGGAGGGAAGCAAGAAGGAGGTTTCCGGGGTCTTCACCGTAAAAAACACCGGCGACGATACTCTCCGCCTGAAGGGCGTGCGCCCCGGGTGAGGCTGCACGGTGGTCGGGTTCGACTCGATCATCCCTCCCGGTCGGGAGGGAACCATAACGTCCAGGGTTAGCTTGAAGAACCTTCACGGGGGAAAAATCTCCAAGAGCGTCCGGGTTACCTCCAACGCCGAGAATGACCCCTCGCTGAGCCTTACGATAACCGGAGAGATAATGCCCATACTCCGCGTTTCGAGCCGGTACGTGAGACTGAAGAACAACGCGTCCGAGCCGCGGAAACTCGTGCTGACAACCAGAAAGAAGGACCTTGAGGTCAAAGAAGTAGTGTTGAAACCACGTGAGAAGAAAAAGGCCGGATGGCAGTCGGCACTGCCGTTTTATCTGGAATACAAGTTGATGAAAGACGACTCGGCGAACGCAAAAGGATACTACGATCACGAGCTTCACCTGTGGAGCAAACTTGCAGTCGAAGAGACGAAACACGGCACGATTGTGATCGTCTCGAATCATCCCGAGAAGAAGGAGCTGGAGGTCCGGGGGCGCGTCGACGTGCAATGAGTAACGTTGCCGCTTCCGTTCCCCGCCTGCACGGTGGCACGAAAGTACCTCTTTGGACCCGTACCCTCCCGGCGGCTCGGCAGGTCGCTGGGTATCGATCTCGTTCCCTTCAAGACGTGCACGCTCAACTGCGTGTACTGTGAATGCGGCGCGACTTCCTCCCTGACCTCCGTGCGGGCGGAGTACGTTCCCACCGCCGAGGTACTGCGTGAACTCGGAGAATACCTGAGTACCGCTCCGCGGCTTGACCACGTGACCTTCTCGGGCAGCGGCGAGCCGACGCTTCACTCCGGTATCGGTACCGTTCTATCTTTTATCAAGACCGAGTTTCCCCGCTACCGGACGGCGCTGCTGACCAACGGCACGCTTTTCACGGATCCCCGGGTCCGCGGAGAGGTACTCTCCTGCGATGTCGTCGTTCCGTCGCTGGATGCCGTCTCCCGGGAGGTGTTCGCGCACATAAACCGTCCCGCGACCGGCCTTCGAAGTGCCGATATCGTCGAGGGGTTGCTTGCCTTTTCACGGGAGTACCGGGGGACACTGCTGCTTGAGCTGTTTATCGTTCCGGAGATCAACGACAATCCCGCCGAACTGGACAAACTGAAGGAAGTCATCGGTCGACTGCACCCCGCCGAGGTGCAGCTCAATACGCTCGATCGCCCCGGTGCGGAAGGCTGGGTGAAGCCGGCAACGGCGAAGCGGCTGGGAGAAATTGCCGGGTTTCTGGCGCCGCTACCCGTTCGGATCATTGCCCGTACGCCGTCTTCGACAACCGGCGCGAGTACGGAAGCCGCGCAACTGCCGATCATCGAAGAAACCATCCGCCGGCGTCCCTGCACCCTCAACGACATTGCATCGGTGTGCGGGATCAGTGCCGACCGTGCCGGGATTCTGGTCAAAGACCTTCTCCGCCGGCGCAGGATACGTGCGGACATGCTGGAGGGTGAAGAGTTCTACCGCGTGCGGCAAGAGGGAGGATGAGATCCGGGTTGTAAACGTCTCGTATACCCTGAATTCGTGACCGTGAGTTGAAGTCAGGAAGCCCTTTTTGTCCATAGCACGAATACGAAAAAGGACGAGATAGAAGCGGAAACCGTCCGGGTGCATGGTAACACCCAACGCGGGAATGTACGGACCACAATCGATTGTAGTCGTTTCATCAGCAGCGAAAGGATGTACGTATCGTGACCAGAATTGTCATGATCGGAGCAGGAAGCGCGGGATTCTGCAGGACACTTGTACAGGACATTCTGCAGTTTGATTCCTTGAAAAATGCCCATATCGTTCTCATGGATATCGACACCGGGCGGCTTGACGGCGTGTTCCGTGCCATGAACCGCATGAAGGAGCAGCATGGTCTCTCCTGCCGCTTCTCGGCAACTACCGACCGCCGCGCCGCGGTCAAGGACGCCCGGTTCGTCATCTCCATGATCCAGGTGGGCGGTCTTGCTCCTTACGAAATCGACATCAAGATTCCCCTCGCCCACGGCGTAGACCAGTGTGTCGGGGACACCCTGGGCCCGGGAGGAGTATTCAGAGGCCTGCGGCATGTCGCGGCCCTGCGTGAGGTCGTACGGGACATGGCCGAGGTGTCCCGCAACGATGCGATCTTCATCAATTATGCCAACCCCATGGCAATCGTCTCATGGGCGTTGGCCAGGGCCGTGCCCGAGGTTACGTCGGTCGGACTGTGCCACAGCGTCCAGCATACGACCGGCATGCTGTGCACATGGCTGGGCGTGAATCCCCGGGAGTGCGATGTCGTGACATCGGGGATCAACCACATGGCCTGGTTCCTGAAGTTTGCCCACAAGGGCACTGATTTGTATCCGAAGATATGGCGCAAACTCGACAAGGAGGGGCCGATTGCGGGAGAAGAATATCGATTCGAGATGATGAAAGCAGCGGGCTACTTCATGACCGAGAGTCCCGGTCACCTGTCGGAATACCTCCCCTACTTCCGCACCCGCAGCGACCTGCAGAAACTCTTCGGCGGGAAGGGGTTCTCGGGCGAAACCGGCGCGTACCTGAGGATGTGCCGGGAGGGCTTGAAAAAGTATGCCGCTACCATGGCCGCGTGGTCATCGGGAAAGCAACCGGTACCGTTCACGTCGGAGCTGTCGATGGAATACGCCGCGCCGATCATGAATGCCGTTGTCACCGGCCTGCCGTTTCGCTTTGCGGGCAACGTACTCAACAAGGGGTATATTCCCAATCTTCCGCACGATTGTTGCGTGGAAGTGCCGGTATTTGCCGACAGCGACGGGCTCCACGGGTCCTTTGTCGGAGCGCTTCCACCCCAGTGCGCCGCCCTCTGCCGTACCAACATCAATGTCCAGGAGTTGGCGGTGAATGCGGCCCTGGAAGGCGACTACGAAGCAGCCTATCATGCCTGTCTCCTGGATCCCCTCACCGGCGCCGCGCTCGCTCCGCACGAAATCCGCAATATGGTCGACGAGATGTTCGCGGCGCAGAAGCGATGGCTGCCCCAGTTCAAGGGAAAAAAGCGAACGTACCCCGGCCACCGGATCGGCAGAATTGCCACGGGCAGTCGCCAACGGCTCAAAGGAAAGAAAATCAAGGTGAAGCGGGGGCACTACGATTGAGGGCTTTGCAGGCAGCCCCCTTCCCGGGGCTGATCATACGACGCCGCCGGAACGAAACGTCTGAAGAAGCTCGACATGAGAGCGCTCTTCGTGCGCGAGGTCCTCGAGGACGGTTCGAATCGACCGCAGGGGAGCCGACCGGGCAAGCTCTTCGTAGAAGGCCGCCGTGCTTCTCTCGTGAGCAATGGCCGACTCCAACGCATCCCCTGTGCCCCCGTCGGCTTCAACGGGACCGGCGGGACTATCCGGCACGCCTCTCACCCGGTCCCAGGAGGTCGTACCGTGAGCAGCGGTCAAAGAGTGCACCCGTGAGAGATGGCTTTTTTCATCCTCCGCAAGCTGCATAAGGAGTGCCCTCAGCCGCGGATTCTCGGCCCGGGACGCCATTGCGGCATAGTCGCTGCTCGATGCGCGCTCGAATTCCGCCGCCGCCTGCAGCACAAGCCGGGTGATCACTCCCCCGGGAGCGGCCTCCACCGACGGTTTGCGGCCCGGAGCGCCCGCCAGCGCGTTGACAAAAAGTACCACGCCGAAAGCCACGAAGAGAATTGAGGCTCCCATCTTGAGCACGTGAGGGGGTACCACACTCTGCAACGAAGAGCCCAGGAGGACGGCCAGCAGTGTTGCCGAAACCAGCGCCGCGGATGCCCCGGCAAACACCGAAAGCGGGGATTTCGAACCCGCCGAGGCGGCAAACGACGCCAACTGAGTCTTGTCTCCCAGCTCGGCCAGAAAGATCAGGGCAAAGGTGCTCAGAAAGAGTCGAAAGTCCATTCGTGCTCCTTGCTTGAAGTCCCGGTGTGGTTGCACCAAAGTACCCGGTCGGCCCGCGGACGGTTCGTTGCTCGAAGCCCGACCGCTGAGCATTGCGATGCAACCCGCACAATCCGCCGCCTCATCGGAGAGCGGGATGCTTCACGGTAATCGCCGTATCCCCGGTTAATCGTCGGCGTCGCCTCCACGCGCCCGGTCCAGCGCTTCGTTCATCGCCCCGGTTCGGTAGCCCTTCAAGTCAAGGGCCACAAACACGAAACCGGCGTCTCTGCACGCCCCGTCGATATGCTCACGCATGTTCCAGGCCCGGTCCATCTCCCGGCCGGCAACTTCCACGCGCGCCAGATCGCCGTGGCTCCGAACCCTGAACTGTACCAGGCCCAGCTCGCGGAGAGCCGCCTCGGCCTTGTCGACACGGTTCAATTTCGGTGCGGTGATCCGCTCCCCGTAAGGGAAACGGGAGGCAAGGCAGGCAAAAGAGGGTTTGTCGGCGGTAGGCAGCCCATAGTCACGGGAAAACCGACGGATATCCTCTTTGCCCAGGCCGGCCTCCACAAGCGGAGAGATGACGCCCTTCTCTTTCAGCGCCTTGCGCCCCGGCCTGAAATCCTTCAGATCGTCGGCGTTGCTGCCGTCGAACACCGCTTCGTACCCCTCCCTCCGGGCAATCTCACTTACGTGGTCGAACAGTTCACTCTTGCAGTAATAGCAGCGGTCCGGCGGATTGTCCGAAAACCCGGGAATGTCGACTTCCTCCGACACGATCACTTCATGGTCCATACGAAGATGTTCCGAGGCAAGTCTCCTGGCTTCCTCCAGCTCCGCAAACGGATAGGTCGAAGAGGTGGCAATAACGAGCTTCACCCGCCCGCCCAGAACATCCCGTGCCGCCCTGGCGAGAAAGGTGCTGTCAACGCCGCCGGAGAAAGCGATCACCGCCGACCGATACCGTCCGATAACCTCTTTCAACGCTTCACGTTTGTCCATGGCAACCCCGTGCGCACAATCAATTTCCCGGACTGTTTTCCTCGCAACAAAATACGTCACCCGTAACGCTGCCGCAAAAGGACGGCCCGGTGACAGGGAGCAGCCGTGAGGCATTCCGGAAGTCGCCGAAGATACGAAACGCCTATCAGGTGTCGGCGGCGTGATGGCGAATAATCTCGCCTTCAATCATGTAGACGATATCTTCGGAGATATTCGTGGCGTGGTCGCCGATACGTTCCAGACATCGAGAGATCGTAAGATACTGCACCGATGCGTCGATTTCATCGGGCCGCGAACGAAGCGTGTCTTTGACGCTCTGGAACATGCCGCGATGAAGCGCGTCGACTTTGTCGTCGGTGGTGCACACCTTCCCGGCTTCCTCAACGTCAAGGTTCACCAAAGCGTCAAGACTCTGCTTCACCATCTCCGTTACCATCGTCACCATAGGGGAGAGATTCGGGGGCATCTGCACGGGCGGCATGCGGGAGAGAGCAACCGCACACTTTGATATGTTGACACCCAGATCGCCGACCCGTTCCAGGTCGTTGTTGATCTTGAGAACCGCCACGATGAATCGCAGATCAACCGCCACCGGCTGGTGGAGGGCCAGGATTTTCAGGCACTCTTCCTCAACTTCGATTTCCATTCGATCGATTTCCTTGTCGCCCTCGATCACCCTGCGCGCTACTTCGGGGTCGCGTTTCGTCACGGCTTTCACCGAGAGATTCACGTGCTCCTCCACCATCGCGGACAACGTGAGGATGGTCTTCTTCAGTCGTTCCACTTCCCTGAGCATGAAAACGGTCATATCGCGATCCTTCCCCCCCGGCATCCCGAAGGCCTAGCCGAACCTCCCGGTGACATAGTCTTCGGTCTGCTTTTGTCGTGGATGAGTGAAAATGCTTTCCGAGCGATCGAATTCAATCAATTTGCCTTCGAAGAAAAAGGCCGTGTAGTCGGAGACCCGTGACGCCTGTTGCATGTTGTGGGTAACGATAACAATCGTGTACGCGCCCCGCAATTCGCCGATCAGGTCCTCCACCCGCGCCGTCGAACGCGGGTCCAGTGCCGACGCCGGCTCGTCCATGAGCAGGACCTCCGGATCAACCGCCAGGGCACGCGCAATACAGAGCCGCTGCTGCTGCCCTCCCGAAAGGCCCAGTGCGCTGCTGTACAGCCTGTCCTTCACCTCGTCCCACAACCCCGCCTTCATCAGGCTGCGCTCCACCGTATCCGACAGGGTGTTCCTGTTGCGCACCCCATGGATGCGGGGCCCGAACGCCACGTTGTCGAATACCGATTTGGGAAACGGTGTCGACATCTGGAACACCATCCCGATACGTTTCCGCAGCAGAACCACATCCGTGTCGGCGCTGTAGATGTTCTTCCCATCGATCGTCACGTGACCGTCGACCCTTGTGTTTTCGATCAAATCGTTCATTCGGTTCAGTACGCGCAGGTACGTCGACTTCCCGCACCCCGACGGGCCGATGAGACCGGTGACTTCGCCGGCCGGGATATCCATGTTCACATCGAACAGCGCCTGGACCGCCCCATAAAAGAAATCCAGATTTTTCGTACTGATCTTGATGGTCTTGTCGCCGTTGGCAGGCTCGTTCATGACCGCTTCTCCTTCACCGCATCCACGGCGGGTAGCATAAGCGTAAAGGCGGAGCCCTCCCCCACCCGGCTTTCCACCTCAACCTTTCCGCCGTGCACGTTCAGTATGTGTTTCACGATAGAGAGACCGAGGCCGGTTCCGCCCAGTTTCCTGCTTCTCGCCTTCTCCACACGGTAAAACCGCTCGAAGAGCCGGGGGAGATGTTCCTCGGGAATACCGGGACCATGATCAGTCACCGAGATACGCACGTTTTCCTCGTCGGCGATGCAGGAAACGGTGACTTCAGTATCGGCATCGCTGTACTTGATCGCATTATCGATCAGATTGATGATCGCCTGTTCCAGCAGAGACGGGTTGATTCGGGCCCGCCGGTCGGACACCGGTCCCATTTCCAACTGCAGCCGCTTCTCCCGCGCCCTGGGCATGCATACTTCAACCGCCTCGCGCACTACTCCGCCAAGCGAAGAAACATGAAGGGCAACGTCGCCGTTGCGCGCCTCCTTCTCCAGACGAGACAACGTCAGAATATCCTTGATAATCGCGTTGAGACGATTCACATGCCCCTCGATAATCTCCAGAAACCGAACGCGTTCCCGTTCGTTGTCCATGGCCCCTTCCAGCAGGGTCTCCACAAACCCCTTGATCGACGTCAGCGGGGTACGAAGCTCGTGAGAGACGTTGGCCACGAATTCCCTGCGTACGTTCTCCAAACGTTTCAACTCGGAGATATCGTGAAGGACAACGAGAACTCCCCGGGCTTTGCCGGCGGGATCGTTGAGCACGGTACCTATGACCTCAAGATTCTTCTCGTCTCCCCCCGTCACCATCGCCGAGGCCTCGCGACGCAACGGCTTGCCGAGCCTGAGAAGCTCCTGGATTATCTTCTGAAGCTCCACATTCCGCACCGCCTCCTGGATCCACTTCCCCGCGGCTTCCCCGGGAGTCCGCCCGATCATCTCTCCCGCGGCGGCATTGATCATGATGATATGCTCATCACGATCCACCGCAATGACACCCTCCACCATTGCCGAGAGGATCGCTTCCTGCTCGTTGCGCCGGCGCGTTATGGTTTCGATCCGCTCCGAGAGCTGCCGAGCCATGGTATTCATGGCCTCGCACAACCGCGCCGTCTCGCCCGCGGCCGGCGCCCTCAGCCGCGTTCCCAGTTTACCTTCGGCAAGCAATTCCGCACCTCTTGTCAACTCGATGATCGGCCGGGCCAGGCGGCGTGAGAGCCAGAGACTCACGCCTACCGCGGTCACAAGCACGATCAGGGCGGCAAGGGCAATTCTCAAGCGCATGCCACTTTGCGTCTTGATAACCCTGAGTCTGGGTACCGAGGTCCGTATCACACCACCCAATTCGCCCCGGGCCATGAGCGGCAGAGCAACGTAGATCAGATCCCGGGACAGCGTGGCACTGTAGCGAACGGCAATACCGGTGTCACCACGCAGGGCGCTCCGGATCTCGGGTCTGTCACCGTGATTGTCCATCACCAACGGGTCCTCCTCCGAATCTCCCACCACCGCACCGTCGGGCCGTATAACCGTAATCCGCGTCCGTGTCCCGCGGCCGTAAACGCCCGCGAGCGAATCGACCAGGGCCGGGACCGGCCGCTCAATGTGCGCAAACAGATCATGCAGCAGCACCGCGCGTACTTTCAGATTGTCAACCGTCACCTCCGTATGAAAATCTCTTGACACACGCAGTGCGTAAAGCACGATTACCGTGCACGCCGTCGCCGTAATAAAGAGAAACGGAGGGAAAATGTGCCAGAAGAACGGCTTCCTTCTCATCGGCGATCACTCCCTGAACCGGTAGCCGATACCACGTACGGTTTCAATGAGTTTCCCATGATTCCCCAGCTTCTTTCGGAGCCCGACAATCAACACGTCGACGCTCCGGTCGGTGACGGGATAATTAATGCCGTGGACCGCCTCTACAATCTGGTATCGGCTGAACACCCAGCCGGGCCGCGACGCAAGGAAATGAAGGGCCTTGAACTCCGAGGAAGTCAGGTTGACCCTCTTGCCCTCGGCGGTTACTTCGTGCCTCCCCGGATGAATCTCCAGGCCGTGGAGCTGAAGGAATCGCCGATCCTCGCCCGCTTCCGACGTGCCTCGTCGCAGGATTGCCTTGATTCTGGCGACAAGCACGCGCGGGCTGAACGGTTTGACGATATAGTCGTCGGCGCCCAGTTCCAGGCCGGTCACGATATCCGACTCCTCTCCCTTCGCCGTCAACATGATCACCGGAATCGACTTCATCTCTCCGGAACTCTTGATCGCCTTGCACACCTCCAGGCCGTCCATGCCCGGCAGCATCAGGTCCAGCACCACACAATCGGGCTTCCGCAGCCGCATCTGCCCCAGGGCGTCCTCCCCCTTGCCGAACCCCTGCACCCGGTAATGCTCCTTGGAGAGATTATAGGCCACAAGCTCCAGAATGTCTTCGTCATCCTCGACAACATACACCAGTTCTTTGCTCATAGGATTGCGCCCTTCGCCGTCTGCCGGTTACGTGAACTCAACTCTCCACCTCCGCGCAACAAGCTTCGAAAGCACATTGAGGCACAGGATGAAAACTACCAGCACGAATGACGCACCCCAGGCCAGCTTGTGCCAGTCTTCGTAGGGACTGATTGCGTAATTGAAAATGATTAACGGAAGCGAGTTGACGGGCTTGAGCACGTTGACGTTCATGAACGGGTTGCCGAACGCCGTGAAAAGAAGGGGAGCGGTCTCGCCGGCAATACGCGCCACGCTGATCAGTACGCCCGTTACGATTCCGCTCAGTCCGGCCGGAAGCACGATCCGCAAGACGGTCAGATAGTAGGGCGCCCCGAGTGCAAACGACGCCTCCTTCAGCGACCGGGGGACCAGACGAAGAGTCTCCTCGGTGGAACGAACCACCACGGGCAGCATCATCATGGCCAGCGCCACCGAACCGGAAACCGCCGAAAAACCACCCATGGGACGCACCACCCAGATGTAGGCCACGATGCCGATGACGATCGAGGGGACTCCCTGGAGTACTTCCATGGAAAGTCGAACCCAGCCGCCCAGCTTTCCCCTGCCCATCTCGGCAAGATAGATGCCCACGGCAATTCCGGGCGGCAGAGCAAACAGAGAAGCCATAAGCACGAGAAGTGCGGAGCCGACGATTGCGTTGGCAATGCCTCCCCCCGATTCCCCGACCGGCCTGGGCAGGTTGACGAAGAAGCTCCAGTTAATCGAAGAAATGCCTTCTCTGAAAATATGAAAAAAGATCAAAATGAGGGGCAGTATCGACAGAGAGGAAAGCACAATCACCGCGATGGTGAACGCTTTGTTCCAAGCTTTCCTGACGGTCAGTCTACGCGACTTCATTGCGGTTTCCTTCCCCGGTCCTACCTGCTGAAACGCGAAATGATCACCTTGCCGATGCTGTTAACCACCGTGGAGACGACAAAGAGCAACAATCCGATCTCAAACAACGCCGACAGGTAAATAGCCTCCGTGGCCTCGGTGAATTCGTTGGCAATAATGCTGGCCATCGTGTTGCCGGGGCTGAATATGCCGTGCGGCAGCTCGTTCCTGTTGCCGATAACCATGGTCACGGCCATGGTCTCCCCCAGCGCCCTGCCCAGGGCAAGCAGTATTCCGGCCATGATTCCCGAACGCGCATACGGCAGCACGACCTTGAATATCACCTCCATCCTCGTCGCCCCCAACGAGTAGGCCGCTTCTTTCAAGCTCCCCGGCACCATGCCGATCACCTCCCTGCCGACCGATGCCGAATAGGGAATCACCATGATCGCAAGCACCAGCGACGCCGTGAGAATGCCGACGCCGTACGGCGGCGCGCCCACCGCCATCTCAATCGAACGAATAATCGGAACCAGGAAAAAGAGTGCCCAGAATCCGTAGATCACCGATGGAATCCCGGCCAGCAGCTCGATCACGCTGCTGAGCAATGTCGAAGGAACGCCACGACGATAGTACTC
>CAZNDN010000012.1:0-2101 GCA_964571815.1 uncultured Fibrobacterota bacterium | reverse complement strand
GCGAATTTCGCCGCTGCTTTCCTTTTCGCCTTCATTCGTCTCCGCTCCGAGGCCGCTGTATCAACTCTCCCGCGGTTCCGCTCGGGCCGCTACCGCCGGGAGAACCGGAACTAACCGTTTCCTTACAAAGATGGGCTATTTCTGTTACAGATGTATGACCCTGGTGTTAGGATTGTGTTATCGGAAGAACCCGGCGGCACATTCCGGCCCCTTCGCTCCGGCACGACACCGCCGCTCAAAATTTGAACGTCGTCCTCAGGTATCCTCCCACATCATCGGTCGAGCGCGAGTCAAGACCGAGGGGGTCGGCGCCGACATTCATGTTGAACGCCAACCCGGCAACTTTCCAGGCAACGACAACCATCCATCCAAGGTCCGCTTCATCCGTAGTCGTCATGCGGTCGCCCGCGTATTCGATTTCGAGCCTCAACACGTCCAGCATCTTCCCCGACGGGATGTCGACCCCCGCAAGGATGCACGACTGCTCCCCCGCCTCACTCAGATCGGTGATCCCGTACTCGGCAAAGATACCGGCATCGTCCCGCGGATGCCAGGAAGCCGATGTGCTCAGGCGGTGAATGCGTTCGCCGCCGTCCGACGAAAGCGAGTGTAGCAACGTTCCCAGCTTCACTTGAATTCCCTCGATCGGGCGGGAACGAAGAAGCGCCAGGGTCCAGGCATCGTCCAGCACCGGCGAAGACGGGAGAAAACCCAGCTTCAGTGCCATGCCGGCGCCCTCAACCAGGGGCACATCCAACCGTAAGCCGTCCAGTACCGTGTAATTGGTTTTCATCGCGCCCGAGCCGTATCCCACCGTGACGGGGTTGTCCTGCCCGTCATCGGGCGTAATATCTTCCTCGATCTTCTTCACCCCGAACAGATAGCGACCAAAATACTCCCCGGGGGTGTATGCTTCGTGCCAGCGTCCCCCGCGTATCGTAACCCGCCACACCGGAACATCAAAATAACCCTGGCGAACATACAATTTTACGGCCTTCTCACCCATGTTCGACTGAAACCGCAGGTGCACCAGCCCCGACACAGCATTCTCATTTTCGGCAAAGGCTTTGGTTTCACACCGCACAAATGCTCCGTCGAGATTCTCATCCGACACCGCCGGCGATTTCTTCGTCAGCTCCACCGCCGCGGAGGTGCGGATTTCCGTTTCCGCGAAGACGCGTCCGCCCACAGATGCTCCCATTACCGCCACTGCCGCTCCAAGGATTCCAACCACCTTTTTCATTGCTCTACTCCCTGTAGTATTGTTAGTGTCGTGCCGAGCCGTGTCGTCGCAGCCCCCCCTATTGCTCCTGATCCGGCTTTTTTACGGACCGGCCACCGCAGGTCACCGACCGAAGTATTGCCGAGGCCCGTTCCACGGCCGGCGCGGGCAACGGCGCATAGTCCAGAGGCCCGGCATACTTCTGCCCGTCTCCAATCATCCACGAAAGCAGGTTCACCAGCTCCACCGCCTTCTTCCTGTCGCGGCCGCTGTAGCACTGTTCCTTATACAGTATGACCCAGGTGAAACTGGAGAGCGGATAACCGTTCTCCGCCTTCGTATTGGTCAGGGAAACGCGCGTGTGTGAAGGGATCTCCACGTTGGCCGCCAGGCTTATCGACTCGATCCCGGGCTTGATGAAGTTTCCGGCATTGTTCTTCACCAACGCCTGAGGCATCTCGTTATGAAGCGCATAGGCAAGTTCGCAGTAGCCGATACTCCCCTTGATCTGCTTCACCAGGCCCGAGACCCCCTCGTTGCCTTTCGCCCCCAGCCCCGTGGGCCACTTTACCGACTTGCCGGTCCCGACATTCTCTTTCCACGAAGGGCTGACCTTTGCCAGGTAGTCGGTAAAGATGAACGTGGTACCGCTGCCGTCGGAACGGTGCACCACCATGACCTTATGATTGGGAAGCTTCACGTCCGGATTCAGATCCGTTATTCTCGGGTCGTTCCATTTCGTGATCTTTCCCAGGAAGATATCCCCGATCACGTCGGAATCCAGTTTCAGCTCAGGGCTTCCGGGCAGGTTGTACGTTATCACCACCGCCCCGAGGCACGTGGGCACATGAAGAATCTCCCCGGGCACTTCGGAGAGCT
>CAZNDN010000011.1:0-55072 GCA_964571815.1 uncultured Fibrobacterota bacterium | reverse complement strand
CGGCTCGTATCCCGCCTGTCCCCCGACACGCAGCCGGTGGCCGTATTCGATGAGTGTGGAGATATCCCCGGCTCAGTGATGAGTACCGCCGGTGCAAAATGCCGGTTTTTCAGGATCGGCTCAAGCGAGGTCGCCCCGCGGCTGGTTGCCCGCTACCTGCTGCGGCTGGGACACAGCCACGTTGCATACGTATCTCCGCTCTTTACCCATCCCCGGACCAGAATTCGGTACCGAATACTTGAGTCCGTATGTACGGAGGTGAACCCGCAAGCGCGTGTCCGGCTCTTCGCCCTGGAATCGGACACCGACGATGACAAGCTGCGGCGGCAATTCCGCGTTCTTCACCGTGGCCCCGAGCTGATCAGTCTGCTGAGCCGGCTTCGGGACTTCCTCCCGCCACGCGACGGCCGGCTGTCCGATACGCTCGCCCGCAATGTTTCGTCGTACGTGAAGTCGATCGAGAGGGAACCGTACGTTGACGGTTTCTTCGAGCCGATACTCCGGTGCAGGGAGATCACCGCCTGGGTTGTCTCAAACGACCTCGACGCCTGCATTGCGCTGGATTTCCTGCATCGACACGGCGTTGCGGTCCCCGGCCGGATATCGCTGGTGAGCTTCGACGACGGCAGGGAGTCGTACGACAACAATATCACCAGCTACAATTTCAACATACCCGCGATCGTTTCCGCGGCGCTGGACACGATTGTTCGCCCCGCGTTGGCGCGAACGATTCACGATACTCCGGTGGTCGATATCGAAGGAATGATCGTTCGACGGCTGACGTGCGGGCGGGCGAGATAGCGCGTGCACGGTGCCCGATTGAACGGGCCGTTTCCGGCCGCACCCAACAACAAACGCAACGGAGCCCGGATACGTGCCGTACGCTCCGCGCAGGGCTGGAAGCCGCACGCAATCCATCAGCGTCGCGCATCCTTATAACTCGTAGACCCCGCCTGCCTCCGGATAATGTACATCGGGATACCCCTTGCTTCGAAGAGCGTCCTTCAACGGCAGGGCCTGGTCCGGTTCGCCGTGCACCAGAAAGATATGCTTCAATCTCGACGGCGGACAGTATTTGACATAGTCAAGCAGATCCCGCCTGTCGGCATGAGCACTGAATGTATCCATTGACAGGATCCGCGCGTTCACGCGGTGTTCTTCTCCGAATATCCGCACCTTCCTGTTGCCCTCAAGCAAACGTCGGGCGAGCGTGTGCTTGACCGCGTGCCCGACAAACAGGACCGTGGTACGGCGGTCGGAGATGCCGTTGCGAAGGTGATGCACTACCCGTCCGCCTTCGGCCATTCCCGATGCCGAAATGATTACATGGGGATAGGCCAGCCCATTGAGGGCTTTTGACTCCGCGACTTCGCGTACGTATTTCAGCCGGCTGAACTCGAAGGGATCTTCACCGCTTTCCGCAAAAACCCGAAGCGTCTCGCGGTCGAAGCACTCGGGGTGATCCCGAAACACCGTCGTGGCCGCAAGCGCCAGGGGACTGTCGACGAACAGGGGAATATCGGGAATGCGATTCTGATTGTAGAGCTTGTGCAGAATATACACCAGCTCCTGAGTTCGTCCCACCGCAAACGCGGGAATGATCACCTTGCCCGCGGTGGCCGCCGTGGTTCGAATGATTTCGGCCAGTTGCTCTTCCCGGTCGAGAATCTCGTCGTGATGGCGATTACCGTAGGTGCTTTCCATGATGAGAACATCCTGGTCGCGCGGGAGATTGGGATCGTTGATGACGGGCATATTGACGCGGCCGATATCGCCGGCATAGGTAAGCAGCGTCTTTCCCGAAGGCTCCTCGATCTCGAAATGGATGCCGGCCGATCCGAGAATGTGCCCGCCCTCCAGAAAGCGACATTCCACACCGGGTGCGATGGTAACCGTACGATTGTAGTCAACTCCAACGAACAACTCGGCCGCCCGGCGGGCGTCGTCGGCGGAATAGAGCGGGACGGCGGGTGGAAGACCCTGCTTCTTTCGGATCCTGTTGACCCATTCGATATCGCTTTCCTGGATGTGTGCCGAGTCCTTGAGCATGATTGCACAGAGGTCGACGGTGGGGGGTGTTGCATACACCGGCCCGCGGTAGCCTCTCTTGACCAGTCCGGGAATGTTCCCGGAATGGTCGATGTGCGCATGTGTCAACACTACCGCATCCAGGGATGCCGGATCGAACGGAAAGTTCGTATTCCGCTTGTAGCACTCTTCCCTCCGCCCCTGAAACAAACCACATTCGATCAGGACACGTTTCCCCCGGACATTCAGCAGATGCATGGAACCGGTAACGGTACGGGCGGCTCCAAGGAAGGTCAGTTGCATGGGCATCCTCCCCGGTAGAATGGCGGCAGTTTTGACAAAAGGTGCGAAGGCGCTTCAGAGTGTCTTTCGGCAGCTACGAAGAATACCGGGACCATTGCGAATGAAGACACCTCTTCTGATACTGGAAGAAACAGGAGTGCTCCCGCTCAAGAGAATCTCGACGGCGCCCGCAATAGGGCCGCAAAGCGGGAAGTGCATCCTGTGCGATGAAATATATATCCTTCGGAGCGATGGGAAGCAGTACCGGCGACCGGCTTCGTACCCGCCACGGAGAGATTCGATGGTGTTTTTATTGTGCGGTCGGAGTATCCCTTCGCCGGGCAGGCTTATCCAACAGCAGGGGGCAGCCGGGAGAATCGACTCGATTGTCGACGACAAAGGAGGCTATCGCTCCGCCTCGCCAATCCGCCGCAGTCGCGCCCCGAACATGCCGTCCATACCGTGATCATGAGGCGTGATACGAAGGAACCCGTCGAGGTCGACAAGGGTTCCCGGAATCACGTGAGGCGGGTCTTCGCGTCGGAAATCCGGGTGATCCTCCAGAAACGACGCCACTACCTCGTCGTTCTCTTCGGGCTCCAGCGAGCAGGTAGCATAGACAAGCAGCCCTCCTTCGGCCACCAGCGTTGAGCCTCCGTGAAGCAGTTGCTTTTGCAGCCGGGGCAGAGAGTGCAGATCGGCGGGCAACCGTCGCCACCTGGCCTCGGGGTGCCGGTGGAACACCCCGGTTGCCGTACAGGGTGCATCGACCAGCACCCGGTCGAACCGCGTGTCCAACGCCGGCCGGCGTCCGTCGGCCACGGCGGCAAGCACGTGCAAAAGGCCCATTCGCTCTACCGTCTCAAGGGTCATGTCCACGCGGCGGTACGAAATGTCGCACGCACAAATACGTCCCGATGGGCCGAGCAATTCCGAGATCAGTCCGGTCTTGCCTCCCGGTCCGCAGCAGAGGTCCAGTACCAGCGAGTCGGGCTCGATGTCCAGCAGGCGAACCACCCATCCCGACGAGGGGGCCTGCACCGTGCAGTGACCGTCGCGAAAAATGGCTATTTGATCGCGCTCAAACGGCAGTTGCAGCGGGTAGAACAGATTGTTCAACCCGGTCGGTTTTGCGCACAGTCTGCCCGCGGCGATTTCGAATTGCTGGCGCGAAAGCCCTCGTATTTTGCGACGCAGAAACAGGGTCGGATTTCGGTTGTTGAACATCATCAGGGCTTTGGCCTTCGCCAGTCCATAGCGTTGCAACCATCGACGGACAAGCCATTCGGGGTGAGAGTGCTCCACGGCAAGGCGGGCGGGCAGGTTCTCCGAGGAAGGGAGCGGAAGACGGGTTCGGCAGTTGATCACCCGCCGAAGCACCGCGTTGACCATGCCCGCGCGGGACGCTGTGCGTTTGTCGGCCTTGGCCGCCTTCACCGCCTCGTTCACGGCCGCGTGATGCGGTACCCTGTCAAGGTAGAGGACCTGGTAGGCGCCGAGGCGCAGAATCCTTCGCAGCGGTGCTCCGGAACTCAGGCGCCGGGTGGTAACGAAGTGGTCTATCAGATGATCGAGCGTTGCTTGTCGCCTGATCGTTCCCTTGACAAGCTCGGTCACGAAACGGCGGTCGCGGTGGTCAACGTGAGCTTCACGAATGCCGTGCTCAAGACATCGATCGAGCGAATCGCCTCTCCGATGGAATTCCTCCAAAACCTGCAGTGCCACAGCCCGCGAATTCATCGTAACAACATCCCCTCGCGCAACCGGTGACCCCGCAAGTACGCCTCGACACTCATGGCATGCCGTCCGGCCGGTTTGACTTCCCACACACGCAATGAACCGCTCCCGCAGGCAACATCGAAATGGTCCCGGCCCACGACGATCACCGTGCCGGGCTCTGCTTGGTCAACCGGGTCGGAAGACGGCTCAGCCCATTCAATGCCGAGTCGAGTACCGTCGGCATCGGTGCAGGCGCCGGGGAAGGGCTTGAATGCCCGTATCCTGTTGAACAGGAGCGTTGCGGAAGCCTTCCAGTCAATATGAGCTTCTTCCTTGCGAAGCTTCGGGGCCTTGCTCGCAAGTGCATCGTTCTGCGGGACGAAATTCGCTGTCGAACGGCTCAGCATCTCCAGCGACTCCATGAGTACATCGGGAGCAAGCTCCGCCAGGCGCTTGTACACATCGGGTGTAGTCTCCTTCGGACCGATAGCGGTCGCTCTCTGGAGAATGATTTTTCCGGTGTCGACGCGCTTGTCGATGCGGAATACGGTTATCCCCGTGCGTGTCTCGCCGGCTTCGACAGCCCGCTGAATAGGTGCCGCACCACGGTATGCGGGAAGGAGGGATGCATGGATATTGACCGTTCCCAGCGGAGGAATGCTGAAGAGAGATTCCGGGAGAATCCGAAATGCAACCACCACGAAAATATCGGCGGCGAATCGGCTCAGCGACCCTCTCAGGGCAGAATCGTCCAACTCAAGAGGCGTAAGGATATCCGTGACCCCCAGCTCCCGGGCACGCTTCTCTATCGGTGACTGTGCCGGTTTTCTGCCCCGCCCCTTCGGTTTCGGTGGGGTGGTCACTACCCCACACACCTGGTGCTCGCCTCGCACAAGGCGCGTAAGGGTCGGGCACCCGAAATCGGCCGAGCCCAGAAACAGGATTTTCATTGACCTGTCCGCGGTGGAAGTATTCTCAATGGCGAGAACCAAAATACATCACCGACGAAATCGGCGGGGAGCTATCATGGCTGGAATGTTGCACAAGAATCGATGCAACACAATTAAAATCAATCTATTATATCATTGCCTGGTCGAGGGATTGCGTTTTCGGGGTGCTGTAAGCTATTTTATAGTAAAGTGTTCCGGGTTTCCAGGGGGAACATACGTTCCCCTTTTTGTTTCGCTACTTCATTTCTTGTGTTGCTGTCCTCCGGGATCGGGCTGTCTCGACGGGAGATACCCTTTCCGGGGGCAAAGGGAGTTGTGTACAATGGCTACAACGTTTTCTCCCCCCGAAGAGATGGTCATGCTGTGCGCTTCGTGTCAGAAAGTGCTTCCTGCTCAACTCGACCGCAGCATTGCCGGCAACGGCCGTACGATCAACAAGGATGCGACGTTCGAGTACGCGTGTTCCAAATGTGGCAAGACCACGTGCCTTTCGGGTAACGATCTTATCCAGGAAAGCGGAGAGAGTGAGGAAGAGAAGGAGCCTCGAGAGTATTCACCCGACGGTCATTTCCTTTTGGGTGAGAGCATTTTTCATGCCAGGTTCGGCGATACCGGCCTGGTAGTTTCCAAGTATTCCGGCACCCCCGGCAGGATTCTGGTGCAGTTTGAGAAGGGCGGGCTGATGAAACTGGTGGAGGGTGTCCAGTAGGGTTGCTTGCCCGGGTTCTCAACGAACGGTCGTTCGGTTTTTTCCTTCGTTTTTCGACACATAGAGGGCGTCGTCGGCGGTCCTGATCAGTTCCTCCCGATCGACCGGCATTTTGCCGTTGTAAAGGGATAGCCCGATACTGACCGTGTAGGGGATTGAAGTCTCCTTCCTGGTGAAGGGAGAACCGGCGATTGCGGTCCGTATTCGTTCCGCGAGAGCATGCCCTCCCTCGGCTTGCGTATTGGGAAGGACCACCGCGAATTCTTCGCCCCCGTAGCGGGCGAGTACGTCCTGTTCCCGCACGGTCGCGCGCAGGCGGCGGGTCAGGTCCTGCAGCAACGCATCCCCTACGAGATGTCCGTATGTGTCGTTGACTCGCTTGAAGTTATCGATATCGAGGATGATCAGGCTGAAACTGCTCTTGTCGCGGTTGCTGCGGGCGATTTCCCGCGAAAGAAGCTCCTGGAAACTCCGGTGGTTGTAGATGCCGGTGAGGGCGTCGGTGGCGGCCTGATGCTTGGTCTGCTTGTGGATGTACGCATTCTCGATCAGCGGAGATACAAACGAGGAAAAGACGTGAAGAAACTGGTAGTCTCCGCCCGAAAGGCTCTGCCCCTCAGCTCTGAATACGGAAATCGAGCCGATCGTATCCGCCATCACGATCAGCGGTACGGTCGCTGATTCTACGGCGGGCAGCTTCCCCGGCTCATGACCTTCTCCATCAAGGAGATGAAGGGGAATATTGCCCTCCATGAATCTTCTCTTCTCAAGAGGTGAGCACGCCTCTTCCCAGTGTGTGGAAAGCAGAAGTCGTACCGACTGCTCGTCGAGTTGTCCGACTCGGGGCATTGCGTAGATCTCGGCGTGACTGAACAGCCGCACCGCCATGACGCACAGGAGACCCTGCAGTTTCTGGTTGAGTTCCCACAGGAGGGTCCTTATTATCTCCCTGGACTCAAGTGTGAACATGAGTTTGCGCGATAGCTCGTAGATGTCGGTGATATTGGCGATATGCTCACCGGCGGCACGATTGAGATTTGTATAATGCTCTTTGAGCATTATGCTTTTTTTGTGGAAATCCCGGTTGGCGATAGCCCGGTCAACCTGCGCCGTGAAGTCCTTCATCGAGATAGGCTTGCGAAGGTAGGATGCGGCGTTGAGATTGACCGCCGCGGCTGCCGTGTCCAGAGAGGCGAATGCCGTGACGATGATAACTTCGCAATACGGATCCTGTTTCTTTGCCTCCTCCAGAATGCCTATGCCGTTGCCGTCGGGAAGTTTCAGGTCGGTCACCACCAGATCGAAATCCACTTCGCGAATCTTCGAGAGTGCTTCCTCTGCCCGCAGCGCCGTTTCCACATCGTAATCGTCCTGCAAAACCGATGCGAGGAGTTCGCAGATCCTGCTTTCATCATCGACCACGAGCACTTTGTATCTGGTGGCCGTTGCGGTAGTCGCCTCAGGTGGTGACACGTTCACGGGCAAATCTCCGGTTTCGCGGAGCGATAGCTGGGTTCCCGCGGTGTAAGCATCAGTACTCCAGGGTTGTGGACATCAGGATGGACGGGGGAAGTCCGCCAACGCGAGTCTGGTACGCCAGATCGCCCCGTACACCCACGGTTTCGATACGGCTCCGAAAACCGATCCCGAACGTTCCCGTGGTCCACTCCGGCTTCTGGTAGGCCACATCCTGTTCGCCGCGAAGCGTGTTGATTCCTTCGCGGATATCGCGGTTATTGAGAGTCAGTCCACCACGGAGGAAAAGGTGCTTTTCATAGACGTCCAGTTCCAGGCCCGTCCGATACGTGAGAAAATCGTCGCTACTTTTGCGCATATCGGCAACGAGCTTGACCTGGGACAACCCCGGAGGGATGTATGAGAGGCCGAAGACCGCGATCAGAGGGAGTTCAGGGGTGGGTGAATCGGCCCCGTGTGCGCTTCGGACAAACCCGAGGTTCTTCATGGTTATACCCAGAACGAGTCTTTCCCGGGAGAGGTGGTACTGAGCCCCCGCATCGAGGGCAAACGCCTCGACCGTATACGTTTCTCCCGCGGAGCTGCCGATCCGGTCATAGATTCCCTTGATCGTAGCGCCCACGGCAAGCTCATCCCAGACGACATCGGCCCATGAAACCCCGCCGGCAAGTGCGTAGGGATTCCACGTCACCCCGGTGCGAGCCCGATACCGATTGATCTCGTCGAGCGATCCGTACGAAAAATAGACTATGCTCGCGCCGACAACACCCCGAATATCGGGGCACAGTCTTCGTACCGGAACCGAATACGAGAGCGGGACCCCTCGAATGTCCAGGATAACCGGTCGATATCCCAGCGCTACTGAGTGAGCCTCATTCCGGCCGAGGGCGGCGGGGTTTGCCGGCAGCCCCGAAAAGCAGCCCGGAAGTCCCGCCGACGCACCTCCCAGGGCCACCGAGCGGGCATCGTAGCCGATACGAAGGAAGTCGAAGGATGTTGTTGTCCCGGTGTTCCTGTGCACGGTGTCGGCACCGACACGGATGAGTGCGGCAGAAAGCAGTATACCGGCAGCGGCTTGGAGGTGTCTGTTCATGGCGGCACGGTCCTTACTAAGGAGAAAAAATAATTCGCTCATACCGAAAGTCCAGCGATTCATGGTCATTCCGGTATTCTATCCGCCTGGGCATGTCCCCCTCGAAAGCGCTGAACCGCAGGAGCCAGCCACCATACGTACCCTTCGACACGTAGGAGACCGCTTTGGGGCGTCCGTTTCTTCTGCCCACGGCGGCCTGTACCGTAGCCGAGTCCAGCTCCCACACAAGTACTGCTTTCAGGGGTCCCCGGCGTACACGTCCGTTATCCGGCAGGGATGCGACCCGAGGCAACCTTCCCGTAATACTACGGGTAAGAACGCGAAAACTGAAAGGATAGCTGATTCCCATGTCCGGGATAACGACATTGCCGGTATCCTTCAGGCGGAACTTCCCGGCCGGGGAGGCAAGTACCGCGCCGCCGGCGGCGGCATCGACTCCCAGCAGTCGGCCTCCGAAAGGATCGTACAGGGTGATTTCGAAACTGGAGTCATTGCGAAAAAACACCTGGGCGGAACCCCGGTAGCGGGCACCTTCGGCGATAATCGAAACGGTGGCCGCCGCTTCGAACGGCGGTCTTCGGTCGCGTCGCAGAAACGAAATCAGGGCATCGGACTCCCGCACCGTCCTCGAAGCCGGCGGGAGCGTACAACGAAACCCCACCGTAGCGCATACAAGACAGCTTCCCGTTCTCAGGAGCCATGCTCTCCGCCGGGGTCGCGGTTCGGCCGGCAGGTTACGGCCCATTGCGCAGCTTCTCGATTTTCTCCTCGATTTCGGCCGGTTTCTCGGTCCCCAGTTCGAGGCTCTTCTCGTATGCTTCGATCGCCTCACCTTGCTTCCCCATTTCGGCAAGGATGTCCCCGAGGTGTTCATAGATCACCGGATCGTCATCCAGTTTCAATATGGCCTTGCGTATATGCACGAGTGCCGAATCGAAACGTCCCATCTTATAGAAAAGCCATGCGTACGAATCGATATACGCCCCGTTGTCCGGGTCCTTCTCCAGGGCCGACTCCAGGAGGGTTCCGGCCGAATCGAGTCGCATATCGTGTTCGGTCCACATATAGGCCAGATAATTGGCTGTCTGGGCATCTCCCGGGCGCAAGCGCAGCACGGTCCTGAACGCGTCGGCCGCCTTGTCTATCTTACCGGTTCTCTCCAGCGCGCTCCCGAGTTCAAACCACGCCGCGGCATCCTCGGGTGCACGTTCGACCGCCTTGCGCAGCGGAGCAACGGCTTCGCCGTACTTCTTCGCGGCGTTGAGCAGTGTACCGTGTGTACGCCAGGCAATACTCTCCTTCTCCATCTTCTCGCTGAATTTCCGCGCCCACGAGAGGGCTTCAGTCGTGTCACCGTCCCTGAACGTGAGAAAGCACACCTGTTGCCAGGCTTCCACGAACGAGGGCTTCAGGGTGAGCGCTTTGCGGTATTCGATACGTGCCGACGTAAGCTCCTCCCGGGCGGCCAGGACCATGCCGAGGTAGAAGTGCAGCTCGGGGTCGTCGACGTTCTCGGCAATCAGCTCCTGGAGAAGCGAAGAGGCTTCATCGTAGCGCTCCGTGTAATAGTACAACAACGCGAGCGTTCGGCCGTAGATCCTGCCTACCTCCGGCGCCTCGAACAAACGGGTGTAGTACGGAATCGCTTTTTCGTAGTCTTCCCTGCCGATGTGGATCTGTGCCAGGGCGCTGAGAGTTTCCATGGATGATGAGTCGAGGGCCGCGGCCGTACGAAGCAGGTCGAGGGCCGTTGCGGTGTCACCGCGAAGAAGACACGTGGTGCTCAGGGCTTGAAGGATCCTGATGTCCCGGGGAAAATGCTCCTCAAGAGCTATGTAGGTACTCTCCGCTCTATCGAAATCCCGAAGCTTTTCGTATAGTTTCCCTAATCGCAGCCCGACGCTCAGTGATTCCGGATGCTCGGACAGAAACCGGCGACACATGGCGGCCGCCTTTGCATACTCGCCCATGGCGTCGTAGACAGCGCAGAGAGAGTAATGCTGCTTGTCGGTGAGCGTGTCGAGACTTTCCAGTACTTCGGCGGCAGAGGCAAATCTGCCCAACCGTACGTAGATGTTTGCAAGAAGTTTCACCGACTCCTCGGGAAGCTCTTCGAGGTCCTTGTCACCCTTTACCAGCAGCAGGGCCTGGGTGAATTTGCCCGATGCAAGATAGTGAGACAGGAGCAGGCGGTGGAGGGTGGGTGATTCCGGGTCCAGCTCCCGGGCCATTTCATAGAAGCGCTCGGCCATGCGAGGAAAACCGCGGCGATCGTAATCTCGTGCTTTGATGAAGTACTTCTGGGCACGCATAGCGGCGAGATCGCTGCGCGAGGGGCTGGTGACGGGTTGCAGGACCGGGAAATCGCGTCGTATGCCGCACCCGGCCGTCAGCAGGGCGGCCAGGATGCAACAGGCACGCAGGGCGGTGCGACGAAAGGCAAGAGGGTTCTGATCCATGACTCTCCGCGTTGCCGACACGTTTCCGGCCGCGGTGCGGCTCCGGAACTTCCGTGGCGAGCCGCTTCGGCCGCTACGTGCCCGAAGCAACAACAACGTTGACTGCGCTTTCAAAGGGAACGGTGGTGCCGGGCGGTACCGACTGCGACATGATCGTGCCGGGGTCAAGCGTGGCGCTGTGTGCCGTCTTCACGCTTCCCAGTTTCAATCCGCTCTCCCGGATCTGGGCCTTGGCCGCCGCGAGGGTCTCTCCTATAAGGTTCGGCACTTCTCCGTGGGTCGGTTCCGGCCCCTTCGACACGGTGATATCTATCGGTACCTCGCGCGAGACAACGGAGCCGGGTTCGGGCTTCAGAAACATCACTTTGTCCTTGGGCACGGCCCCGGAATAGTGACGGTAGACGGTGCCGACCGCGAAACCATGCTTGCGCAGTTTTCTTCGGGCTCCCCGCGCTCCCAGGCCCCTCACCGTCGGAACCCGCGCAATCTCGGGACCCCTGCTCACAACTACCTGTACTCCCCGGCGTTCCGCCTTGTCAAGCATCGTCCCGGCCGCCGGGTTCTGCGAAAGGATGTGATCCTCCTCGACCTCGTCGTTATAGCTCCTTCCGGTCACCTGGCAGCGAAGCCCCAGGTCGAAGAGCTTCTGTCGCGCCTGCGTCCACGGCAGGTCCTCCAGGGAGGGCACCTCCACGACTCCCCGGTCCAGCTTGACAACACGCGGCATGATGACGCGGTCCACAATAATCGCACCGGCCAGCATACCGATCGTGCCCAACAGAATCGAGGCCGGTACGACAAATTTCCAGAAGGTCTTCACCGGGATGCTAATGGTATAGTTTTGTCTCATCGAGGATCACCATCTTCTTTCCGTCAATCGTGATATAGCCGCTTTTCTGAAACTGTGAAAGGATCCTTGATACCGTCTCCCTGCTTGTCCCCGCCATGTCGGCTATTTCATGGTGCGCCGGACGGTGGGAAACGACAACCAGGTCTCCCTGCTTTTCCCCCTGCTCCCGTGCTATCTGCACGATCACATCCGCAACCTTCCCGCACGTACTCATCAGCGACAGCGTACCAATCCGGCGGTTTGCCCTGCGCAGCCGCCGAGACAGTTGCACCAGCATGCGGGCCGCCATTTCAGGATAGGTACGGAGAATCTCCTGGAACACGTTCCGATACAACAGGAGAAGCTCGCATGAACGGGCCGCTACTACCGATGCGCTGCGGGGCTCCCCGTCCAGTATCGCCATCTCCCCGAAAAACTCACCCTTACGCAGTGTTGCCAGGATCGTTTGCTTCCCTTCCGTCGTGAATGTCGCGACATTCACCACACCGGAGACGATTATGAAAAACGTCTGGTTTTCGGTGTCTTCCTCCTGGACGATCATCTCTCCCGGTTTGAAGCACCGCTGCAGCATCCCCCCGCAGATTGCCTTGCGGGCGCGGGGGGTCAGGCATGCAAACAATGGGACTTTGGCAATGAAGGCCTCAATTTCCGAGCGCTCCATTACTCCGGCCGCCATCACTCCTCCGCCGTGAGTTTCTCAAGGCGCTTGAGCCGCTCGGAAGCCTGTTTCCCGAACTGCCCATGCTCGCCGTCACTGCGAACGACCTTACCGTACAGCGATCCGGCCTTCTTGAATTCACCCATCCGCTCGTAGAGACGCGCCGCTTCAAGCTCGGCGGTCACTCCCCATTTGCCTACGCCGGAGTAAAGATACGGCACTTTCAGGTATTCCGCTATCGCCTTCTCATGGCGGCCGAGCTTGGAGAAGCACGTGGCGATCCAGTACAGTATCTCCGGTCTGTCCTCCTCGTTGGCGTTCACATCGGCCTTCCGGAAATGCTTCAACGCCTCCTCGAATTGCGATCCCTGCACGAGACAAAAGCCGATCTTCAGATGCGCCTGGGACTCGGAGGTGCGGTCGGGATAGTCTTCCAGCAGACGTTCGTACATGCGGGCCGCGTCAACCCACGCCGCCACCTTCTGGAAGTCAAGCGCGGCGTTGTGGGTCGCGCGATACCGTGTCTCGCTGTCGGCGCGTTTGTCTTCGACCACCGCCTGGAATTCATGAGCCGCACGCATGTACTCCTCATTGCCGTGGAGGATCATGCCGACTTTGAAACGGGCCGCCGGAACGAACTCGCTTCGAGGATATTTCTCGGCCGTCTCCCGGAACAGTTTGAAGGACTTCTCCTTGTCGTTGTTGTAGTAGTAGCTCAGGGCACGATGATACAGCGCGTTGTCCGCCCATGCCGTTTGCCCGTACTTGGAAACCAGATCGTTGAACCGGTCGGCCGCCTTCTCGTAGCGTTTCCCCGCCAGATGATGCAGCCCTTCGGTGAAGACAATCCGTGCCCGGCCGTTGCGGTCGTCTGGAAAACGTTTGTCGAAGAGCTTGCGATACGAACCGCTTTTGCGTGCGTCTCCGTCCATGATCAACGAACAGACGGCACCCAGCAGTGCCCGGCTCGAATCTTCCTCGGTGCGCATGTGTTTCAGTGCCGTGCGATATGCCTTCGCCGCGTCGCCGTAAATCTTCTTTTCGTAGTACAGCTCTCCCAGCGCCAGGAGAACTTCACCGCGAGAGGCAAGCTGCCTGGCGGCGAGGCCTTTCTTGTAGTAGTCGATCGCGGCCGGCAGATCGCCGTTGCTTCGGGCAATATGACCCATCTCGGCATAGGCGCCGGCTTTCACGCGCTCGGATACGTCGCTTTCAAGAAGGCCCGAAAGGATCCGGGAGGCCTCCTCCACCGCACCCGTCTTCACCAGACATCGGGCGATTCCATAGCGGGCGTCCTGCGCGTATCGTCCGGCCGGGTAGTCTTCCGCGTATGCCCTGAAATTGCCCAGCGCTTCGAATACCCGCCCGGTCTCCAGTTGCGCCGCGGCCAGCTCGTAACGGGACAGGGAGGCAAAGGGGCTGAAAGGATACCGATGGAATACATCGTTGAACACGTCCAGAGCTTTGCCGTAGTTTCCGCGTTTCCTGGCGATAATCCCCCGTGTATAGAGCACTTCCGGCGCATACTCCGAGTGCTCGTAGCGCTTCAGGAATGTGGCGATCACGGACTGGGCCGAATCCAGCTCACCCAGAGCGACCAGGCTGCGGGCCAGCAGGGCGTAAGCCTGTTCAGCCTGCTCGGTTGCCGGAAAACGACTCACGAGATGAGCAAGGGCCTCGACGGCCTTGCCGGTGCCTTTGCTTCCCTCTTCCTTTGCTTCGCGTCGGTACCGCCGGGCGATTTCCATCAGCACTTCGGCCTGGTAGGGGCTGTCCGGGTACGAGGAGAGAAACTCCCGCAGTTGACCGATCTCCGGAGAACTCAACATCATTCGACGAAATGCCGCTTCGGCGTTGAAAGGAGAAGAAGAATACCGCGAGAGAATCGACTCGTACACCTCGCGTGCTTTGCCGTCATGGTGAGAGGCCAGTTTCGGATTACCCTCACAGGAAGCTTGTCGCGCGAGCTTCTCGTGGACCGCGGCTTTGCGCATGGCGGCGCGCACGGCAGTCGATTCCGGCGGCGCCGGCTTTAGGGTCGCTACCTCGTCGTAAATCTCGAGCGCTTCCTCGAACTGCTTGAGATGCCGGTCATAGATTTGAGCAATGCGCATGAGCCGTGCGGAGCGGGGGATATCTTTGTAGGAGTCGCGAAGGAGTTGTGTCAAGGAAGCAACCGCTTCCTCGGGAGACTTCCTCTTGAAACGTGTCAGGTAGTCCAGGCGGTCGCGGGCTTTCTCAACCAGCTTCTGCTCGGCGCCCGACTCCAGGAGGTATTCGTACTCTCTCATGGCCGACGAGAAATCGCCGGTTTGCTCATGGCACTGGGCGATCGCGTAGAGTGCATCGTGATAGTACGGACTTCCGGGGTGCCGGGAGAGAAGTGTCTGGTACTCCCGCGATGCGGCGCCGAAGCGTTTGAACTTTTCCTGATAGATCCTGCCGATACGGAAGATCACGCGATCCTTATTGGGCGCTTGCGGCAGATGAAGGTACTTCCGATAGGCGACAATGGCACTCGGCCACAGGTCCTTGCTGAAATAGAGATCGCCCATGCGCAGCAGGGCCTTGTGCGCATATTCGCCCGAGGAGTCGTTGACTGCAATCCGCTGAAGCGATTCGACCGCACCGGCCAGGTCGTCCATTCCCGCCCGGCACTCGGCAAGGCGGAATTCAACCTGCGCCGTCTTCGGCGATGACGGGAACTGCTGGAGAATCCGTCGGTAGAGCCCTGCCGCCTGCTCATACTGCTTTGCCTTACGGGCAGCTTCGCCCCGGGAGAAGAGAAGGTTTTCGTTCGGAGCCTGCCCCTTGCGGGAGAGATGATTGGCCAGAGCAGCGTACACCGGGAGCGATTCCTCGAACCGCTTGCGACTTTCGAGGAACCCGACATAATGACGATACGCGCGATCGGCTTCGGGGAACTGCTCGACATTGCTCTGCATCATTGCGCGATATGCCTCTTCGGCCGCCTCGGTTTCGTTCATTTCCTGAGCCAGCCTGGCTTTCAGATACAGGGTGCGCGTCGCGGAGACATCGTCGCGACCGCCCATCTTGTCGGCCTTCTCCAGAGTCCTCTGCGCCGCCGGATAGTCTCCCGCTTCCATCTGCAGTTTTGCCAGCGACAGCGACGCCGCGGCGGCGTGCTCCTTCCGGGGAAAACGCCTGACATAAAGGTCGTAGAGTTCCATGGCGCGCTGAGGATTGGTATCAAGGCGCGCGCACTCCGCCGCCTCGAACAACGCACGACTCGCCTTGGCGCTACCAACGAAACGGCTCCATACGAGGTGGAACCAGTCCGATGCCTGCTTGTAATCTTCGAGTTCCTTCCGTGCCCTGCCGGCCGCATACATAGCGTCCATCATCCGCTCGTCGCCGGGGTATTCCCGAATGAAATTCTCAAAGGCCCGAGCCGCTTCGCGTGTGTCCCCCATACGGTGAAGACAGACCGCGCTGCGGTAGTAGACCATGGGGTCGCGTTCCGGTGGACGCTCCAGCCCCAGGTACTTCCGGTACTGCTCCAGAGCGAGATTGTACAGACTGTCGCTGAAAAAACGCTGCGCTACCTTGAATACCGACTCACTTTCATCCGCAAAGGCCGCGGACGAAAGCACCAGCGCCGCGAGAACCGCGCGTGCCGATCGGGTCCGGGACAGGAAGTTTCGATATGCGGTCACAACACCACCCCCGCATGAATACATGGTGACGGCGTTCGCTTCCGGCCGCGGCGACCTGCCTGCCGAACGCCTTCATTGAAGAATGCCGGTGACAATAAGATACTTAATAGCAGTCGTTTTTATCAATGTATACGGAACCGGCAGGCAGGGAAGGGTTTCTTGCCGGGGCTGAGGGCCGGATGCCTCAGGTTGACGGGCGGACCGGTTCGCCCCGAATTTGCTCACCCGGGTTCACCTGAACGGAAACCGGGGAGAACCCGCGGATGGACTCTTGTCACTCAGCTTCACCGGGAGGTTGCGTCTATTCGTCGCCTTCGGTGTAACGCTCTCGTCGAGGCCGGTCGTCTATTGGAATGGGCCGCTGTACTTTCTCCTCGCCGTCGTCCCTCAGAAAGTAGTACGCCAGCGCGGCGGCCCCCGCACCTCCCACGGTGGCCAGAGAAACGGGAACGAAGATATTCTTCTTCTCTTCCATCGCGTACTCTTCGATCTTCTCCGGATTGGTTGCCCATTTGTAGGTGAAGGTGATGATGTTATATTGATCGTTGACGGTGATGACCGGAATATTGTCCAGCGAGAAAGTCACTTCGATAAGGTCGTGCCACTCCGGTTTCAGCCCTCTGATTTCGGCGTTTTTGTCGACGCGCTTCTTTTCGATCTCAAATCCCGAAATCGGCGGCTCCGACTGTGAAGGTATGGGGGAGCTTCCCATTTCGGTGTCGTTGAACTCGAACACCAGGGTCTTTGCTTTCCGGTTGATATCGTAGAAATAACTGGTAGGCTTATCGCGGAAAATGAAGTAGCAGGTGATGAGTTTTTCGTCCGGCTTCTCCCCTTCTTCGCTCGATATCTGGATACCCTCGAGTACCGCGTTCTGGACCGCGGGCTGGGCATGTGCGGCATCGAAGATGCCGACGGTTGCCGGCAGCCCCAGCATAGTGAGAATTCCCAGATTTCGTCTTGCCCGGCTCGATGTTTTCATGGTATGTGTCCTTGGAATGTCCCGTCCGTCCCGCACGGTGCCGCACAAAATCTCTCCCTATCCTCCGGCACAACCGTGTCCCCGAAGATAGAAACCCTCTACTATAATTATAAGACACCGCTTCCCGGGAAGTCAACTGCCGGGGCCGGAGCGACGCCTTTTTGCCGACGTCTATGGGTTCGTGTCCCCGTCCTGCACCGGTTCCGGTGCCTCGGGCGCTTCCGTCTCATCACCACCAAACCGCGCACGCAGCATCTTGATGTTCAACTGCAGCCCCAGTGACATCACGTGCATGCTCCTGGGCAACTGGCCGGCATAGTAGCCCACTTCTTCGGTATAGTAGACGTAGTCGGCCCGGAGAGGTCCGAACGAGGCACCGATTCCGAAGGTCGGATATCCCTGGTTGATTCCGCCGCGAAACGCCACGTACTGAAGGTCGATCTCGGCCCCGAGGTGGATCTTCTTGGCAAACTGCTCGTAGCGCTTCGTTCTCTCTTCAAATCCCCAGATATCGGTCAGCTCCAGTGAGGCAATGACGTTTCGCAGGAAGTACAGCTCTTCGATTTCGGGCAGATAGTAGGCAACTCCCAGGTCGAACTGGGGCACCACCATGTTGCCGCCGACCACGCCGAACATATCCTTCATCGCGTAGGCCAGGCGAAAGCCGGGGAACAGATCGTGCATGAACCCCGCGTCGAAACTCGCGCCGTGCTGAAGCCTGGTGAAATCCCCGACAACGCCCAGCGGCCGCTGCCTGGCTTCATCGAAATAAATGAACGTTTCGGAGTAAGTGGTAATTCGCTCTTCAAGCGGCCTTCGCTGAAGGTATTCCAGAGAGACGCCGAAATGATGCTTATCGGTTTTGAGGGGTATGCCGACGGCCCAGGTGAATACGAGATCGCGCTGCCCTTTCAGACCGAGTTTAGGAATGAAATGCCCGGTTTCGATTTTCATGCCCAGCGGCCATACCGAGTAGACCCCGAAGCCCATGTTCTTCGTGGCTACGGTGATCTCGGGGATATAATCGATACCGGTCCAGAGCCCGTCGAGCGAATCCAGATCTTCCAGAAAGGGATCGTCGATTTTCGACAGGTCGGAGAGTTTGTCCTGGTGACGGCCCAGGGTGGAGGCGTATTTGGAAAAGGAGCCGTCCAGCCCCAGGATGAAGGGGCGGGTTGAGATCTGCAGCTCTTCTCCCAGCAGGCCCAGACCGGCGGGATTGTGGAAGATTGCCGTTCGGTCGGTGGTAACCGCCACGTTCGTGTTGCCCATTCCCATGGACCGGATGCCTTCATAATTGGGCCCCCGGGGAGCGGCCGAAAGGACCGCGGCGGCCGTCATCACCGCCGCCCAAAGCAGTCGTGCCTGGACAGAACTCGTGTGCATGTGCGTTGTTCCTTTCATCGCCGAATGTCCTACCTGCTCTGCAACTGGATCAGTACCGCTCTCAGCGATTCCGGCGGCAGACTGCCCCCGTCCTCATCCACCAGACCGTCGTTGTCGTTATCGACCCCGTCGTACCATTCTTCATCGACTCCCCAGTCCCCGGCCAGAAACTCGGTACCGTAGGCGGGGCTCGATGCGTTCACGCCGTCGATTTTTCCGTTACCGTTGGCATCATTCCACACCGTGGGGTCCTTGATCGGCGCACTCTGCGTTTCGGCCCTTATTGCCGCCGTGTCTCCGATTTGCGAGGGATTCATCCGCGCATAGTCGTACGCGGGATCGGTGCCGAGAGATTTCAGTACGGCATCAACCTGTGAACTGTCGATGTAGCGGATTACCTCGTAGACGTTCCCGTAGGCATCCACCAGCGTGTCGCCCACACTGCCGTTGTCGAAGAGTTGTGCCCGATTCTGTCGACCGTTGCCCCACAACCTGACATATTTCCCGCCTGCCTGGAGGCCGAGTGAAAGCGTGTTCGTGACGGTCAACTCGACATAGTCCCCATCGTCGTCAATTGTGTCGTTGACGGTGCGGGTATCCTCGTCGGTCAAGCCGTCGCGGTCGTTGTCTTTCGCGTCCATCATCTCTTCGTCAACGCTCCAGTCGCCGGCGATCCACTCGTAGCAGGTATCGCCTTTGTACACGAAAAGCTCATAGTCTTCGTTGGCGGGATCGACCAGCGTATAGAGCCCGGGGTTTTCCAGCCGGTGCAGGGAATCGCCGATGTGAAGATGGGCGGCGCCTCCATTGATTTGCTCAGGGGAATGAATGTCGATCAGGTCGTCTCCGTCCCAATCCATCCAGATCATCGGGTCCACCTGCCCGTCGCCGTCCGTGTCCCAATACGAATCGTCGTTGTCCCTGAGGTCGTGATAATAATAGTACGGAAGCACCGTATGGAACACGTCGATGGCGTCGCTGATATTCCGGGTCATCGTCGTATCGAGCTTGCTGCTTTTCTCCGCGCCCTCTCTGAGTTCCTGTTTGAAGAGGCTGTCGCTTTCGTGTGCTTTGTCCACGACGCGGCGCAGGGAATCGAGTTTGGGGTTGATATCATTGGGATCGCGCGAGACCTGCTTGAGGCTGTCCAGCTCCAGCGAGTCTATCGAGGGCACGTCCTGGACCAGCACAAGGAACATCTCCTGCTCGGTGGTCGGATTTACGGGGTCATAATCCAATTGGCGGTCGTCGTCCAGGTCTACCAGCCCCAGTACCGCCTTCACCGCGATTTCAACCAGGTAGTCGCTCTCATACTGCTTGCGCCGGATCCTCCCGTCCATTTGAATGCAGTTGTCCATACAGGCATCCAGGGAGTCTTCGCTGAACCGTTCCTCGCAACTGTCCATGCACGCGTAGTTTTCGTGAATAATCTCCAGTTGCGTGATTGCTTCACAGACCGCATCGTAGAGAATTTTGCGCTCGTAGAAAACGGAGTCCACCAGCGGGACCGCATTGCCTTGCGCGTCGACAGTCATTTCATTCAGGTCGCGATCACCGGGATTATAGAGAAAGGGTACGTCATCTTTCTCAACGTTTCCCGCCGCGGCATCCTCGGAGGGATCAATCTCCGCCCAGACTTCGGACAGGCTGACATCGGCGATCCTGAGGATGCACTTACCCTTGTAGAAATAGGCCTCGGTCGTGCCGCTGTCCCTGTCCAGCGCCTTGTTGAAAAGGTCGAGCGCCTCTTGCCAGTCTTCATTACGCATCTTGAGCTTGCCTTCGAGCACGAGACCCTCGGGTCCTCTGCGCTCGGCAAACTCCTCCCTTCGGGGCTCGGAGGGAGCGAACAGGTTGCAGGCAAGGGTAAGCCCAAGGAGAAGAACTGCTGCGAGTGCACTGGTACGGATCGGCATGAGGAAGACTCCGTTGGTGGAGAGTGCGGCCACTTCGTGAGTTCGCCGGACAGGACAGGCCCGCCGATGTCTCTGCTATAAAATAAGAAAGACAACGTGCCGGGACAAGTCGTGCCCGCCGCGCCGCGGAATGTTCCCCGCGTTGCGGCAGGCTTCCATGCTTCGTCGCTGCCGCAATGGTTGGGACGGAGCCGGCGGGGTTTACGGCGCGGAAAGGGAGCAGGGGGACTGCGGAGGACCATCGGGGGCCGAGAGTCGGGACCGTGTCGTTGCCTTCCCGTTTCGCCATTATTATATTCATTAGTGGTATTCTTTCCGGGATACGAGGACGGATGGCCTTTCCGGTTGCCCGTCGGGGGACTTGAGTCCTGCAATTAAGCGGGTAAGTCCATCGCAAAACTGAAGGCGGGAGATTCCTTGGACCGGAGTTTTCTCCGCATGGCGTCGATGCATTGGTGCCGGGCCTTGAAATTGATCGTGTGCATGCTCACCATGGGGAGCAGCGCTCGAGTGCCCGCTGCGGCGGTGAAGGTGGCCGACAATTCGGTTTCGCTGAACCGCACGATTATCAAGGCGAAGCGGGGTGATACGGTGCTGGTGGCCGACGGGGTCTATGGTGAGCGGGTGGTGGTGGAGCCGGGGATTGTCCTGGTCTCCGAGACGCTGTTCGGGGCGATTCTCGATGGCGGGGGAAGGGGAGCGGTAGTCAATCTCGGCGGCGATGCCGAAGTCAGCGGGTTCCAAATCCGCAACGGTACGATCGGCGTGCTGTCACGAGGAACGGGCAACGCGGTGAGCCGCTGCCGAATCCTCGAAAACTGGGGAACCGGTATTGTCTGCGTGGGGAACCTTCCCCGGATTGAAGACAACGAAGTGGTTTACAATCGGGGTTCCGGCATTCAGGGGTGGGAGGTGCGGGCGACGACGGCTCCGGCGATTCGCCACAACACGATTGCCTGCAACTCAAATCACGGAATTTCGGTGGGAGGGGCGTCGGAGTTGGCTCTTGAGCACAATATCGTTGCGTACAACGAGCAATTCGGAATGAAAGTGCTGCCGGGCGAGGCCAGAGTTACGGTTGTGGGAAACGTCTTCTACGGCAACAGCACCATTCCCACGACATTGCCGGCGGACAACTACGTGCTGGAGCCGATGTTCGACGATGTGAAGCAGATGGATTTCAGCCTTCGGGAGGAATCCCGCTGTCGGCGGAGAAGCGAGACGGGAGAGGATCTGGGGGCGCGGCTGGCGTATTGAATATGTGCTGATGTGGTCAACCCTTTTTACGTGAGGTGAGAGCCATGGTAAGAAGAGCAGAGTGTGCGAAGAGAACTGCTGCCCTTTCGTTGTTTGCGCTGGTGTGCGTGGCGGTGACGGCACGGGCGGGGCGGGTGATCGAAGTGCCTTCGGCGGAGGCGCAGACGATCTCCCATGCATTCATCAAGACCAAGCCGGGCGACACCGTGCTGGTCGAGCCCGGGGTCTATCGGGAGCGGGTATTTGTTGAGGCGGGCACGGTGCTGAAAGCTCGCGACAGGCTGGAGGCGGTCATTGACGGCAAGGGGAAGGGAACGGTCGTCACGCTCGGCCGCAACTCCTCTATCAGCGGTTTTGTCATTCGCAACGGCACGATCGGTGTATTCAGCAAGCACTCGGGCAACGCTATCACCTGGTGCCGGATTGTCCGCAACTGGCAGACCGGTATCATCTGCGTGCGGCATCTTCCCTCCGTCGAAGACAACATCATTGCTTTCAACGGGGCGTCGGGAATCCAGGGCTGGGACGTCCGCTCGGTGGGACCCAGCATCCTGCACAACACTATCGCCTACAACAGCAACCACGGGGTGGCGATGGGGGGCAAGTCCAACCTGATGATCGAGTATAACATCATTGCGCACAACGAGCGTTTCCACGTGAAGCTGCTTCCCGAGTCCGACAAGGTGCGTATGGTGAACAATAATTTCTATCGGAATCTGTGGTCTCCGAGTCCGCTGCCGACGGGTAATTTTGCGTACGACCCGCGGTTCATGGCCCCGCGGACCAGGATGGATTTCACATCGGCGGGCAAAGTGGCGTGCCCGGAATGTCCGGAGGACGAAGCGCCGGGTATTCGTGTGAATACCTACGAAGATATTGGTTCGTCGAGCGGAGGAGATTTCTGAAGCGGAGTCCCGGGGCGAGAGTACCGGGGGGGTTCCCGGTCGAGGTCCGGGCTCGGCGAGGGGGATATCCATGAGGCATTCGGGAGGGGAGGACAGGCTCGCCGGTATGTTCAATTCTTTACCAACACCCAAAGAAAGAGTCGGGCTTATGAGCGCGCGAAGATGCTTGCGGAAGCGGGGGGGAGCGGGATTATTTCTTCTTGTAGTTCTGGGTGCGACCGTCACGGTCAGGGCCGACGGTTTGCCCGGAGAGTTTGCGGTTACCCAGAGGTGGAGAGATCTCTTCTGGACCCATTCGGCCGTCAATAATGCGGCATTTCTCACCGAGGAGAATTACACGACAATGCGGCTGGGCTTTGCGCCGACGGTGGGGGCGCAGTTCACGCTCATGGAGGCCGGGTTAAGTGTTCCGATCGGTCTGTATCAGACGGCCGGAGTGTCGTGGCTGGGGAATTTCTCCGGCAGCTACCCTCGCACGGAAATCAGTGGGAGTGAGCTTGTGCAGACCGACGAGGATATCAGCACAAGTGAGAACCTCTTTCTGTTCACGTACGCGATCAATCCGTGGAATCGACTGAGTGTGGGCGCCAACGTAACGCTCGTGTACCAGAGTCTTTTCCCCGAGCTGGGCGACGAGGCCAGGACCAACATCGGCTATGGGTTCGACCTGGGTGCCACCTATCGACTGCTGCGCCATCCGTGGCTGGGAATTCATCTCATGGGGCTTTCGATGCAGAACATCCTTGCTCCGAATTTCTCGGTCGAAAGCGGTTCCAAGGAATCGTACGCGCGAAACCTCAAGCTTTCGTACGCGATGTACCTGCTGGAGCGACGTATTGAAGTCGGTGCGGACTACGACATCAAGGATTTTTTCAGCCAGGCCGATGCGTTCAAGACGCTGGGCGCGGGGGGAGAGTATGTAGACGCGGCCCAGAATCTCGAAACCGAGTTGTCGTTCCGGCTCGGGGTGTGGCTTCTGCGGGTGTTTAAACTGTACGCCCAGTTCGGTCTGGGAGAGAAAGGCCCGGAGGGCGAGGAACTTCCCGGCTACTGGGGTTTTGCGGCGGGGATGAACGTGCCCAGCGTGAACCAGGGGCGCGATCTCGAGGTTCTGTATCAGTTCAACAATATGCTGCAGGGCGAACGGGTACTCTCGCACACCATCTACACGCGGGTAGAGGTCGGCAAGCATCGGGAGGAGCTTTACGCGCGGCGCATGGCGCGGCTGCTCGATGCTTCGCCGAACGATCTCTACAACAAGGCCCTTACCCTGTATCATCAGGAGAAGTACTGGGACGCGTTTTTCATTTTCGGGCAGATTCTTGCCCAGTTTCCCGACTTCTTCAAGAACGACTGGGTTCATTACTATCTCCGCGGTTGCCAGGAAGAGCTTGACATGAGGGAGGGTTCCAGGGACGGGTACGAGCATGCGATCAAGACGTATCCGCAAAGCGAGGTTGTCCCGTATTGTGATCTGGGAATCATGCGGATCAATTACCGCAACGGGAACAACGCGGCGGTGTCGAATCAGTTCACCAAGCTCAACAAGATGAGCACGCCCGATTCGCTGAAGCACCATGCGTATTACCTGATGGGCGAAACGCAGATGCGGCAGAAGAATTACGCCAAGGCGATCCAGCTTTTTTCGGTGATCCCCGCCTCACATCCTTCGTATGTGTTCGCTCAGCATTCGCAGGCCGTGGCATACGTCCTGTCCAACAACATGCAGCGGGCGCGGGAATCGCTTGAAGCCGCAATTCAGGCAGAAGTCAGCACTCCGGAGCAGAAGGAGGCGGTCAATCGATCCCTGTTGCTGATCGGGTATCTCTTCTACGAAGAGCAGTGGTTGTCCAAGGCGGTAACCGCTCTCCGCGAGATCCCGTCGAGCAGCTACTACCACGAGGATGCGCTCCTGGGACTGGCATGGACGGCGGTTAAGGCGCAGCAGTGGGGAGACTGTCTTACCGCGGCCAGGAACCTTCAGAAGACCTCGGAGAAACTGGTGCTGCAGAGTGAAGCAGCGTTGCTTGAGGCGTACGGGCTGCTGATGCAGCAAAACTATTCCGAGGCGGTGACGGTGCTGCAGATGGGTATTGACAAAATCAACAAGGCCTCGGCGCCCGACGAGGATCAACTGGCGGTCAAGGGTCAGAAATACCAGAACGACAGAATCGGCTACAATGAGATTGCCGAGTCGGCCTACGAGCTTGCCATGGCGCGTCAGAGCGAACTGGTGGTCAGCATGATCGACAGCCTCCATACCCGCCAGAAAAGCGCCAGGAAAGAGATCGACGACTACCTCAAGTACGCCGATGAGTTCGAGCGTATGAAGTTCTTCGCACGCAATATCGAAACCGTGAAGTCCGATATGGACTATGCTCTTGCGACGGCGGAGAACCTGAAGGGTCAGAAAGAAGTCCAACAGGTTGAGGACGAGACGATCGAAGAGCAGCAGGATCTCCAGCAGGAGATCGAGAAGATCAGGGAGGAGATGGAGCAGCTCGAACAAGAGGAGTAATACCGGCCTTGGTGGTTGGCCGGCGACGGTTACGTGCTGACGGTTGGGTGAAAGGGGCCTTTCCCGTAAGGGGAAGGCCCCTTTCTTTTAGTAAACGAGCAGGGCGTCGATCAGGGGGCGTACCGTGCACCCGTCTTCCCCGTATGCGGGGCACGAATGACCGAGCCGGCTCGGTGCCGACCCTTTCAGGCCTTCTCTGTATCGTGCCTCGTGTTGATCAGACATACTTTTCCTTCGTGACGCCCGGCACGGGATTGCGCGTAATCGGCTTCTCAAACCGGCCGGGGATCTTCTCAATCCCCGGTTCGCGTGAGCCTCATGAGCCGGTACAGACAGGTTCAGATCGCCATTGCCGGCCGTTGACCGAAGTGTCCCCACCCCGGCATTTGCTGCCTCCGGGGGGAAGTTTTGTGCCGGCAGCGACGCACGCCGTTTCGCTGCGGTCAGCCCTTCAATTTTGTAGATAATTGCTTATTTGATAAGGTGTTACGACGCCGAATCGGTTTCCTCGTGATTCGTGGCACATGCCTTGCTCGACGTTGTACGGTAACTTCAGTAAGAGGGAGTCGCGCCCGATGAAGCTCATGAAGATGAACCTCAAGCCCCGAGACCTCATTGCAATCGCCGTCGTTGCGGTAGCCTCCTTTCCGGTCATGTTTCTGATCATGATGTTTCTCACCGGCAATGCGCGTATCGAGTTCACCCCGTCATCGCGCACCAGGCCGGAGAAGGAAGAAGTGAAACTCATGAAGAGGTCCCTGCGGCGGGACTCGCTCGCGGGCGTGCATTCCAAGGCATACGAGGCCAATGTGAAGCAGAAGGAAGAGTTGGCCCGGGAACGCGAAAAACTCCAGGCACGTATTGAACGTCTTACGATGATGGAACAGGAGCTTGAGCAGAATATTCAACGGCTGAACGAGCGGAAGCGTGAGTTGGAGGCCATGGTTGAGAGCAGCTCCGAGCTTGAGCAGAAACGAATTCGCCAGTTGGCCAGGGTTTACGGCGCCATGCGGCCCAATGAGGCGGCGCAGATACTGGCGACCCTTGATGATGAATTGCTGATCAAGATTATTACGGCGATCGGTGACGACCGGCAGAAGGCGAAAATCGTGGCCGGTCTTCCCCGGCAGAAGGCCGTACGGATAAGCAGGAAGCTGGGCAAACCGCCGGTGGACGGCTGAGGGAGGCGAGGGATGAGAGATTTCGGCGTCAGGGCGGAGTCCGCGGGGAGTGCACGAGGGATTGAAGGAGCGTGTTTCATGGAGCGTTGAGAGCCGTCGTTGACTACCGTACCTGCGGCAACGACGGGAGCATGAAAGACCTTTCTCGCATGAAAGGAGGTGAGAGACACAATGATCCAGAAACTCAACATTGTCGACCTGGTCGAGCGACCTCGGAGTTCCGGGGACGGCGGATCGGGTTCGACACGTGGGGTGGATCGGACGCGGAGCGGGGCCGGGCAGGCCGCGGTTTCGGTCGAGGAGCGAGGAGGCGTTGACCGGAGACGGGAGGAGTTCGGCCGTGTGTATCGCAGCGTTGCCGAAGAGAATCGCGGGGCACGGCAGGCCGTTGATCGGGGCGAGGCGAACGAAGGCGCCCGTGGGGGAGAAGAGGGGCGGGTGCGGGAGAGTGTTGTGGCCGGGAAGCGGGAGATATGCCGCCGGACTCAGGCCGCTCTCAACCGGCGTCCCGCGTCGGATTCGAAACCGGGTGAGGTAAGCCGCGGTGAGAAGCGTGGCGAGGAGACCGCGGATGAGGCTTCGGGAATTCTCCGCGGTTCGTTGCAAGCGATCTCGGAGGAGTTGGGTCTTACCATTGTGGGTGATATCGGCGAGCTGGACCTGAGCAGGCCGACCGACGCTCTTGTGGAGCAGTTCAGTGAGATAGTGGCTGCTCTGCGGCAGGTTGCCGGTGTGCTGGAGGAGGCTTTCCGGGCCGGTGAAACGATTGAGATCGGCGGCCGCCAACTGGACCCCTCGGCGATGATGCAGACGGAGCAGGTACTGCACATGGAGCTTTTCCGTATGCAGATCGCGATGCGTATGCTGGGTGTGGCCGCGCCTGTTGCGGCACAGGCCGCCGGGAAGCAGCAGATGCTTTCGGATGCCGGCCTGGTGCAGGCGATTGACCCTTCATCGCATACCATGTCGCATATTCAGCTTGCCCGTCTTCTGCAGGACACGGTCAAGGCCGGAGAGCAGGAGGTGCGGGAATTGTGCGCACGGGCCCTTGCTCTCGCATCGAAGGATACGGGCGGTGAGATTGCCTCAACGGTATCGGGCAAACCCGTGTGGGCCGGAAAGACCGCGGGCGAGCCGGCGGCGCCGGATTTCGTGCAGTACGACACTCCGGTTATGCGGAAGCTGCTCAAGATCGACCTGAGCGCGGCCACCCTGCAGACTTTTCAGCCGGTTGGTTCCGAGGAAAAGGGTTCCGACAGTCTCAATCTGCTCCGCGCCTGGCAGGCCACGGGATTCAAGGCCTTGAGCGAACTGAGCGGGAAAGTTGACGAATCCTCGTTTCAGGTCACCGGGTCCGCGGGGAAGGAAAGCGGATGGAGCGTGCTGAGTTCCCCGACAACCCTCAGGCTGAGTACGAGCGTATTTCGCCACATCGAGGAGTCGGTTATGAATCAGATCCTTGATAAGGTGAAATCGGCGGTGCGCGGCGGAGCCGATCAGATGCGGTTTACGCTGAAGCCCGAGAGTCTGGGTGAGGTGCGAATCAGCATCCGGGTCCACGAGGAGGTGGTTACCGCGAGGATTCACGTTGAGAGTATCCAGATCAAGCAGATCGTAGAAACCAATCTGTCGTCGTTGCGTGATGCACTGGCCGAGCACAACCTTGAGGCGGGTGAGTTCGAGGTTGATGTCGGCGAGGGCGGAGACGGGCGTGAGACGGCCGACGCACGACGGAGATCGGGGGGGAGTGGTCCCGCCGACACCGCTTCATCGGGGGAAGGCGGGGGAGATGAAGGGGAGGCTGCGTTGGGGCCGGCGCTCGGCACGGATACGGGTCGACGTTACGGCGTGAACACAATTGAGTATTACATCTGAGAAAGGAGCCGGCCGGCATGGTAGGAAACATCGATTCGTGGAAAGCGCCGGAAAGCGGTGAGCCATATACGGCCCGTGCTCGAATTGAAGACGGCGCGGTGGACCCTTCGACCAGCACCGTTACCGGCGACAGGAGCGGGGGGTTGTTTGTCGAGGACGGCGGGGAAGTGGGCAAGGATGATTTTCTGCTGCTGCTGGTTACCCAGCTTCGCATGCAGGACCCGCTCGACCCCATGGACAACACTCAGTTCCTGAACCAGGTGGCGCAGTTCCGGTCGCTTGAAAGCAGCAACAATATGCAGAAGGCGCTGGAGGGGTTGAAGGAATCGTACCGGGAGACGGCCGACGCGCAGCAGTATGGTGCGCAATCCATGACCAATGCATCGTCGGTTTCTCTTATCGGCAGGGAAGTTCGGCTGCGGCAGACGATGGTCTCGTGGCATGGCCCGTCGCTGGGCCCGTCGCCGATCAGGGTGCATCTGGGCAATGCTTCACAGGCCGAGGTTCGGCTTCTTGACCGGGAGGGTGAAGTGGTCAGGACCATGGTTGCCGAGGGCAAGGATCGGGAGAATTCGGTCACGCTTCAGTGGGATGGTACTACCGACACGGGCGAGGTCGCTCAGCCGGGAGAGTACGCAATACATATCGCGGGTCAGGAGGAAAACCCCGCGCTGTATGCGTTTGTGGAAGATGTGGTTCAGGGCGTGAGGTTCGCCTCGGACGGCGCGTTGCTCAAAGTTGCCGGCAGGGAAATCGGCATCGGCAACGTGCTCGATGTGTCGGTGGGTGAGCAGGCCCGCGGCTTCGGCGGCATCAGCCCGTCGTCGGCCATCGAGCTTCTGGGCACCCGGGTTCGCGCCCGCCGGGACGAGATCCGCTTCGGCGGTCGAGCCGGCGAGCAGGCCGTGTTCGACGTCAACCTGGGGAACTTGTCGGACGCGACCGTGCGGATCAGGGACCGCTTCGGCAACGACGTTCGCGTGTTGCATGCCCGGGCCGAGGACGGAGGCCGGGTGGTATGGGACGGTCGGGCAATGAACGGGGTGGATGTTGCGCAACCGGGCATCTACAGCGTGCATATCGATGAAGCGGAAAACAATCCCGACGTGTATGCGTACGAGGAAGGCGTGGTGGACGGCGTGAGCAGTATTCACGGGGGTACGGCCTTGCGGATCAACGGCAAGACCGTGACGCTTTCGGAGATCATCGACATTGCCTCCGCCGCGGACACTACCGATAAGGAGATCGTATGATACGGAATATCATCTCCGCGCCGGGGGCGGCGCGGAGGCCCGCACAGGGAACTCCCGCGCGTCGAAGCGGGAGCGGTTTCGGGCAGATTCTCGAGGATGCGCAGCGCAGCACACTGACGTTCTCGGGGCACGCGCAAAGCAGGCTTCGCAGCCGCGGCATCTCCATGACGCCGGAGATGATGGGCAAGCTGGACAGGGCCGTGCAGGGAGCATGCCGCAAGGGGTCGCGGGATTCGCTGGTGCTGCTTGACAATCTGGCATTTATCGTCAATGTGCCGAACAGGACGGTGATAACCGCCATGGACGGGCGACAGATGCGTGAGAGTATTGTCACCAACATCGACAGCACGGTGATAGCAGATTGACCAGAGGGCCGGACCGCGCGTCATTGTGCGCCAGTGACGCGCGGGAGCCCGCGCCGTGGAACGAATGAAGCGGCGGGGAGCTGTGCTCCGGGCTGTCGGGAAACAGAGGAGGAGTCATGTTACGTTCACTCTACTCGGGTATCAGCGGCCTGCGCAATCACCAGGTGGCGCTCGACGTGACCGGCAACAACATTGCCAACGTCAACACTACCGGGTTCAAGGCGGGGCGTGTGACGTTCGAGGAGTCGATGGCACAACTGCTCAAGGGCTCGTCGCGGCCGCCCGGTGAGGCCGGTGGAACCAACCCGATTCAGGTCGGTCTCGGTATGTCGGTAGGATCGATCGACACCATTCTTACCCAGGGCAACCTTCAGTCCACGGGCCAGGTCACCGACCTTGCCCTTGAGGGGCGTGCGTATTTCACCTATTCGAGCGGGCAGGGGAATTTCTACAGCCGCAACGGTGCGTTGCAGATGGATTCGCTGGGCTACCTCGTGGCCCCCACCAACGGCTTTCGTCTTCAGGGCATGATGGCCGCCGATGACGGTACGTATCCTCCCGGATCGCGTATCGGCGATATCCGCGTACCCTACGGTCAAAAGGCGCCGGCACAGGAAACGAGCGAAGTACGGTATCGAAGCAACCTGGACTCCGATTCGGAAGGGCTTGGATCGATCGTGCATACACAGCGATTCCTTTCGGTGGTGGAGGGCACGGATACGCTGACTTCGTTGTTCGATGCAAGCGGCAACAGCCTGGGTATTCGTGCCGGGGATACGATAACGGTTGAGGCGTCGGACGCCGGCGGCACGCCCGTAACGCCCCGGGCGCTTACGGTTGAAGAAACCACTACACTCTCGGACCTTACGACAGTGATTGCCTCGGTGGTGCAGGATCCGAGTTTGAGTCCGCTCAATGCGGTGGTTCTCAACGCCGACGGTACGATCACCATCGATGCGAGCGCGGGCTCCACGATCAACGGGCTTCGCGTCACCAGCAGCCGTCCGGGATCCAACTCCTTCGTTTCCAACGTTTTCACCTGGGGCCCGTCGATCCCGGCCACTTCCACGGCCGACTCCGGCGCTCTTCGTGCACCGGCGACCGCCGGGGATGCGTTGATGGACGTCTACGATGCGGCGGGGAACACGCTGGGACTGGAGCCCGGTGACGAGATACGGGTCAACGGCGCGGTGGGCGGCGATACGATCCAGACCCAGACCGGTGTTTACTCTGAGACGGCGGGGACGGGTGTTTACAGCCTGCAGAACCTGCTGGACCTGGTGCAACTGGCATTCAATCTGCCGCCGACCGACGGCACGTATCACGACAATCCATCGCTGTCGGTGAACACGGCCGATACGCCCGACGATCAGATTCCCGACGGCGCGATTACCGTGCGCGGCCAGCCCGAGGAAGCGTTTGCGCTGAGCGACGTTTCGATTACGGCGACGAACCAGAACAACAACGCAACGGCCCCGACACGGGCCAACGCCAATTTCGTCACCACCCAGGTACAGGCCGCACGTGATACGGGGCAGCACTCGACCTCGATCACGGTGTACGACGAGTCGGGTGACGCGCACGTGATGACAACCACGTACACGCACTCGGGTACTCCGGGAGAGTGGCTCTGGGAGATTACGACGGAGGGAGGCGAGGAAATCCTGGGCGGCAATACGGGACGCATCCAGTTCGGCCAGGACGGTACGCCCGCCGCATTCACGTTCGACGATGACTCCACGGCGTTTCGTTTCGATCCCATGAATGGTTCCAACGAGGTGCGGGTCAGTCTGGATGTGGGCTCTCCCGGCTCGGTCGAAGGGATCACCCAGTTTCGGTCGGAGTCCACCACGGCCGCCTGGTATCAGGACGGCTACCCGATGGGGAACCTCCAGGAGATTTCGGTCGATGAGTTCGGGGAGGTGCAGGGGCTCTATACCAATGGCGTATCCAAATCGATAGCCCGCGTCTACCTGGCGGAATTCAACAACCCGGCCGGCTTGATGAAAGTGGGGGACAGCATGTACGCTCAGTCGAACAACTCCGGCGAAGCGGTCATGCAGCGAGCCGGCGTGGGAACATCGACGAAAATCAAGCCGGGCGCACTCGAAATGAGCAATGTGGAGCTGGCTACCGAGTTCACGAGCATGATCACCACGCAACGCGGCTACCAGGCCAACGCGCGGGTGATCACGACCAGCGATGCATTGCTGCAGGAATTGGTGCAGCTCGTCAGATAGCGCAAGCGCGGTCGGGCTCCTCCGGTTGTGGCGTCGGCGGAGCCTCGCGAGCGCGGCAGGGGGAACAGGAGCGGTACATCTTTAAGGGATTGGGAAATAACGCCATCATTGGTTGACGCTGTACCGTAACAACGGTAAGATTTATAAGATCGCATGATCGAAGGGGTTACGCCGATCGGGGGAGCAGGACATGATCGCTCTGAGACGATTGAACAAGGAGGAATTCGTGCTCAACGCCGATTTCATCGAGACGGTGGAATCGACTCCCGACACGGTCATTTCGCTTACGACGGGGCGGAAGATGATGGTGAGGAACTCGATTGAGGAGGTTATCCGCAAGGTAATCAAATACAAGCAGTTGTGCAATCAGACCATCAAGGTGGTGCAGGGAGAGAATCAGGGCAGGGGCGAGGGCTGATACGCCCCCGTGCCTCCGTTGCCGGTGGACCCACGGACCCGGGAGGGAGACTGACGCGATATGGACATAGCGACCGTTATCGGACTGGTGCTTGCATTCTCGCTTATCACGTACGGAACACGTGGACAAATTGCGGCCTTCATCGACACCCCCTCGGCCGCAATTACCCTCGGCGGCACGATCGGCGCCATGTTCACGGCATTTCCCCTGAGCAGGCTTCTCAGTGCGGTGAGTGTCGTGAAAAATGCGTTTCTGGTCAAGACCATGACGCCGGTGGAGACAATTCGGCAGTTGGTGGATTTTGCCGAACAGGCCCGTCGCGAGGGAATTCTGGCGCTGGAGGCCCGGGCCGCTGAGATCGACGATGATTTCTTGAAAAAGGGGATTCAGCTTGCGGTTGACGGCACCGAACCGGAGTTGATCAAGGATATTCTCCGTACGGAGGTGACTTTCATCGAAGACCGGCATGCCAGGGGAGCGGGCATCTTCGAATTTGCCGGCACCATCGCCCCCGCTTTCGGCATGGTAGGTACGCTTATCGGGCTGGTGTTGATGCTGGGGAACATGAATGATGTCGAGTCGATCGGTCCGAACATGGCCGTGGCCCTGATCACGACGCTGTACGGGGCGATTTTCGCCAACGCCGTCTGTATTCCTCTGGCCGAGAAGTTGAAGGGGTATTCGGCGGGGGAGATCATGATCAAGGAGTTGATGCTGGAGGGGATCATGTCGCTTCAATCGGGCGACAACCCCCGGATTGTCGAGCAGAAACTCGTTGCGTTTGTCGAGCCCGGCATCAGGGCATCGGCGATGAAAGAGCGCACCAAGTAGAGCGAAGTAAAGGGAACGTGGAGCTATGCCCCCACCGAAGAAGAAGAAAGAGGAAAAGGGCGGCGGCGCGCCGGCCTACATGACGACATGGGGCGACATGTGTACCCTGCTCCTGTGCTTTTTCGTTATGCTTCTGGCAATGTCGACCATCGATCCCAACAAGTTCATGGTGGCGGCGTCATCGTTCCAGAACGCGTTCAGCGGGGTACTCGAATCGTTTCCCTCGGTCTTGATCACCAAGGATATCCTAATACCGAGGCTGGGGGGCGATGAGCAGAACAAGCGCATGGCCGTCGACGCGAGGCGGCGAATCCAGCGGACCGTGCGCGAGGAGGAGCTTCAGGATGCGATCAAGGTGGAAGTGACGGACAAGGGGATCGCGATCAAGATAACCGACCCGGTGGGCTTTGACGTGGGGGACGACGACATTCGACCCGAGTTCATCCAACTGCTCTATGAGATGGCGGAGATTATCAATCGGCATCCCGACACGTTCATCCGGGTCGAGGGCCACACCGACAACACGCCGATCAACACGTCGGAGTTCCCGTCAAACTGGGAGCTTTCGGCGGCCAGGGCTCTGAATATCGTCAAGTTTTTCGCCTACCGTTGCGGCATCGATCCCAAACGGCTCAGCGCCGTTGGATACGGAGAGTATCATCCCGTTGCACCGAACGATACGCCGGAGAACAGGCAGAAGAACCGGCGCATTGAGATATACGTTGAGTACCTTGAAAAGAAGGAAGGCGGCGCATGAACGCCAATCCCGCTGCAGGCTTCATCTTTCGGTGCGGGTTGATTCCGATCGGACCGTGGACCGCCCCCGGCACGGAGTGTGCCCGGCGGAGCCGGTTGGAGCACACGGCCCCGCGGGTGCCGCGAATGCGTCACGCCGATGCTGAGGAGGAGTGCTATGGCTGAAGAGGAACAGAAGCAAGCTCAGGAAGGTGCGCAGCAGGCTCAGGCCAAACCCACCGGCTCGGGAAGGGGTGTTTTTCTCGGTCTGATCGGCGCCATCGTGGTGATCAATGCGATCATTGCGCTGGTACTGATTCAGGTTACCCGGCCGAAATCGCCCGCGGAGAAGATGGCTGAGGCGAAGGCGGATTCGGCGGCGACGCAGGCCACTCTGTCGTCGGCCGGCGGGGTCGCCACGGAAGAGCCGGTTGAGGCGATTGTCAATATCGCCGATACCGACGGCGAGCGGTTCATCAAGCTGGGCGTGGTGTTTGAATACGACGAGAAGGAGAAGACGCTGGGTGAAGCGCTGGAGAAGCATCGGCCGCGGATCAAGAACGCCATGATCGATTTACTTTCAACGATGAATTTGATGGAGTTGAACGAGCCCGATGCCAAGGACAAGATCCGCAAGGAGCTTCTTCGGCGAGTCAATGCCATGCTGCCCAAGAAACAGGGGCAGATCAGGGACGTATTGCTGGTGGAGTATATCATTCAGTAGACGGAAGGGGTTTTCGCGTGAGCGACATACTGTCGCAGGAAGAAGTTGATGCGCTGTTGTCGGCGGTCTCGGCCGGTGGAGAGTCCGAGATGGGCGGCATGGTCGAGGGCGGTGAAGGGGGCGAGGAAAGCGGCGAGCCCGACAAGGCGCTCTCGCTCTACGATTTCAGACGTCCCGACCGTGTGTCAAAAGACCAGATGCGCACGTTGCAGAACCTGCACGAGGGCTATGCCCGGCAGTTCTCCACATCTCTGACCAATTTTCTCCGGACGTTTGTGGAGATCGAGTTGGTCAGCGTGGACCAGTTGACCTTCTCCGAGTTTATCATGTCAATCTCGAATCCGAGCTGCATCTACGTTTTCAAGATGCTTCCGCTGGAGGGCAATGCAATCATCGAAATCAACCCCTCGCTTGTGTTCTTCATCGTAGACCGTCTGTTCGGCGGTCAGGGCCGACCTTCGGAGCAGAACCGGGAATTGACACTAATCGAGGAGAATGTCATACGCCGCATCGTCGAACGAGGCTTGAACGACCTCAAGGAAGTCTGGGAGCATATCGGCGTGTTTTCCCCGCGCATCGAGACGTATGAGACAAACCCGCAGTTTGTGCAGATTGCGCCGCCGGGAGAAACGGCGATTCTCATTTCGCTGGAAGTCCGCATGCAGAATGCATCGGGCCTGATGAGCCTGTGTTTTCCCTATATGGTTCTGGAGAATGTGATCAACAAACTTTCGGGCGAATCCTGGATGTCGTCGCAGAGTGCAAGCACCGCCGAAACCAGGGAGTCGCTGGAGCACGAGATCATGTCGGTGAAACTGCCGCTGCAGGCGTTGCTGGGAACCAGCACCCTCAGTATCCGGGACCTGCTGCAGTTGCAGCGTGGTGACGTGCTCTGTCTGGACAAGCCGGCGGCCAGCGAACTTCTGGTCAATGTGGGAGGAAAGCTGAAGATGGCGGCCAAGTCGGGAATAGCGGGGAGAAAGAAGGCGATAAAGATAACGAAAATACTGGAGAAGGAGGTACCGGGCAGCGATGAATGATGAAACTTCTTCGGATCAACTCGACGAAATGCCGGCGGGGGTTGGGGGCGATGATATCGCCGACGAGTCCGCGATAGGGCAGGACGACGACGAGGAACGGGAAGCCGGAGGTTCGGCGAAAGATTACAAGGCTTTGTCGGCGGTCATGAAGGTGTTTGCCGAGCAGGCGGCCTCGGTGCTTTCGACGGTGCTCAACAAGCGGGTATCGCTGGACGTCGGCCGGTGCGAGGCAGCCGGGGAGGAGCCGGTGAAGGAAGCGGTCGCCTCCGATGGGCTCACCGTGCAGGTTCCGCTCAGCGGCGGTCTGGAGGGTACGTTGCATATCCTGGTGACGAAGCAGGACACGGCCGTGCTTTCGGACCTGATGATGATGGGCAACGGCGACGCGGAGTACACCGACGACCACAAGGATGCGATCGGGGAGTTGATGAACCAGGTTGCCGGGTCGTTTTGCAGCGCGCTGGGGGAGGACGGAGGAGGGAGCGTTTCCACGGGAACCGTCACCGTCGAACAGTTCGATCCGTCGTCTCCGCCAACGCCGTGGGAGAATGCCGACATGGCGGCGATGAAGCTGTCGGTTGAGGGAAGAGACGACTCCTCATTTGCCGTAGTGATTCCGTCGGCCCTGTCTTCGGCAATGATGGAGCGGGGTGCCGGTTCGGCGCTGCAGGGAGGGGGAGACGAAGAAGGGGAGGAGGCGGGGGAAGACGGGGGCGTCGGACTCAGCGAAGAAGAGTTGAGTGACCTGGCGGGTCTGGCGGGCGATGGCGGTGGAGGAGGATTCGACGAGACGTCACCGGCCGGGGGCACGGCCGATACGTCCATGAAAGGCCCCGCTTCGTCCGAGAACGTCAACATGCTGCTTGATGTCGACCTTGATCTGGCTATTGAGCTGGGGCGCACCAACCTGTCGATCAAACGGGTGCTTGAACTGGCGCCGGGCTCGATTGTCGAGCTGGACCGGCTGGCCGGAGAACCCGTCGACCTTCTTGTCAACAACAGGCCGGTTGCCAAAGGGGAGGTAGTGGTAGTGGATGAGAATTTCGGCATTCGAATCGTGTCGCTTGTTTCTCCCGAAGAGCGCATACGGAGTCTTCGACAATGAGGCTTCCACGTCTTGACCGCGCGATCGTGTGGCTCGGCCTCTGTCTTACGGTCGGGGTTGTGCCGGCCGCGGCGCAGAGTACGCAACGTGCTTTCGATTCGGAGCGGTTCATCGACAATGTCAGAGGTGAGTTGCGGGATATCGACTCCGCGGGCGCGCCGCAATCGCCCCGGGCGCGGACCGGGGACTCCGCCCCGCGGGCTTCCGAGAGCCTGCTGCTTGTCACCCTTCGCATCGCGGGCTATCTTGCGCTGGTGATTGCCTGCATATTTGTGGTCGCATGGCTGTTGAAAAAGGGGGGGATCGGCGGCGGGTCCAGGCTGGGCGGGGGATCGATGGACATCCTCGAAGTCGTCTCTCTGGGTTCTCAGCGGGCGGTGGTCATGCTCAGGGTAGGGGAAGGGGTGTACTTGATCGGTCAGAGCGCCGGCGGTGTGACACTGCTTGATACGTTCGAAGGGGACCGGGCGCTGGAGCTGATTTCGGCATCACGCGGGGGCGTATCGATCAACACGTTCGGCGAAGTGCTCGGTTCGTTCGTCGGCAAACACAAGAAACAGAAGTAGTACAATGGGCTTTTTTTCTCACGTGCATTCGGCCCGTACCTTCCCATGTCGTATATCGGTTTGTGGGCGTCGGTGCTTGAGCCTTTTTTCGGCTCCACGGCGGGTGGCCGCGGCAGTGGGGCTGGTTGTGCTGTGGGCGGGCCCGCTCCTTGCGCAAGTGGTTCCGAAAGTGACCCTTTCGGTGGACCAGGCGGAGAAGCCCGGCGACGTTGCCGTCGCGCTGCAGGTTCTCTTCCTGATAACCATCCTGGCGCTGGCACCCTCCATCCTGATCATGCTGACCTCGTTTGTTCGTCTCGTCGTGGTCTTCTCCTTCCTTCGCCGGGCACTGGCAACGCAGACCATGCCGCCCGACCAGGTGCTGATCGGGTTGTCGCTGTTTCTCACGCTCTTCATCATGATGCCGGTGTTCACCGAGATCAACGACAATGCGCTCCAGCCCTATCTTGCCGAAGAGATGCACTGGAAGGACGCGCTGGGAGAGGCGGGCAAGCCGGTCAGACGGTTCATGCTCAGGCAGGTCAACGAGAAAGACGTGGCGCTGTTCGTTCGGATTTCGCGAATGCCGGCGCCGAGAAATGTGGACGATATCCCCTTGCACGTGATCATCCCCGCATTCATCACCAGCGAGTTGAAAACGGCGTTCATCATCGGCTTCATTCTCTACGTTCCGTTTCTGGTTATCGACATGATCGTCGCCTCGGTGCTGCTGTCGATGGGTATGATGATGCTGCCGCCGATCATGATTTCGCTTCCTTTCAAGATAATACTCTTCGTGCTGGTTGACGGATGGCATCTTGTGGTGCGACAAATGGTGGTTTCGTTTCAGTAAGGATGGTGCGGAAGAAAGGTGCGGATATGGAACCGTTGATTGCCGTTGACATAGGAAGGCAGGCGCTGATGGCGGTGCTGACGGTGGCCGGGCCGATTCTGGCGGCGGGCTTGATCGTGGGCCTGTTTGTCGGGGTGTTCCAGGCGGTCACCCAGATTCACGAGATGACGCTGACGTTCATTCCGAAGATTCTGGCAATGGTAGGGGTGCTGCTGGCCCTGCTGCCGTGGATGGTGCTGCAGCTTCTGGACTACACGCGGCGACTGTTCGAACTGATACCCGGAGTGGCGGGCTGATATCATGGAGCAGGGATTGTTCGCGGCGGAGCAGGTGCAGATCTATCTGCTGGTGTTTGTGCGAGTAAGCGCCATGCTCGCCCTGCTGCCGATTTTCGGCTCCCAGAATGTTCCGGTGCATATCAAGGTGGCCGTTACGGCGCTGCTGGCGTTCATGCTCTACCCGATGGTACAGGGCAGGGGAGCGGTGGAAGTCCCGCTTGCCTGGGGAATGTTCGTGTTTTCCGTGATCAAGGAGCTGTTCATCGGTATCGTAATCGGCTTTGCCGCATCGCTGTTGTTCGCCGGCGTGCAGTTTGCCGGTCGACTTGTCGATACCCAGATGGGGTTTGCGTTCGTGCAGCTCGTCGACCCGTTCACGTCGGCGCGTGTCACGACCCTGGGACAGCTCAAGATCATCGTTTTCACCATACTCTTTCTCCTTCTCAACGGTCACTATTTCCTGCTTCTGGCCGTGCAGAAGAGTTTCGAAGTGATTCCCCTGTGCGGCGCCCACATGCCGGGAGGGAAGACGGCGTACGTGCTGACCGAGATGACCGCGGGGGTGTTTGAGTCGGCCGTGAAACTGGCGGCGCCGGTGTTTGTCACGCTGGTGCTCACGTCGCTGTCGATGGGGGTTATTGCGCGGACGGTCCCGCAGATTAATATCTTTTTCGTGGGATTGCCGTTGAAGATTTTCCTCGGTCTGGGAACAACGATCGTGGCGTTTCCGGCCCTGGCGATTGTGTTTCGCAAGATGGTGGATCAACTGATGCGGGATATCTGGCGTCTGTTGTACCTGATGGCCTGAGATGCGCCGCGCGACGGGGAGTTGATACGTGCCTGAGGAGACCTTTCAGGAAAGGACCGAGCCGCCCACCGACAAACGGCGGCAGGATGCCCGGCGTAAGGGCAATGTCGCCAAGAGCACCGAGATCAATTCCGTGCTCATTCTGCTGGGGGGGCTGCTGGTGCTGCGAATCGGGGGTCGATGGATGCTGGAGCGGGTGGCCTGGATGTTCAAGCATTTTTTCGGTATGATCTCCACGCCCGAAATCTCGGAGGAGACGGCACGCGCGGTGGCCACCGAAGCTTTCGCCATGGTCGCCAGGATAACGCTGCCCCTGGTGGCGGTGGTGGTTGTGCTGGGCATCCTGGCCAATGTCTTACAGGTGGGTCTGCTGCTTACGGGTGAGCCTCTGATACCCAGGCTGGAGAAGATCAATCCTCTGTCGGGGCTGAAGCGGATGTTTGCCGTTCGATCGCTGGTTGAGGCCCTGAAGAACATCATGAAAATCGTGATTATCGGCGTGGTGGCTTACTTGACGATCAGGGGCGAATTCAGAAATTTTCTCGGGCTTGCCGATACCGCTTCCAATGTCGTGTACGTGTTCATGCTGACCGTGGCTTACAAGATCGTGTTCAGGATCGTGTTGATACTGCTGTTCCTGGCGGTGCTTGATTATGCGTATCAGCGCTACGAACACGAGAAGAATCTGAAGATGACGCGGGAAGAGGTCAAGGAGGAGCGCAAGCAGATGGAGGGGGACCCGCAGATCAAGTCCCGCATACGGTCCTTGCAGCGGGAGATGGGGCGCCGGAGAATGATGCAGGAGGTGCCGCGCGCGACTGTGGTGGTCACCAACCCGACCTACCTTGCGATTGCTCTTCGGTACGAACCGGTCGAATCCGATGCGCCGATGGTGCTGGCCAAGGGCAAGCGGGCCGTGGCGGAAAAAATCCGGGCGGTAGCCGAAGAACACGACATACCGCTTGTCGAAGACAAACCGCTGGCGCGGGCCATGTACGACAGAGTTGAGCCGGGTGAGCAGATTCCCATGGAGTTTTTCACCGCGGTGGCGGAAATCCTGGCATACGTGTATCGTCTGAAAAACAAGGCGGCGGCATGAGAATCCGATATGCAACAGTCTGTGCGCTCGTCGCGGCGGCGGTCGCGGTAACGATCATGTGCACCACACCGACGGGCGGCGATGAAGAGCGCTTCGCGATTACGCTGAGCCTGGAGGAAAAGGGCAGAGATACGGCGTGGTACCGCGGCGAGCCGGTGAAGGTGATTGTGGAGTCGGAGGAATCCCTGTACGTGGACGATCTGGAGTGGACGTGGGGAACGGCGAAATACGTCAAGGGGCACTTCAATGAAGACTCGGCGGGCACATACACGGAAATGGAAGTGCTTCTGTACTGGGACGGAGCAACGCTGTGCGAGGATTCGGTGAAAGGGATGTTCGACACGATCTACGTGACAACGGCGGGCCAGCGGCTTCGCTCCAATACGGTTGTTGTGTTTGTGAAAAACATCCCTCCGCTTATTACCGCGCTGGTGGTCGGAGACACGACGCTGGTTCCGGAATACGGGGTTGACGACACCTTCTCGGTGGAGGTTACCGGCGGGACGCTTTGCACACTGCAGGCCCTCGGGGGCGACTACGAAGACCACAGCAATTTCGCGGTTTCGTGGAAGAGTACGCATGATTCGACGCTTGCGGGCGGCCACACCGGCTTCACGGCCCTGTACCGGGCCCCGGAGGGCGTTTTCGGCGATACGGTTCGCATGCACGCGTACGACGGGGACGGGGGGCATTTCCGGCGCACACTGATTCTCTACGGACTGGGGCCGAATGCCGCACCGGAGATTCGCTCAGTGACCGTTGAGGGCGCGGCGTACGTGACGGCCGATGGTGGTGTCGTGAGCCATCGCGCGGCAGTCATTGACACGGTGAAGATTGCGATTGCGGCATCCGATCCCGACGAACACGACCTGCGCGCGTCGTGGAGCGCTCGGGGCACCACCGGGGTGATAGAGGCGGGCGCCGACAGTACGTTGGCGGCGAGCTACCGCTGCCCCGGCCTCATCTGCCGGGAGCGCCCGTCGGACACGGTGATCACGGTAGACACGGTCGATGCCGTGGTGACCGACGAGCGGGGGGATTCGGCGAGCGTGAGTGTCGTGCTGCGCTACGGGAACTTTCACCCGAAGGTGGAGAGCCTCACGGTGGTGCGGTCATCGACTGATTCGACGTATGTCTTCGCGAACCCGGAAACCGTGACACTGGAGGCACTGCCGGGAGACAGTCTGGAGCTGGACATCGTGGTGAGCGACCGCGATTTGTCCGACAGTGTCACATTCGACTGGGAGCCGGTCGATACGGCCCGGATGTGGTTCGACGAGGGCTCGGCGGTGCACTATTCCCTCAAGGATTCGTTCTACACCGACTCGATAGTGATTCGCGCGGGTGACGGTACCGATACGGCCGCGGCAGTGCTGATACTCCGGGTGCCGGACAAGGCCCCGGTCATCGACAGTATCGTTGTGGTTGACTCGACATTCTCCTTTCTTGGAGGGGACTACGTCTCGGACACGAGCTTTTCGGTGGAGGATACGGTCGCGTATGATGTGACCGGGGGGCACCGTTTGACGCTTCGGGTGCACGCCCGGGATACGGCCGACGGGGAAAAGGTTTGGCTTCAGTGGTACGTAGCCGGGGATTCGACGCTCACCGGCAGTACCGACTCAGTCATCACGTACGAGACGCCGGGCGCGATCGGCGTCGACACCCTGACCGTCACCGCCGTCAAGGATTTCTATTTCACCACCGCAACGGCGCTGATGAATGTAGTAAGCCGCAGGCCGTCCATCGACAGCATCACCATGCAGAGCGCGGCGGGGCCGGATACGCTCGTGGGATTCAGGACATTCTTCCGGGTCAATGTCGTGCGGCGGGATTCAACCCTGTTTGCCGTCGTTGCGAGCGACCCGGACGTGCCGGTCGATGAGTTATCGTATTTGTGGAGCTTCACCGACGGGACGCCGATATCCACCGCCGACACGGCGGTGTACGTGGCCGGATCGAACGCGCTGGACACGATCGTGGTGAGGGTGGGCGACGAGGAGGAGGGGATGGCTTTCCAGAGGATTGCGATAACGGTTCAGGAGGCGGCCAGGTGAACATCTCGGGCTCCCTCGGCGCCACTCTGAACCATCCGGTTCTGCGGAGCATTCTCAAGCGTCGTGACCTGCTTGTCGTGCTGGGCGTGGTGGCCATCCTGGTGGTCATGGTCATCCCCATGCCCACGGCCCTGATGGACATGTTGCTGACGTTGAATCTCAGCGTTGCGCTGGTGATTCTTCTGGCAACCATGTATAACGCAGAACCCCTTCAGTTCTCGGTGTTTCCGGCGCTGCTGCTTACGGTGACGTTGTTTCGTCTCTCGCTCAATGTAGCCACGACACGCCTGATATTGAGTCAGGCCGACGCGGGACAGGTGATCGAGGTTTTCGGTACGTTTGTTACGCGCGGCAACGCGGTGGTCGGATTCGTCATCTTCGTGATCATCGTCCTGATTCAGTTTGTCGTCATCACCCGGGGCGCCGGGCGTATTGCGGAAGTGGCGGCCCGATTCACGCTGGATGCCATGCCGGGAAAACAGATGGCGATTGACGCGGACCTGAATTCGGGGCTGATCACCGAAGACCAGGCCCGTGAGCGCAGGCAGAAGATTACGCAGGAGGCCGATTTTTACGGGGCCATGGACGGTGCGTCGAAGTTTGTGCGGGGTGATGCGATCGCGGGTATCGTCATTGCAATTGTCAACATAATCGGCGGATTCATCATTGGCGTGGCGCAACTGGGCATGGATTTCGGTACCGCGGTCAATACGTATACGCGGCTGACTATCGGCGACGGTCTGGTGAGTCAGATTCCGGCCCTGATGATTTCCACGGGTGCCGGTATTCTGGTCAGCCGGGCGGCGTCGGAGACCAATCTGGGCGAGGAGATCGGCGGGCAGTTGTTCCGCAATCCGCGCGTGCTGGCCGTGGCCTCGGGCGTCATGCTGCTGTTCGCTCTTGTCCCGGGATTCCCCAAGCCCCCGTTCATTCTTCTGGGCACGGCCGGACTGGCGGTTGCCTACGCCGGTTTTGCGCGAACCCGCAGGGCCCGGCGGGAGGCCGAAGCGGCGCCGCCGGCTCCGCGGACCCAGGAAGAGCGAATCGAAGACTACCTGCACGTGGACCCCATGGAGCTGGAGATCGGCTACGGCCTGATCCCGCTGGTGGACCGGTCCCAGGGAGGGGACCTGCTCGATCGGATTACCATGATCAGGAGGCAGCTTGCCGGTGAGATGGGAATGATCATCCCCCCCGTGCGCATCCGCGACAACATCCAGCTCAAACCCAACGAGTACCGGGTCAAAATACGCACGATCGAGGTAGGTCGGGGAGAGTTGATGAGCGGAAGTTATCTTGCCATGAATCCCGGCAACGTGACCAGAAAGGTGCGCGGTATCGAAACCGTGGAGCCGGCGTTCGGGCTTCCGGCGTTGTGGATTACCGAGAGCCAGCGTGAGACGGCCGAGTTGGCCGGCTACACGGTCGTGGAGCTTCCGGCGGTGCTGGCAACGCACCTGACCGAGATTATCAAGCGGCACGCGCACGAGTTGCTGACACGTCAGGATGTCCAGAACCTTGTGGACAACACCAGGGAAAACAACGCCGCGGTGGTCAACGAGCTGATCCCGAACCTGCTTTCGATCGGAGAGGTGCACAAGGTCCTGCAGAACCTCCTTCGGGAGCGGGTGCCGATTCGGGACCTGGTGTTGATTCTGGAGACGCTTGCCGATGTGGCGGCGAAGAACAAGAATCCCGAGATACTCACGGAGTATGTTCGCAACGGCCTGGCGGCACAGATATGTGAGCTTTACAAAGACGAATCAGGAATCATACCGGTGATCACGCTCGATCCCAACCTCGAAGCCCGGCTCGAGTCGAGCATTCAGGAGACCGATACCGGGTTCAGACTCGGTCTTTCGCCGGGCGACGTGGGTCGTATTCTGGAAGCGGTGGGCGGCCGGGTCGGTGAGGCGCAGAAGCGGAACGAAGTGCCGATCGTGATCTGTTCTCCGACAATTCGGGGGCAGTTCAAGCGGTTGACGGAGAGCGCGTACCGGGACCTGGTAGTACTTTCGTACAACGAGATCGTGCCCGGAGTCGAAATCCGGTCGACGGGGATGATTACCCTGCAGGCGGAGAACCCGCGGTGAGCAGGGCGACACGGACGCGGAAGCAGGTGATCGGAGGGCGAAAGGAGCGGCTCTTGTGATGAGGGAGACGGCATGAGGATAAAGAAATTCACGGCCGGCACCATGCGTGAGGCGCTGCTTCAGATCAAGCGGGACCTGGGCAACGATGCCGTGATACTGAAGACGAGGCGGCTGCCGAAGAAGCTCTTTGCTCCGGGCGGCTCCGACACGATCGAGGTGACCGCGGCGATCGACGCGGATGCGGCTTCGCCGGCGCCGGTGTCGCCGCTGAAGATGTCGGGGCCGGGGGTGTACGGTCGAACCGGCCTGAAAGGCCCCCCTCCGAAGGAACCCGAACCCTCGAAGGGCGGGGGGGAGACGAGGAACAAGCTTGAGCTGGTGGAGCTGAAGGAAGAGATACGGGAATTGAAAGATCTGGTAAGGGGGGTTCTTCGCTCGGGTGAAACGGAAGCGGCGGGTGGGTTTTCGGGGGGCTGGGCGATCCTCTACAAGCGCCTGATCGAGTCGGAAGTCAAGCCGGAGATCGCCTCGGAAGTGATTGCCGACATGCGTACGAAGTACACGGAGGGCGAGCAGTCGATCGACAGAACATTCATACAGGCCCTTCACGACGGCTTCCCCGTCGGCGGCCCCCTGACGGCGCGGGATGACGGCCCGTTGGTGGTGGCGTTTGTCGGACCCACGGGTTCGGGGAAGACGACTACGCTGGCCAAGCTTGCGGCGCTGTATACTCTGAACAAGAAGATGAACGTCTCGTTGATGACGGCCGACACGTATCGCATCGCGGCAATCGAGCAGATACGGACCTTCGCCGATATCGTCAGGATCGGCCTCCATGTGGTGTTCGGGCCCGATGAGGTGGCCGGCGCTCTGGCATCGTGCGAAAACGACGATGTCGTTTTTGTGGATACGGCCGGGCGAAGTCGGAAGAACGCGCGGCACATGGATGACTTGCGAAAACTGCTGGAGTCGCTGAAACCGCATCAGACGCATCTCGTGCTCAGCGCAACGACCAAGGATTCCGACCTGGGGGAGACGACGGAGCGTTATCGGGACCTGGGAATTACTCATCTGCTTTTCGCCAAGCTTGACGAGACCGCGCGGCTGGGCAACATTTTGAATACCGTGAAAGCGACGGGCATTCCGGTGTCGTATTTCGCCACCGGCCAGAGCGTGCCCGACGATATAGAACTGGCGAACACGACCCGTTTCGTGCAGCGTCTGTGGGAAAGGACTTCGGTGTGACCGATCAGGCCGGACGCCTCCGGGAGATGGTTGCTTCGGCTCCGCGGCCGATGCCGGGGAGGGTGCGGCGCGGCGCGCGCGGAACGCGAAGTATCGCGGTTACCAGCGGCAAGGGCGGGGTCGGCAAGACCAACGTGGCGCTTATGCTCTCGGTGGCCCTTGCGGATCTGGGGAAGAAGGTGCTGCTGCTGGACGCCGATCTGGGTCTGGCCAACGTGCACATTCTGCTGGGCCTGGCCCCGAAACGGAATCTCTCTGACGTAGCGGCGGGTCGGTGCGCGGCGGCGGATATCGTGTGCGAGGGGCCGCGCGGGATCGGGATCGTACCGGGCGCGTCGGGCGCCGAGCTGCTCGCGCGCATGGATTCGGCCGGACTGGAGACGCTTCAGCGGAAGATGGCCCCGCTGGAGGAGGGGTACGATTTCCTGGTTGTCGACACCAGCGCCGGTATCGGATCGGTAGCCACCCGCTTCGCGTCGGCAACCGACAGCGCACTGGTGGTGATGAGCCCGGAGCCGACCGCGCTGGCCGATGCGTATGCGATGATCAAGGTGCTGAGCGGTGCGCCGGAAATGAGGCTGTGGACCCTGGTGAACATGGCGGCTTCCGACAACGAGGGCGCGGAAGCCTTTGACAAACTTCATTCGTTGGTGGTACAATTTTTACACAGAGACGTGCGACTCATGGGCATTCTGCCCTTTGACAGGGAGATTCCCCGGCTGATCCGGCGCCAGAAACTGGTGCTCACGGAGCATCCGCGGCATATCGTCTCGAGCAGGATCAACGGATGTGCGCGGCGGTTGTGCGGACTGCCCCCGCGCAACGATAAGGGATTTTTCGCCAGGTTTTTCGGGAAGACCGGTTGAGGGACGATGCGGAGATGATACACTGGATTCGAAGAAGCGCGCGATTGACGGCGGGACTGGTGTTTTTCGCCGCGTTTCTCTGCGGCCTCGACTACGCACGTCCGTTCGAGAGCGCGTTGTTGATACGGGCCTTTGTCAAGGCATTCGGCTGCGCGGCGACGGCGTGGTTTGCCGTTTTCGTTGTTGCCGATATCGTGTACAAGGGGGTAGTTGAGGACATCGACGCGGCGTCGGTCGATGTTATGGAGGACGGGATTTTGCAGCGGGTCCGGGAGCAGCGGCTTCGGGAGAGCGCGGAGAGCACGCCTCTTGAGGAGGGGAAGTCGGAGAGCAAACGGATGAGCGGCGCAACGAACCCGGGAAGGGACTCGCATGTCTAACCTCGAAGCACTCTGGAAAGAATTCAGGGAAAGCGGATCCAAGATCGCCAAGGACAAGCTTCTGGTCGAGTATGCCCATCTGGTGAAGTACGTGGCGGGGCGCGTCGCACTCAACCTGCCGTCATCGGTGGACCGGGACGATCTGGTGAGTGCGGGAATCCTGGGCCTGGTCAAGGCAGTCGAAACCTTCGAGCCCGAACGGGGGTTCAAGTTCGAGACGTTCGCCGGCCACAAGATACGCGGGGCCATGCTCGATGAGCTGCGGGCGTTGGACTGGGTGCCGCGTTCGGTGCGTCAAAAAGCCAAAGACCTTCAGCGGGTCTACAGCAAACTGGAGAACGAGCTGGGGCGCATGCCGTACGATGATGAAGTGTGCGGGGAGATGAACATTTCCATGAAAGAATACGAGAGCATGCTCTCCGAGGTTACGCCCACGACGATTGTTTCGCTGGAGGAAGCGATGCCGCACCGGGACGCGGATTCCAAGGAGATCAAGCTGGTCGACACGATCGAGGATCCGGGAAGTGAGAACCCTCTCCGTGCGCTGGGGTTTGCGGAAGTGAAAGAGATTCTCAAGGACACGATTTCGAATCTTCCCGAGAAGGAACGCCTGGTTGTTGCCTTGTATCACTACGAAGAACTCACCCTCAAGGAGATCGGGGTCGTGCTGGGTATCTCGGAATCCCGTGTCAGTCAGATTCACTCGAAGGCGATTCTGAAGCTCCGTTCGCGTCTGCTGCAGAGAATCAATGCCTGAGCCGGCGGGAGGTCGGCAATGAACAACATCGACTTCCACGCATCGCTGCACAACCTGACGCAGATGGACCGGCATCAGCACGATTTGACCCGCCTCCCCCTGGCCCATCAGGAGCAGAACGCCGAGATTGCGCGTGATGACGCGGCCAAACGGACCGATATGCCCGTGGAGCCCGACGAGGCCGAAGGGAAGAATGTCGACCCCGAAGATCGGCGGCACGAGCGCCGCAACTCCCGCCGCCGGTCGGGTGCGAAGGAGCGGAAGAAGCAGCGACGTAAGAGGGGCGGAGGATCCACCGGGTATTTTGTGGACATCGATGTCTAGACGCGCGCCGCGCGGTGGGCGTTGCCTTCCGGAAGAGGAGCCCGCACCGTATTCGTGTCGACCGGGGAGCACGGTGCACGGACCCAAAAGCCGTATCGATTGTCGGAACGAACCTCTCTGCCTGAGCCGGCCTAGTATTTTCTTTGTCGGGGGCTCGGTTTGCGGTGCCGGAGACGGGCCGCGGGGTGTGGGGGAAAAGCCAATTACACGGTCGAGTGTGGGAATTGCCGCATGAGCGACATGACGCAGAAAGTCGGACGAATCCGCAGGATCACCGAGAGTATTATCACGCTCCCGACGCTTCCTACGGTGGTTTCGAAGATGATTCAACTTGTCGATAATCCCAAGACTTCGGCGGGCTCGCTGGCACGCCTGATTTCTTCGGACCAGGCAATGACCGCCCGGATGTTGAAGACCGCGAATTCGGCCTACTACGGGTTCTCGCGGGAGATCAGCACGGTGGACATGGCGATCGTGGTAATGGGCTTCGACGCGGTCAAGGAGATCGGCCTCTCGCTCTCGGTGCTGGAGATGTTCCGCAATGCGGGCCCGGATACGCCCTTTGACGTGACCAGGTTCTGGGAGCATTCGGTGGGCTGTGCCGTGGCTTCACGCATGCTTGCGCGGCGCTACCGAAGAGACGTGGCGGGGGAGGCGTTCGTGGCGGGGCTCCTGCACGATATCGGCAAACTGATACTGAGCCAGTATGCCACTCGTGATTTCACGAACATCATGGAGCTGGTCGCGCACGATGAAGCGACGCTGGATGAGGCCGAGCAGACCGTGCTCGGGGCGGGACATCCCGAAGTCGGCGGCTGGCTTGCCGAGAAATGGCGTCTTCCGCGGAAGATTGTCGAAGGTATCCGCCGGCACCATGCGGTTGATGAAGCCCGGGCCGACCCGGCGCTCACGGCAGTTGTCTCGCTGGGCAACTACCTGTGTCATCGGGGCAACGTAGGCGCTTCCGGGCGAAAACATGTCGTGCCGCCCGGAAGCGAGGTGTGGGCGGCCTTGCAGGAGGAGAATGTCGAAGTGGACGAACAGTCGCTCGACGAGTTTGAGACCGATTTCCTCCTTGCGTTCGACCAGGCTGAAACGTTTATCTCCCTTATCCACGAGGAGTAGTACCCGCGGCGGTCGCTCCCCGGTGCCGCGGTCGTCGGCGCCGATTCGTACCACGGCGTATGCGCACATCGGATTTTTCCTACGATCTCGACCCCTCACTGATTGCGCAGCACCCGCCCCGGCGCCGGGACGGAGGCCGGCTGCTTCACCTGGACCGCGCGAGCGGTTGCGTGGATCACCGGCGTGTTGCGGACCTGCCGGAGCTGCTGAGTGCCGGCGATCACCTGGTGTTCAACGACGTGCGCGTGATTCCGGCGCGGTTGTGGTGTCGGAAGTCGACCGGAGCTCGGATAGAACTGTTGTGTACGCGGCGCGGGGAGCACGGCACGTGGCGCGCCATGGCGCGTCCCCGACGGCGGCTGCGGGAAGGCATGGTCCTGGCGGTGGAGGGGAAGGGCGACGAACAGGTGACGATCCAAGCCTTACTGCCGGGTGGTGAAGTGCTCGTGAGGGCGAGCGACGGTGCCGGGAATGAGATGCCCATGAGCACGCTTCTTCAGCGCCGCGGACGGATGCCGCTTCCGCACTACATCCGCCGCGAGGCCGAAGAAGCCGATTCCTCACGATACCAGACGGTGTACGGCAGAAAAGGGGCGGCGGTGGCCGCTCCCACCGCGGGGTTGCATTTCACCGATCGGCTCCTGCGGAGCCTGCGCGATCGCGGGATACGGTTCTCGTTTGTAACCCTGGATGTCGGTATGGGCACGTTCAGACCGGTGAAGACGGAGGATCCGCGAAAGCACGAGATGCACGTGGAGCATTTTGAGGTGTCGCCCGAGACGGCACGCGAAGTCAATCGGTCACGGAGTGCCGGCAGTCGTATCATTGCGGTGGGCACAACCGTGGTGCGGGTGCTGGAGCACTCTTTCTGTCATTGCGGAGAGCTTCGGCCGGGAGCGGCAGAGACGTCGCTGATGATCCTGCCCGGCTATGAATTCAAGGCGGTGCGGGGCCTGATCACGAATTTCCACCTTCCGCGCTCGACCCTGCTGATGCTGGTGTGTGCCTTTGCCGGTACGGACAGGGTTCTCCGTGCCTATCGGGCGGCTGTGCAGGAGCGGTATCGATTCTACAGTTACGGTGACGCGATGTTGATTATGTAGGAGCAGCGGTTATCGGCCGGCTCACGATTGAAGCGGGAGTGGACGGCACGATCTATCGTCGGGCAAGGCTCCCTTCGGCCCCCAGTGCCTGGAACACGACATTCGTCACCCATTTCAGGGCATTCTCCTGTCGCGTGTCCTTCTGACCCAGGTTTTTCAACCAGGTCTTCTCCTTGTAGCCTTCGGTGTAGCAGATGGCCAGCCGGCCCTCCCGGGAATAGCCGAACACTCCCGGTTCGTTGTACGGAAGATCTTCGGCCTTGGGTGACTCGGTCGAGGGAACCTCGCTGAGGTTGAAATAGGCGGAGAATACGGGATGGGTCCCGTTGGGGAGTTTCCGCAGGTGACTCACCAGCATGGGGCCTGTTTTCCGGGCCAGATCCGCCTCGATCTGGTAGATATAATACCCGCTGCTTCGGTCTCCGGCATTCCATCGGTAGTCCTTGTTCTTTTTCAGGTAGGGTCCGGGCAGAAGGTTTTTGAGCGTGTCGGCGTAGACCCGATCTCCGAGCTTGTTGAATACTCTGAACATGACGTCGGTTCGACGGGGGATGATCATGCCGAAGAAGGTCCACGGATGGAAGATCGGGGGATCGGGGTCTCTGAAAATGTACTCGGAGAGGTCGAGATCGTCCTTGCTCAACTCCTTCAGGGTCTCCTCCCCGACCGGGTCGGCGAGTTGTTCCTGGATGATCTCCCGGATGAGGCCCCGGACGCCCCAGCAGTTGTCGATGCCCGCCGTATTGATGAAATAGATGAATCCGCCGTTTTCCACGTACGTTCGCAGAAATCGCATGTTCTCCGGATGAATCGTCCCCGGTACGCCGCGCGGCTCGCAGAAAAGGATCGGAAGCCGCATGATTTCGGAACACCGAAGAAGGCTGTAGATGCGCTTCACATCCGATGCCGCGGGGCGTTGACTCGTATAGAGATTGACGAACCCTTCCTCCGCACTGCCGATATACTCCTTTTCCCACTGTTCGAGCGGGCGTCCACTCTTTTCGATTTCTTCGATCCAGTTGCCCCTCTCCACGAACAGCCGTGTGTTGTATTTCAAGCGGAAGTAATCGGCGAGCATGCGTCTGGCGCGCACCTTGAACGCTTCGTACTCCTCGTCGACCAGATAGGGGATTGCGCTGCCCAGTTCCTTCAGACCGCTTATTTCCGGTTCGATGCGCGAAAGAGGGCGATATTCGGGGAGCGCCCGTTCGCTGCAGCGCCGGAACCAGTTGTCGAAGCTTCGGTAGGTACCGATGAAAGAAATGGCACGACTGCCGAATTCGACTCGCACGCCCGTGTTTTCGGAAATATACTCGGCGATATTCTCCTTCTCCCCCTCCACCCACTGGTCCCCCTCTTCTTCGGCCAGCGTGTCGTTGCCGGCGCCGGGGATATCCAGGTACGAGAAGGCGTACTTGCCGGCGAGGCGTTTGCCGGTGCCGACCACTTTTCCTTTGCTGGAAGGAATATCCATCTTGCCGATATCGAATCCGGGGAGGTTCATGGACACGCTGACTGTGGGCAACTGCGAAGAACTGATTACATTGGCCAGGTTGTCGGCCCCGGCGTCCATTGCCAGGGGGGCGAGGTCCGGTGCGTCGAAACTCGATCCGAAGTTGCGCAGGTCGGACGGATCAAACCCCGGATCGACTTTGGGATCGATTGCCATGGATTTGACCTTGAAGCGGTCCATATCGACTTCGGGGCGCTTAAACGTTGGATTCGGCGGCGGGGGAGGGGGTGGTTTCGGCGGCGGTTCGGCCACACCCTTGACCGCTTCGATAACCTGATCGGTAATCTTCTGTCCCGCTTCGGTGTAGCGCAGGAAGAGGAAGGCCGCACCTACGAGTCCCAGAGTCACCAGCAGGGAGATTCGGGTTATTTTCTGTTGGGACTTTCGTTTCTCGGCTATGGAAAGAGGCATGGTTTTGTCGCGCCGGGGGCGGCCCTCACCTGATATCTCCGTGTCGTTCGAAGGAGTGTCAACACTGTGCTTACTAAAAAAATATACGTTACGCTCTCGTGGACGGTCGATTCGTTTCCCCGGAACACGCGATTGTTCGCAACCCACCGAAACTCAACGGTTTGCGAACGCCTTGAACCTTCAGCCGCCGGGGGGCAGCGGCGGGGAAGGGGATGAGCCGTGGGTGATTCACCGGGGATCTCGGCGCGACGTTCAGCAGCTTTTTGTCCGTTTCACCGGGCAGGCCTCTGTACAATTCCCAGATTGGGCTTGACCCTTGTGCACGCTGCTAGGTATAATTGAAAGGTCGGAGGTGTGCTTCGGCACGGGATCGAGAAGAGCGAATACGCAGCACCGTGGCGGGTTTTCATGGACGACGGAATACGACAGATTCCGCTTGACCAGCTTCGCGTGGGTATGTACGTCGAGGACGTGTTCACCAGCGAGGGAAAGCTTCTGCTGGCCGCCAATGTAACGATCAAGCGGCAGAGTCAGATCGAGCAGTTGCGCAGGCAGGGAATCAGGAGCGTGCGGATCAATGCCTTCGGAAGCCCCGCCGAACGGACGCAACCGGCGCGGGCCGCGTCGGCGGAGGAGATCGTACCGGAAACGACCGAGCCCGATATTCGGGAAACGGCTTACTACGAAGAACTCCCCAGGGCGATCGAGATTCGCCGTGTCACCTTCGAAACGGCTCAGAAAGTTCTCAGCGCCCTGCGAAAGGGGCGAAGCTTCACCTATCAGGAGGTTGAGCGTTCGGCAACGCAGGTTGTCGAGAGCGTGATGCGGAATTCCGATGCGCTGGTGAGCCTGTGTCAGATTAAGGGATACGATGAGTACACGTACATTCATTCCGTGAATGTCTGTATTCTCATGGCTTCACTTGCACGAAGCATGGGTTACCGTGACGAGAATCTGCTTCATGTGGGAGTGGGCGGACTTCTTCACGATATCGGCAAGATGCGGGTGCCCGAGAGCGTGCTCAACAAGCCGGGCAAGTATACCGATTGGGAATTTGCCGTGATGAAAAAGCATCCGCAGCACGGACTGGATATTGTCGAGGGGCGCAAGAGCGTCCCCGAAACGGCCCGGAAAACGATCGCGCTTCACCACGAGCGGGCCGGAGGAACGGGGTATCCCTGCGGCTTGCGCGGCAAGGAGATCGACGAAATCGGCTCAATCGCGGCCGTGGCCGACGTCTACGATGCGCTGACATCGGACCGTGTCTACCGTGCGGCCTGGACCCCCCAGCGGGCCCTGGCGCTTATTTTCCAGGGATGCGACCGGGAATACTCCAGAGATATCGTGGAGCGGTTCACCCGACTCCTGGGTGTGTATCCGGTCGGGAGCTTCGTGCGGCTGAATTCCGGCGAGATGGGCGTGGTGGTCAAGGTGGAGCCGGGACGGCTCCTGGCGCCGCGGGTTCTCGTGCTGTTCGACCAGGCCGGCCGGCGACTCGATGAGCCGCTGACGTACGACCTTTTTGAGAAGCAGAAGGAGAACGGCGGCAATCGGTACGACATCGAGATGTCGCTCAATCCCAAGGCATTCAGAATTGACGTGGGCGAATATCTTCAGCAGCAGGCTCCGATCTCGTGAGCGCCTGCTCGGATCCGGCAACGGGGAAGAGGTAACGAATGCAAGGACGACGCTGCAAGCTGTACGATGAAAACCTGGTTCGCAATATCATGCTGTGGACCGGCACCTCGGTGTTTGAGTACCTTTCGCGGAAGCGGGGGCTGAGTCTGGACGATGTGTGCGAGTTTGTGGATCTCAATGCCGACCATATCATCGAGAACACCATCGAAGACATGAATTCCCACAGCGAAGCCCCGGAGGATGAGGAGGACGACGAGGTAGATCCGGACCTTGATGAGCCGTTGGGGTGAGAGTCGGAGGAGCAGAGGTGCGGAGGGGCGGAGGTGCAGCGGGCAGTAGTGTGGTTCTTGTTAGTGGTGGGGACAGAGGCCGGAAGCCAGAGGTGCAGAGGTGCAGAGGGGCAGCGAGCAGTAAGGTGATTTGTGTTGGTGGTCGGGACGGAAGGCTAAGGACAGTAATGGAAGTTGTCCAGTATCCAGCATCCAGCACCAGGCATCCAATAACACACATTCCTCGCTGGTTCAAGTGCACTCCTTGCGCAGATTCCGAATGATTATGTAATTTATGCTCTTGTGCCGAAGTGGTGAAAGTGGTAGACGCGCTGGACTCAAAATCCAGTGGGGGCGACCCCGTGCCGGTTCGAGTCCGGCCTTCGGCACTTTTTAGAATCAAAAACGTACCCCGCTTCGCGATATTACCTTCATTTGACACATTCCATTCCGGTGCCCGGAATTGCCCGTAAATTCCGGCCGCCCCCTTGCCGCGGTTTTCCACTTGCACCGCTTTCCCTGGCGCATCCCGTCTAAAGTAAGGGATCCGTATTTGTAAAGTAAGGGGCAACCAGCTTCAAAGGGGGCTACGTCTCAGGGATGTTCATGTCTGCCGTCCGGGCAGGGACCCTTCGGGCTGCCTTCGGCAGTGCTCCCCGGCCATCCCCGGCCTTCGAGTTACTTCACGCCGCTTTCACTTCAGCATCTTTCCCGCTTTCGCCGTGCAGGCTGCGGCGTGACACGCCAGTGCTTCCGTTTGTCGTCGTCTCCCTCTCCTCCGCTGTGCGTAAAGTGGGGGTCACTTCCGTCCGCGGTGCCCCACCACGATATACAATATCAAGAGCCCATATGGAGTAGCCGCGCAAGCGAAATTCTCCGCGCTTCGGTTCATCCCGATTCATCGAGATTCACTCCGGCCGTGGCTTCGTTCTATTCGCCCGACCTCCCACCCCGGATGAGGAGTTTTTAGCGATTGAAAGAAAATACTTGCAATGTACCAGAAAATGTGGTACATTATAACAGTGTACAATGAAAAGAAATACCGAGTACTGCTGAGTAAGAAAGTACGGAAGAAT
>CAZNDN010000010.1:0-57809 GCA_964571815.1 uncultured Fibrobacterota bacterium | reverse complement strand
AACTCACGAAGACACGGAAAGCCTTTGGCTGCCGGTCCCGCTCCCGGTTCTATGCAGAGAGCCGACACGGAAGAAAGGTTGGCGCAGGCTACGATTCCACAGCAGGAGGTCTCGCCCTCTTGAACCATGTGCTTGCCGCCCGGTGGTCGCCCCGCAGCACTTCGGCCAGAAAGAGCACTCTCGCCGCTTCGCGCGTGTGTCGCCGTCGCCAGGAGCGCTCGGCCGGCTCCCCAGCCGCCCCACCGTTACCCTCCGTGAGATGCCTGAGCGCTTCGCGGTATTCGCGGGACGCAGCTTTGTCCGCGGCCCTCGGCAACGTCAAATCGCAGCCGCAGCGCGGACACGGGTTGTCCTCGCCAAGTTGCTTTCCGCATGCCGGGCAGCGACATTCCATCAGTCCTCCAGATAAAACAGCATATCGGAAAGTGACGCAGTAAGCTCCTCCACCGCCCCCTGTTCCCCGGAGGCGGCGGCCTTCTCCAGCTTGTCGGCCACGTCGCGCAGTTCCTTTTCGTCGGTCGGATCAATCGCCCCGTAAAGAGCCTCGGCGCGGTTGCGCAGCTCGGCGGCGCGGTGAAACGCGATGGAGCCGCTCGATGCTCCGCTCGGGACGTCCGGCTCCGCCCCGGCCCTGTCCCGCCCCCCGCTTTTCTTTGTGTCAAGGCGAACGCTCTTGCTTTTGCCGCTCAGTTTTTCTTCGGCGGTCACGGTAAGGATGCCGTCGAGGTCGAGATGAAGCTTGTGGATAATTTCGTTGCCCGCCGGCACCTCACTGAGCCCTTCTATTATGAAATTGCCGACAAATGTGTTGTCATCCACCAACTCGTTTTCCCCCTCGTACACCCGTACGTCAACCTTCTCCTGGTTGTCGAACATGGTGTAGAAGACATCGCTCTTGACGGCGGGCAGGGCCGTACCCCGCCGGATAACCGGGGCGAACACACCCGGCCGTTGAATGCCCTCATGCTCTCCCACAACAGCCGTGCCGAACGTGTGCGGGGTGATATCCACAAGCACGGAGCGCGCCGGGGAACCACCGATAACGCCGGCCTGAATCGCGGCCCCGGCGGCCACGATAAAGTCGGGGTCTATCTCGGAGTGCGGCTCCTTGCCGAGCATCTCCCGCAGCATTGCCCCCACCAGCGGCGTCCTGGTGGCGCCGCCGGCAAGCACTATCTTGTCAATCGCGCCCGGCAGCATCGCGGCATCGTTGAGCGCCCCCTGCACGCACTCGATTGTTCTGGTCACCAACGGCCGTATCATATCCTCGTAGTCGTCGCGGGCGATCTCGATATCACAGCTCAGATCGCGGAAAATCATCTCTTCGGTTATCCGCGCGAATGGATTGTCCGAAAGTTCGCACCTGGCTCGCTCTACGGCCCTCTGCAGCCGCAATCGTGAAGCCGCGTTGGTCCGGAGATCGAATCCGTGTTTCTCTTCGAACCGCCCGGCCGCATAGTCGACCACCAGTGCGTCGAAATCGTCGCCCCCCAGATGCGTGTCCCCCCGGCTCGACTTGACTTCCACAACCCCCCGTTCAATGCCGACAATGGAGACGTCGAATGTCCCTCCCCCCAGGTCGTATACCATGACCGTCTCGTTGCCCTCATGGTCCGCCTCGTAGGCAAGTGAGGCGGCGGTCGGCTCGTTGATAATGCGAACCACATCGATGCCCGCCATGCTTCCGGCCTCTTTCGTGGCCCGCCGCTGGGCGTCGTTGAAATAGGCCGGCGCCGTTATGACCGCCTTGTACACATCGGGACCGACACTCTCACGGGCCGCAATCAACAGCTTCCCGAGAATCAACGACGACAGCCGCTCCGGCGAGTACCGCGCCTCTCCCAGTTGTACCACGGTTTCTTCGCCCATCTTCCGCTTGATCGACAGTACCGTCTGCTCCGGGGCAATCACCATGCGGTTGCGTGCGGGCCGCCCGACCAGCAGCGTACCGTCGTCGCCAAGCCCTACGCACGACGGCATGAGCCGTTCACCATCAATCGGCAACATTTCGGGCCGCCCTCCGCGGACAATCGCGACTTCCGAGTTGGTCGTGCCAAGATCAATTCCGAGAATCGTTTCCATTGCCTCGTCCCCTTTCCTTTCTCTGCTCCCCGTCCAACGGCTCCGGCGAGCCCGCGACCCGAACCTCGGCGCTCTTCAATACGTGATCACCAATCAGATACGCTCCCGAGTATTCCTCCAACACCGTACCCGCTTCGGCGTCGACCATGACGGTTCGCTCGATTCCATTCATACAAAGCGGGTCGAACGGCTTGCCCGCGGTCTCGCGCCTGCTGATTCCGTTGGACTGCAGCAGGCGGAAGTAACGCTCGCACACGAGCGCCATGCCTTCCCGAATACGTTTCAGCGTCTCGCACCTTCCCCGATCGCGCCGGAACATAAGCCTCCGCGGAACGGAGACCGTAGCGAGCTGCTTCTGCACCCTCACAAGCCGGTCGTAGAGTTCAACCAACGGCAGCAGCATCTTCTTCTTTTCAAGCAGGTCTCGTGCCTGCTCGCCGGCGGCACGAGAGGCGGCGGCAGACTCCAGCGAGGAACGTACCGACCCGGCCAGAGAGCGCACCTCCTCCTGAAGCCTCGTTGTCGATTCCCGCACGTGCCCTGCGCCCTTTTTCGCGTCGGTCCGCAAGGCCGCCAGTTCCCTCAGGACCGTATGAAGGTCGGGTTCCGGCTCCCCGCTCTCGTGGCCCGCCGCCTCGGGCGGCTCTTCCAGCTCATCGATCCACGCCGCGCACTCTCGCCGCAGCCTGGATTTCCATGCGGGCTCGGATTCCTGAGCATGTTGCCGAAATGTGCGCAGGCCGGCGACGGCCGACTCCACAAGGTCCCGGAAGCTCACGGTCACGACTCCTTTCGAAAGCCGGCGCGTACGCTGTCCCTGAACAGCTCCATCAGCGTATCCTCGGCCGGCGGCCTGCGCCCGGTCCGGTCACGCTCGTACGCCGCAACCACACCCATGGGCGTTCGCGCACCGGCGTCGGCATTGAAAAGCTTGAACCGCGCCCGCGCCTCTTCCGTTTTCAGCATCTCCCAGGCCCGACGTATGCCGGCGAATCTCTCCGGAAACCGTTCCGGCGGACTCTCCGCCGTCAACGACAAGTAGGCACGCCGCACCTCCGCATCATCCGCATCCGAAGACACCCCCAGTACTACATAAGGATTCATCTACCACTGCCCTTCGTTGAAATCAAAAAGGTCCAACTGGTCGGGATCGGACTCGCGTCCGGGTCCGCGCCCGCGGGGCGAAGCGGCAGGGGTGCGTGCAGCGCCGCGCTCCCTGCCGGTATCGTCAAACTCCTCTTCACGTTCATCATCATCCTCCTCCTCGTCCTCATCGAACAGCTCCATCACATCGAAGGGATCCTCCGGGTCGTCGAACTCCCCGGGATCGGGAAACGACGCGGTAAGCCGTGCGGCAAACCGCACGCCTTCAAGCATCGGCTGTATTTCAGCGACGATATCATCGAGCCCTTCCCGACGCGCCCGATCGTAGATCGGCTCCAGTATGTTGAGTATCCTGGATGGGTCGTGGAGAAGCTCGGGCGCCGGAGACTTTGAGAGCAGATCACGCAGCCGTGCCGCGGGGTCCTCAGGATCGCGCCTGAGCAGCTCCTTAATACATGCGCGGGCAAGAGCCTGCGCCGGCGGCGGGCGCGAGGCAAAAGAGAGAATGCGGCGCAACGCCGCGACGTCATCGCTTTGCCTGACCGTCCGAACGGCATGGGAGGCCAGACGGCTGCGCTCGCTTTCCAGGAAGTGCGTGCTCTCCGGCGCCTCGATGGCGCGGACGTACTGCCAGGTATCGGTGAGCCGCGCGGCCTTTTCAGGTGCAAGTCTCCCCGAAAGCGCCTTCCGCACCCGGCGCCGCAAGGCATTCAGCTCTCCCCCGCCAACGCCGTAGACGCTCCACGTCAGGTAACAGAAGTACTCCCCGTACAGAGGGTCCGGAAGAGCCGGCGCAACCGACTCCAGGATCCGGCCGGCATCTTCCCCCCGGCCGGCGAGCAGGGCGAAGCCGGCCCACCGGGCACGGATGAATGGCCGCCCGAGAGTCAAGTCGTGGTCCGAATCCGTCCCCGCCTCCAGGGCACGGTCCATCAAAGCGCGACACCGGTCACCCTCGCCGTTCCGTGCCAGGGCAAGGCCGCATTTGATGCTTCCGACCACAAACCGCTCCCTCGTAGCCGGATCGAGCGGGTTTACCGACAACCCTCTTTCCAGATACCCCATTCCCTTCTTGAACGCCTTGCGCTCAACTGCCCGAAGGCCCGCCCACGTAAGACTCTCGGCGTCGTCGGGAAACCGTTTGATGATCTCATCGAGCAGGCGGTTGGTTTCCCGTTTCCGTTGCCACTTCCGGTACAGAGAAAGAAGCTTTCGATACGCCTCTTTGTACCCCGGCAGCAGCTCCGTGCATCGCCGATAGTGCTCCTCGGCCTTTTTCGGGAACACGGGTTTCGGGCGAAGTGCGCCGAACAGCCCCGGCAGAAAATCGTCGGCCGCCGGCGCCTCCATACACATATCGGCTATTCTCTCATGGACCAAGGCTTCCTCGGTCACCGTGAGCATGTCGTATTCCTTCGCGTAGAAGATATACGCCTGCCATGTCTCGACGGCGTCGTCTTCACTGTCGTCGAACCGCTCCGCCAGCAGGCACGAGGCCCTCGACGCTTCCAGCGCCAGGGCCGGGAGATTGCGCCCTTTCGGAGCGATGCGATCCGAAATGGAATCCAGGTAGTCAAATGCTTGATCCTCTTCCATGTGTGTGGCGGCATTGAAAAAGAAGATAGTGAGGCAGTGAAGGAAATCACCACTGTCGGACGGGAACCCGGGGCATCGCCGGCACACTGTCTTCAACGCGTCTCGCCGGCGGTTGACACGCCACAGGTACTCGCACCGAACCGCCACATCACGCAACTCCCGAATGCCGGCGGCCGTGCAGACCTGTCCCGGGAACGCGCTGTCGCGGAACCGCGTTTCCAACACATCCTCATTGCCCGCCAGGACATCCCACACAGCCGCGATGTTGTGAAGGGAGGAATCGGCGGGAACCGCCCGCAGCAATGCCCGGGCCCGCGATTCATCCCGCCGATAGTAGGCGCACAGCGCTTTGAGGACCAGTTTCCAGGAGTTACACGGTGAGGAGGCCCCGATCGCACGAATTCGGCCGAGGACCTCGTCGAAGCGCCCCTGCCCCAACGCCGTGATTGCCTGTCGAATTGCGGCGGCGTCCCGAATCGACGACGTCGTTGGTGCGTCCCCGGCCGGGTCCCCCGGCTCCATCGAACAGATCAGCGCATCGACGAATGGCCGGGCCTCATCCGCCGAAGCTGCCTCGTGTTCCGCAAGCCATGCGAGACACCAGCGCCTGACGCCATGGTAATCGCCCTTCTCCAGGTAAGAGCGCACAAGCAGAAGTGGGTCGACCTGCACTTCCTCACCGCCGATTTCCTGAATACGCGCAACAACTTCTTCGGCCTCCCGGGCCATACCCTTTGCCGACATCACCCTCACCATACCGCGGTACGCTTCCACCAGCGGCCCGCGATACCGGTCCGGGTCGGTCTTGAACAGGGTCTTGTAGCAATCGCGCGCCACCCTGTACCTTCCCTCCGCCAGCGCCTTCTCGCCGCGGCGCGCCAGTTCGGCGGGCGCCGGAAGCGCGTTTCGTGTACCTCGTGACCGTTGCTTCTTCCTCTTCTTCTTCGCCATGGCCTGTTCCCCGTAAATCATGCTGAACCGGCTTCGGCGGAGAGGCCGGAGGCCGGACCCAACAAAGAAGATACAAATGCCGTCGCATGCGCTGCACACAACAGCGAGCACCTCCCGACGGTGCTTCCTTCCGCATAGCGTCCAATCTCGATCCTCAGCCTCGCAGCCCTCTCTCCGCCTTGAATCCGGGCGCCCTTTCATTCAAGGGTAATTGCGGCTCCCAGGTGCTTTGGGGCAATCGCCGCCATTTCAGTCGGTTCCGGGCTGGTGGGATCGTAGTCCAGTTCGTACTCAAGCGGCATCAGGTAGGCAAGTGAAGACCAGCCCCAGAAGGGGTTGAGTCCCTGTCCCATGCCCGTTTCCGCATTGTAATACTCCCGCGTGGTCTCCTCGTTAAGCGCCGCCGCGAAGCTCGTGTACGCAAGCTTTCTCGCGATTTCGTCGAAACCCTGGTGTCGCAGCCCGTGAAAGATCATGTAGTTGGTCGGCACCCACATCGGCCCGCGCCAGTTACACTCTCCTTCCCTGCTCTGCTGGTAGTAATCGGGCTCGGTTGCGGCGTACGATGCCACCGGGCAGGCAAGCCAGAACTCCTTCTCGTTCACAAGATGCTCCTGAACCAGCCGTCGCGCCCGGTCTCGAGGAACAATCCCCAGCCACAGCGGTATGAATCCGGCAACCGACTTCACCCGTACCCGCTCACCCGTCTTCTCGTTGCGGTCATAGTAGAATCCGTCGTTCTCGTCCCAGAAAACCTCGTTGATCAGGGATTCCAGACGCAGAGCATGGTCGTTGTACCGGCGGGCGTCGGAGGAACGCCCCAGGCGGTCGGCTATCAGAGAAAGCGCCCGCAGCTCCCGGACCAGGTAGCAGTTCAGGTCTACCCCCTCGACTTCCATGGAATCCATGACGCCCGCACGGCTGTCCTGATTGTCCATGCCGCTGTGATCCGCGCTGTCCCAGACCGACAGTCCGTTGTTGTCCGGGTCGCAGTAGCGGAACCAGTAGTCAAGGTACTTCGTGAGCCGATCGAAATACGTGCCTCTCAACCATTCGAACGTGCCGCTCTGACGGGCTCCCAGGAGTGCGGTCTGAGCAAGAAAAGGCTTGAAATGCTGACGGTAGCGGGGTTTGACCAGTGTCCGTGCCACAAACCCGCACGCAAGCTGCCGGTCGAGGAAGGCTTCCACATTGGCCCGACAGTAGCGGCCGATACCGTAATACGAAAGGTAGATATTCTCAAAGTACATATCCCAGTCATAAAACTCGCCGTAGGAGTAACCGGTGAGCAGATCGCTTTGACCCCGGTAGCTTCGTATCCCGCGAGCACGAATCGCCCCGTTGAGTTCGTTGAGACGCTTCGCAAGACGCCGACGACCGTCTTCACCGATTTCAACAAAAAAAGCATCGATTCCCATGCGTGCCGTCTTCCTTTCACGAATGCGCTACCCGCACTGGTAAAATATTTGGTGGCGGAAAAGACTCGATGAGTCCCGAAGCATCGGGACGAATAATCCGAAATCCGAGCTCGGTGAGTCCCGCTGTGCGGGAAATACTCCACAATCCGAAATCCGCTTCATCCCCCCATCCACAGTTTCCGGTCCAGACTTCGGTACTGGATAGCTTCGGCAATATGCGCAGACGAAATCCCCTCCGAGCAGTCGAGGTCGGCGATGGTTCGCGCCACTTTCAGTATGCGGTCGTAGGCCCGGGCCGAGAGGCCCAGCTTTTCGATCGCGTTTTTCAGAAGTCCCTGAGACTCTTCGGCAAGTTCGCAGTGTTTTCTCAGCAGTCGCGTATCCATGTGGGCGTTGGAAAACACTTTCGGTTCATCGCTGAACCTCTGCACCTGTATCTCACGGGCGGCGGCGACGCGTTGCCTGAGTGAGGCGGAATCCTCGCCCGCCTGCTTCTGCGCAAGCTCTTCGTAGCTCAACGCGGGGACGTCGGCATGGATATCGATGCGGTCCATGAGCGGGCCGGATATCCTGCTCATATAGCGTTGTATCTGCGCCGGGGTGCAGGAGCACTCGTGCCGGGGGTCGGTGTAGAAGCCGCACGGGCAGGGATTCAATGCCGCCGCAAGCATGAATCGTGCCGGGTACGAAAGGGACATGGCGGCCCGCGATATGGTCACCCGACCGTCTTCCAGGGGCTGCCGAAGGTTTTCCAGGACATTCTTGCTGAACTCCGGAAGCTCATCCAGAAACAGCACGCCGTGGTGACTCAGACTGACTTCTCCCGGCCGCGGATGCGAGCCGCCGCCGATCAGGCCGGCATCGGAGATCGTATGGTGCGGCGAGCGGAACGGTCGGGTTGCCAGCAGCGGCGTCGAACCGTCGAGGTGACCCGCAACGGAGTGAATCTTGGTGGTTTCGAGAGCCTCCTCCAGTGTAAGGTCCGGCAGAATCGTGGGCAGGCGCCTGGCGAGCATGGTCTTTCCCGATCCCGGCGGACCGATCATCATGATATTGTGCCCGCCGGCCGCGGCAACCAGTAGTGCGCGTTTGATATGCTCCTGGCCTTTGACGTCCCTGAAGTCGATCGGATAGCGGCGGGCCTTGTTGAACAGGGCCTTGAGATCGGTTCGGTGTGGGAGCAGGTCCCGTTGGCCCTGCAGAAATTCCAGTGCGGTACTGAGCGTGTCGACCGGATAGATGTCCACACCTTCGGCCACAGCCGCCTCCTCGGCACACTCCCGCGGCACGATCAGCGCCTCGATGCCCTGCTGCCGGGCACAGATCGCCACCGAAAGCATACCCTTGATCGGCTTCACCGTCCCGTCAAGCGACAGTTCTCCCACGATCCCGTACCGCTGCGCGCCCTCGATTTCCACCTGTCCCGACGCCATCAACAGGCCTACAGCTATGGGAAGATCGTACGCCGAGCCCTCCTTCTTCACGTCGGCCGGCGCCATATTGATCGTGACCTTGCGCGCCGGAAACACGAAACCGCAATTCTTGATCGCCGACATGACCCGTTCCCTGCTCTCCCGCACCGCGCCGTCGGGAAGGCCCACAATCGTGAAGCTTGGGATCATATCGGCAATATCGGCCTCGATTGCCACCTCGAAGGCCTCTATCCCCAACACCGCCATCGACTTCAGCTTCGCCAGCATCATGCCCCCGTTCACAGTTGACAACGCCGAACCGTCATGGACATTCCGGCGCCGATCATTTATAATATGATAGATCGACAAAGGACTACCAATTTACTATCGTGCCCCGGCGCCATGCACGCCCGGCGACGGCCGGTGAAGGAGAACTCCGGTTTGCCTTTGGATACCAACCCCCATTCATCCGGATCCTCCATGATTCTGCCCCACGACGTTGAGGTGGCACGATCCGCTCACCGCGCAATGGTTCCGGAGCAACTGCCCTCCGCCGAAGGGCTCGATATCGCCGCGCTTTTCCGGCCCGCCGAGGCAATCGGGGGGGATATCTACGACATCGTCAGGGTTTCGAAGGACACCTTGGGATTTTTCATGTTCGACGTGTCGGCCAAGGGTGTCTCCTCGGCATTGATCGCCGCCATAACCAAGGTTTCGTTTCTCAAACATCTCCGCACCGCACGTTCACCCCGGGCATTGATGAGCCGGGTTAACGCCGATATGGTCCGGCGGTTCTCTTCGATGCACTTCATTGCCGCATTCGCCGCCTACCTCGATCTGCACAGCAACAGGTTGACATACTGCAACGCCGGTCACGTCTACCCCCTGGTGTACGGCGCCGCCGACGGCGCGTTGAAACCCCTGCGAACCGCCGGGCTGTTTCTGGGGCTGTTCGACGACGGGCTGTACGAAGAGGACAGCATGTTCCTGCACCCGGGCGATTGGCTTGTGGTTTTCAGCAACGGCGTGTACGGGGCGTTCGACGCGGAAAACGAGATCGCGGGCAGACGACAATTGGAGCAAACGATCGCCCAAAGCGCACGGGAGGCTTCACCGCGTGCGCTGATTGACACGCTCTCCCGCCGCACCGACGAAATGAGCCGGCCGCTTGCCGACGACATCAGTGTAATCGCGGCCCGGGTCCTTACCGAATCCCGAAGAAACCTGCTCAAGACAAAGCTCGGCTTCCTGGTGCGCGATCCCGTCTATCTTCAGTTCATCAACTACTTCGAAGAAATGGACAAGACAAGCTCGGTGATCCTCAAAGAAATGGATGTGTTCGGCTATCCCGACGGCAGTATCAGAAAGATGAAAATCTCGCTGACCGAACTGCTGGCCAATGCAATCTATCACGGTAACGGCAGGGACAATACCAGGTGCGTGACGATCGGACACCTCGCGGACAAAAACTGTGTGACCGTGTCCATAATGGATGAAGGTGAGGGCTTTGACTACAACAATATACCCGACCCGACCCTGCCCGAAAACCTCGAGAAGGACTGCGGGCGCGGCCTGTTCATTGTCAAGAATTACGTCGACGGCATAGAATTCAACCCGGACGGCAACCGCGTCACGATCCGGAAATACCGCGGCGGGAAAGAATGAAACCTGTCCGCGTGGGCATTGCGGGTCACATGGGAAGCGGAAAGTCGGAAGCCGCGGATGCGCTGAAGGAATTTGACCCCGTGATTATTGATGCCGATGCGGAAGCGAAGTCACTCATGAGCGAAAACGCCGAACTGAAATCTTACCTGACACGAAGTTTCGGCAGCGATATTCTAAGCGGAAAACGTGTCGATTTCCCTGTTCTCGGCCACCGTGCCTTTGCATCCAGGGAGCGCCTCGCGGCGCTCAACCGGATCGTACATCCGCCCCTGGTTCAAAGGCTCCGGCAGGCGGTGGGTCGGTGCGGGCGACCCCTGTGCATCCTTGATGCCGCGCTGATCCCGCTCTGGGATATTGAAGATTGGTTCAATGTCCTTCTGTGGATACGGGCACCGTATGCGGTTCGCCTCTCACGGCTGAAGAGAAGTGTGTCTCTTTCCGAGGAAGAACTGACTCGTCGTATGGATCTGCAGGAGTCGATGATGCCCCCGCCGACCTCGCCGCCATGGTCGGTGGTCTCCAATGAAGGCTCTCTGGGGCAGTTCCACAAATGTGTCAGGAGTACCGTGGAACATGGGCTCTCCGAGCGGGGGGGGGAATAATGAATAGAACACGGCGCCTTCCGGTATGCGCGGGCGTGATTCTTCTTTCGCTGTGTATCTGCACGAGGGAAAAGAAGGATACCGATATCCCGGTTGCCGTGGTCGACGGCGACACGCTGAGCTACCCGGACATCGTTGAAATCCTTCCACGAACGCCGGCGGGAGACTCGTACCGAACGCTCGGGGCGATACGAATCCGGATCTTCGGCAACGATTCTTCCGCGATCGGCGACTCCGCACTCCACGAATCGATAGCCGGAAAACTCGCCCGGGATCTCAACAACCAAGGCGGGACTCCGTGGTCGCGCGCAAGCGCCTCCCGGTTGCTGGCCGCATCCATCGCGCTGAAAAAGCGTGCACAGGAACTTGGCTATGGTGATACTCTTCTCGGGCATGTCGATTCCACGGTCCTCCGGCGTGCCGAATTTCTGGTCCAGAGCCCACCTCCGTCGGTATCGAAACCACCCTCGGACTCCAGTGACGGCACGACGAACGCTTTCGGCCGGGTACTTGGCCTCGCTTTCTTCATTTCGGATCGGGACGCCGAGAGCCTCTCCCGGTATACCTCCGAGAAGGAGCGGGTTTTCGAAGAGATTGCCGAAACGGCAAAAACCATGAAAGGTCTGGTGCAGGAAGGCAAACAGCGGCCGACCCCGCAACGAAGCCCACGCAGGGTCAAACTCAACTCACGCGAAGCGCTCCGGCACCGACCCCAGAGCAGCATACAACGCACGATTCAAACCCACAGCCCCAACATCAAGGCTCTTTACAAGAGACTGCTGAAGACGGAACAGCGAGCTTCCGGCAGAGTCATGGTCCGCTTCCTCGTAGCACCATCCGGTAAGGTAGTCAGCGCCCGCGTCCAATCCTCCGATATCAGGGATCAGCACTTTCTCGAGGCACTGACCTCATACCTCTCAGGGATTGAGTTCCGATCAATCCCCTCCAACGTGGGAAACATGAGTTTCGTTTTTCCGTTCGATTTCACGGCCGAATAGCATTGCAGCTTGACTCCCCCGCCGGCGGGGATGGAAGGCCCCAACGGCGGCGTACGCCCGCGTGTGGCGGAATCCGACATCGTCCACAGGACGAAGACAGTGTCTGCCCCTCGGCAATGACGAGCCGGGATTGCGTGTGGAGTTGCCGCGGCTCCTCCGGTGGTTTATTTTTTGAGACAGGTCGCAGCGGTCGACACACACCTGTAGAGAGGGGTTGCCCACTATGATGCATCAGTTACGACTTTCGAAACATCGTACCGAGCCGATGGTGCTGGCAGCGGTGCTCGCCTTTTCCTGGATATTGTTTGCGGTAACCGACTCCCTGCTTGGTGTGTTTCGAGCAGGCCGGAGCACGAGGATGAAAGGTCCGGTCAGGGCACTCTTCGGCACGCTCCGTCTCGTACGATCCAAGGCGCTGGGCGCGCTTTTTGTAGCAAACGTCGTAATCCTCGTTGCCGCACTGCAGAAACGCCTGGCAAAGTCCCGTCCCGATCGCTGCTGACCCCTCGCGACACACCCCTCTCCCTCCTTTGTGCCTCTCCAGGGCGGATGAGCCCTGCGACGAAGGGCTCAGTAAAGCGCTTAAGTTGCCGATATTGTATAATATGACGTGATTGCTTCGAGTGCACCTCGTCTGTCCGGAGGGACACCATGGACAAGCCGACAATCGAAACGGATTTCGCGGGCACCCACGAAGAGATGAGTTGTCGCCTCCAGGGGTTGTTTCTGCACCAACTCCTCAAGGCACGTATCGAACTTCACCTTGAGAGCGAGCCGCGGGGGTATGACCGCGAAGTCAACATCTATCTGGCAAGCCTTCTGGAATCTCTCGTACACTCCGGGCTTCTTTGTGTCGACAAGGACTACCTCTCGCCGTTCGACGTTGATGTGAGGGCGTACCTCGATGCTCACCCCGGGCTGAGAAATGAATATGTCGTGTACAAGGAAAACGCCGATTTCGGACTGATGATGACGTCGGTGTTTTTGAAATTCAGGCACCGGGGATCGTACCACAGGATTGTTCTCGGCGACCGGGACCCGAAACCGAGAATCTCACTGTACTATCGGTCGGCCGCGGGGGCTCTCGCGCATTTGCGCGGCGGCGACGAAACCCTGGTGCATGTGCTGGACACACTGGCCTCCCGCATCGAGATCGTCAACGCCGTCGTACGCAAGGTGTCCGGCGATTTTTTCGGATTGATCGAGCGAATCTCGCCCGGAAGTCTGTTTCACCTGGAAAAATCTCTCGCCCGACAGGCCGAAATGAAAATCTACGAAGAGACGCTGGATGACTTCCTCCAGTGCTTCGCCGATCACCGGGAGCACCCAACCGCACAGAGCCTGAAGCTGCTGCGCGAAAAGGCCGCCTGTCTGCATCGCCTCAACCCGGACTTCGTGTTCACCGAAGAAAGTCTTTCCCGACCTCCGGGACCGGAAGACTGCGAGAAGGAACTCTGAACCCCCCACTGCCGCCTGTTCAATGGTGTATTTTGATCGCACTGTCGCACCTCTCTCATGTACCGCGGAGATTCTCCGGTAATGGCCGAAGTCGCAACGGAAAGAGACCCCCGAAAGTATTTCGCATACCCCGGTTGCGTGTCATGCCCCGCAACGCCGTGTGAGCGCCTCCGGTGCAGTGGCGAAACGTCGGGTGTGTATTTCGTGCCGCGCCGCGATTACAGCGCTCACCCGTGCCCTTTCGCCGTCCAGTCTTCCTCGGAGCTGCTCCACCTTTGCCTTGACATTCCCGGTTGGAGACTGGAAATGCTCCTGGGTGGACTGCTCGGAGAGCTGCCTCCGACTGTCGTCGCCGCCCGTGAGAAAAGCGCATCACCCGACTCGACCGCTCCGCCGGATGCCGGCGGGATGTTGCGAAAGCTCTGCGAAGACAATTTCGCGGTGGCGATTCGCACGCCGCCTCACCAGCAGCGGGACGAGAAGGTGCGTTCCTGGATTTCACCCGCGAAACGGTGAGTATTCCCGCCGGACATCAGAGATGCCTCGGCGCATTCCCTGATGTAATTTTTGTCTGTGTACAAGGCTTTGGCCAAGCTGTTCCGAAGGAGAAGGTGTTACGGGCACCGTTTACTTAGACAACAACGCCACGACGCAGGTCGCACCCGAAGTCCGGGAGGCCATGCTGCCGTATTTCGCAGACAAATACGGTAACCCGTCCAGCATCCACTCTTTCGGCGGGCTCCTGCGAAGGGAAATCGACCGGGCCCGCGAGCACGTTGCGGCCTTGCTCGGAGCCGACCCGACCGAGATCTTCTTCACAAGCTGCGGAACCGAAAGCGACAACACGGCGCTTCAGGGATTTGCCCGACAGCATGGGAGCCGGACAAAAATCGTCGCATCGGCGGTGGAGCACCCCGCGGTGAGAACCACGAGCCGGCGGCTGCGAAGTGACGGAGCGGCAGTTGAGGAGATTGGTGTGGACGGCGAGGGGATGCTTGACCAGGAGCAACTGGGCGCGGTGGATATCGATGGGGATACGCTGGTCAGTCTCATGTGGGCCAATAACGAAACGGGTGTGATCTTTCCCGTTCGGCAATTGAGCGAGCAGGTGAAAGAAAAAGGGGGATGGTTCCACACCGACGCGGTCCAGGCGGTGGGGAAAGTGCCCATCGACCTCAGAGATGTGCCGATCGACATGCTTGCTTTGTCGGGGCATAAAGTGCATGCTCCCAAGGGTGTAGGGGCGCTCTACCTCCGAAAAGGCACACAGATTCCACCCTTGCTGCTGGGGGGACACCAGGAGGAGGGCATGCGGGCCGGAACCGAAAACGTCGCCTATATTGTGGGGCTGGGCCGAGCCTGTGAACTCGCCCGCGAGCGAATGCGGGAGGAGCGCACCAGGCTCAAACGCATGCGGGACCGTCTCGAAGAAGGGCTCCTTGCCCGATGCAGGGGTGCGAAGCTCAACGGTCACAAACAGCACCGCCTTCCCAATACCACTAATGTCAGTTTCGAGTTCATCGAAGGGGAGGCCATCCTGCTTATGCTCGACGAGAAGTCAATAGCCGCTTCATCCGGCTCCGCCTGCACAACCGGCTCTCTGGAGCCCTCCCACGTGATGCGCGCGATGGGCGTCCCGTACACACTTGCCCACAGCTCCATCCGTTTCAGTCTCAGCAGATACACTACCGAGAAGGAAATCGATACGGTGCTTGAAGAGATGCCTCAAATTGTCGACCGGCTCCGCGAATTGTCACCGTACGTCATGTGAAATCGCACTATGTCTCCCGCACCCCATCTCAGTGATATCAGACGCCTTGCCGGCGAGCGTAATGCCGTGATCCTGGCGCATACCTACCAGCCGGGGCCAATCCAGGACTGCGCCGATTTTGTGGGGGACTCCTACGGACTCAGTGTCAGGGCGTGCGACGTCGAAGCGCGGCGTATCATTTTCTGCGGCGTACAGTTCATGGCGGAGACCGCGGCCATTCTCAACCCGTCGCGGCCGGTCGTGATGCCGGCCCCCGACGCCGGTTGCCCCATGGCGGACATGATCGACAAAGAAAGCCTTCTGGAACTGAAAAGCGAACACCCCGATCACCTTGTCGTATGCTATGTGAATTCACCGGCCGAAGTAAAGGCGCTCTCCGACGTATGTGTGACCAGCTCCAATGCCGTTACGATAGTCTCCAAACTCCCCGCCGATCGAGGCATCATATTCGTGCCCGATAAGTACCTCGGCTCCTACGTAAGCAGCCAATGCGGGCGTGAGATGGTGCTCTGGCCGGGCTTCTGTCCCACCCACGCCCGAATCACTCCGGAGATGGTCACCGAAAGCAGGCGGGCGCATCCCGACGCCGTGGTGATGATGCACCCCGAAGCGCCGCCGGAATCGCGCGAGCGGGCCGATGCGATCCTTTCCACCGGCCGGATGTGTACGTTTGCCCGTGATAATCCCGCCCGGGAGTTTATCACGGCAACCGAAACGGGGCTGGTCCATACCCTGAGGAAGCAGAACCCGGACAAACGTTTCTATCCTCTCTCGGATCGAATCGTGTGTCCCAATATGAAGAAATGTTCACTTCAGCAGGTCGCCGACGCACTCGAGGGCAAGAGCGGTCGTCCAATCGAAGTGCCCGGCGAGGTGGCCGGCAAAGCCCTCGGCGCTCTCCGGAAAATGCTTGACATGAGCTAAGGCGCGTTCTCCCCGGGGTGAACCACTCCCGGCCTCCGGAAAACTGCTCCTCGGTGGGTCAGGGTAAGCACGACCGGCTTGCGCTTCGGGTTCCCCGCCCGAGCATGTCACGAACCGACGAAGATATTGTATTTTGAGGCGTTTGCCAATCGGGGAGGGGGACGCTGCCGTCTGCGCTGTGTCTTCGGGTCATCACGGGGAAATGGATTCCTGTCACTTTCTCTCACAGGGGGCGCGTGTATGCTCAAGAACACGTTACATTTTTCGACACTGCTGTTCGTTGTCGCCGGGGGGCTGTTCTGCGGCAGGGAAAAGCGTACCACCATCGCCGTAATTCCCAAAGGAACGACCCACGTGTTCTGGAAATCGGTCCATGCCGGCGCGAAGAAAGCCGCGGAGGAGTGTGATGTCGATATCATCTGGCAGGGCCCTCAGAAGGAGGATGACCGCGGCATGCAGATCCAGGTTGTCCAGAACTTCATCAGCAGGGGCATCGACGCTATCGTGCTCGCCCCGCTCGACAAGAACGCGCTTGTCAGGCCGGTCGAAGCAGCGGTAGAAAGAGAAATCCCCGTCGTAATCATCGACTCGGATCTTGACAGCGAAAAGCGAGCCTGTTTTGTGGCCACCGACAACTACGAAGGTGGAAAACTTGCCGCGAAGCACCTCTCGGAACTGCTGGAGCGGACGGGAAACATACTCCTGATGCGCTATGCCGAAGGGTCGTCCAGTACCATGAAACGAGAGGAGGGGTTTCTCGACGGTATCAGGGAATTTTCGCCCGAGGCGGTTCTGGTCTCAACCGACCAGTACGGAGGTGTCACCGCGGAGTCGGCCCTCCAGGCCGGACAGAATCTTCTCAACAAGTACGAAGAGGTCGACGGAGTGTTCTGCCCCAATGAGTCGACAACATTCGGCATGCTCCGAGCGCTCCAGACCGCCGGCAAAGCAGGTTCGATCAGCTTCGTCGGATTCGATTCCAGCGACCCCCTGCTCAAGGCCCTTCGCGCGAAAGAAATCCACGGCCTGGTGGTTCAGAAGCCCTTTCGCATGGGCTATCTCGGGGTGAAGACCGCGCATGCGGTGCTCACGGGGGAAGAAATCAAGGAGCGGATCGACACCGGCGTGGAGTTGATTACTCCGGAAAACGTCGACAGCCCCGAGATACAACGACTGCTGCACCCCGATACTCAGCCGACCGCAACGAAGTAGCGCTCCTGTCTGCCCGGGGTCAAGCATTGGCCCCGCGCAGCTACTCAGGTACCTGAGTAGTTGCAGCCCCGCTTGTCCATACCCCGGGACCGACGGAGGGATCAGCCGATGCAGGCTGTAAGGTCATTGACGGGGAAGTTTCCGCCCAGTTGAACGATACGTTCCCGCGGCACACCCCGTTCCCGAAGTGCTCCCGCAATTTCGGAAGCAAGCTCGGGCACCCAGGCCCGCAAAAACCGGGTGCCTGTTTCTCCGCGGACTCGAATCTCACCGGCGGAGGCGGGCAGTAGGATCGAATCTCCAATACCGGCGCAAGCAGATCCTGAATCTGCCTCAACCTGCGCCGTTCCACGCAGCACGGTCAGCACCTGAAACGACCGTCGCGGCGGCAACGCCGCTCGTGCCCCTTGTTCCACATCCCACTCCGAGAGCGCAAAATGGCGGCATGCAACCCGCAGGCGGCAGGTAGCGCCCCTTCCGGAAGACAAGACTACCGGCCGGACTACGGGGGCGGGCCGCATGGACAAATCGGCTACCTGAAGACTGTCTCGTATGTGGAGCGGCCGGGCCGGGTCGTTCCGTCCCCAATCGTAAAACCGCAGCGTGGTGTCCGAGGTTTCCTGGAGTTCGTAGAGCAATGTCCCGCCAAGGATTGCATGCACCGTGCCTCCCGGAATAAGCAGGACGTCACCGGGGCGAACGGGTATGGTATTCAGAAGCTGCTCAAGCGTCCCGGCCCGGATGTGACCCTCGACCTCGGTGGGCTCCACCGGGCGGGTGAACCCCACGATGATCTCCGCCCCCGGTTCGGCATCCACCACATACCAGCATTCCGTCTTGCCGAAATTCCCCCATCCGTGCCGTCGTGCCTGAGCATCGTCGGGATGCACCTGAACGGAGAGGCGGTCCGCCGCATCGATGAACTTTACCAGCAGCGGGAACTCTGCTCGAGCGGACCCGGCGCCCACCAGCGTCTCCCCCCACTGTTCCACGAGCCTGTCAAGTCCGCATCCCGCTACCTCCGGGCTCGTTGCCGTAGAAATGTCGTCACCGTAGCCGGAAATCTCCCACGACTCACCCACCGACACATCCGGAGGCAACCGCTTGCCGAGCACCGCCCCAAGCTTCCTCCCACCCCAGACTTTTTCTTTGAAAATCGGACTGAACGCAAGCGGGGGGAGGGACCTCACTTCTTGACCGACTCCCGCCGTTGAATGACTTGTTCGGAGAAACTCTCGTAGGAATCGAAAAGATAGCCGTCAAACACAATGTCGAACTTCAACGTTTCGAAAATGTAGTTCACGTATTCGTTCGAAGATATCACATAGATCGCCCCGCCCATCTTCTTAACTTTATTCAAGTTGTATACCAGCGCCCCGATTCCACCGCTGCAAATGAAGGTTACCTCATTGAGATCGAACGCAATATGACAAAACCCCTCCTCAACGATCTGATGTATCTCCTTGTCCAGAAGACGTGCGCTTTCCCAGTCGACCCTTGCCGAAACTTTCACGATCTTGAACTCTCCGACATCTTTTACAGAAAGCTCCATGATACTCTCCTTCCCTTCGGGATCGTACGCCGGCCCGCGCGGGCGCGCGGCCTACTCAACCTCTTCGAAGTCGGCATCGGACACACTCTTGCCCCGCGTGTCGTAACGCTTCTGCTTTTTCTCCTTTTCCGTTTTCCTGTCCGGCTTGGAAGAAAGCAGCGACAGTACGCCGCGAACAACAAAGAAAAGAAGAAGAAGCTGAATAATCTTCACTAATAGTATCATTCATGCAACCCGAAGGCAACCGTCTTCCTTCCAACGGACTCCGCCACCGGTACGACCATATTGCCTTGGCGGTGCGGGATGGCGTATTTTTCTTGTCCGGCGCCGGTCGACAGCCGGCTGCCTGCAAGGTAAAATACGTATTGACCTCATCGGGGATACGCCCACCGGGCAAAGAAAAGGATGGTGCCATGACCGTGGATATCAACGCGCTCAACGAAAAAATAGCGGGGCAGAGTTCCTTTGTGAAGGAGCTGAGAGCCGAAATGGCAAAGGTAATCGTGGGTCAGGAGGCAATGCTTGAGCGTCTTCTGATCGGCTTGCTTACCCGGGGTCATATCCTGCTTGAAGGAGTGCCGGGGCTTGCCAAAACCCTGGCCGTCTCCACCCTTGCCCGGGCAATAGACACCCCGTTTCATCGCCTCCAGTTCACGCCGGACCTCCTCCCGGCCGACTTGGTGGGCACCATGGTGTACAACCGCAAGACAGGGGAATTTGTACCCAAGAAGGGCCCGATTTTTGCCAATATTATACTTGCCGACGAGATCAACAGGGCTCCGGCGAAAGTCCAGAGCGCTCTGCTTGAGGCAATGCAGGAACGACAAGTCACCATCGGCGACACTACCTACGATTTACCCCATCCGTTTCTGGTGCTCGCGACGCAGAACCCCATTGAACAGGAAGGCACCTATCCGCTCCCGGAGGCTCAGGTGGACCGGTTCATGCTCAAGCTCAAAATTGTTTACCCCTCGCGCGAAGAGGAACGGCACATTCTTCAGCGCATGGGTGCGGGCCGGGAGCCGGATGTCTCACGAGTCGTAACCGTGGATAGAATACAGTCCGCCTGCGATGTGGTCAACGAAATCTACATGGACCCCAAAGTTGAAGAATACATCGTAAGTCTCGTCTACGCTACGCGGGAGCCGGCGCGTGCCGGAATGCGCGAACTGGAAGACCTCATCCAGTACGGAGCCTCGCCGCGGGCAACGCTGTTTCTCTGTCGAACCGCCAGGGCTCACGCCTTCCTGCGGGGACGCGGCTACGTAACGCCGGAAGACGTGAAGTCAATGGGTATGGATGTGCTTCGTCACCGCATCATCCTTACCTACGAGGCCGAAGCGGAAAACATTACATCCGAAGATATTATCCGGAAGATATTCGACGGTGTCGAGGTCCCCTGATCTCAACCGTCGGTGTCCGACCGAAAGCCGGCCATGAACTGTTCGATCCCTCAGCTCGGGCTTGTCGCACTTGTTCTGCTTTCCGCACCGTCGGGGCCGGGTATAGCCCGCGCCGAGAAGACACTTGTCTATGATGAGGAGCGGGGAATCATCCTTGTCGACAAAGAGGAATACCGAAAGCGGAAACGCGAAAAGACCCGGCCCGTCACGGAGCCGAAACCGGCCGCGCCCGAAGCCCAACCACCCCGTCGGTCGTCTTCTAAGTTCGGAGACATCCATGCCGGCAGGCGCAAGGACCCGCCGCGGGAGTATTTCACCTCGGGACTGAAATACTTCAGGAATGGAGACTATCGCAATGCACTGAAAAACTTCACGTATGCGGATTCGGTCGACCCCGACCCCCGTTATGCCCTGTGGGTCGGCAAATCCCTGCGCCGGCTCGGCAAGCACGAGAGAATGCTGTTCGTGATGCAGAAGATACTCAACACCTATCCGGAAAGCGAAGTGGCCGACGACGCGTTGTTTGAGGTTGCTTTTCACCACCAGAAGAGAAACAACTACGAGAAGGCCATTGAGTTCTACACACGCCTGGCCGAGCAATATCCCTTCGGACGATCGTTTTCCAGCGGAGAAGAGTTTCGAGAGGTAGCGCGCACGCAGCGTCAACTCATGCGTGCCGAAATGACTTCAACGCTGAAGATCCTCGGGTATGAAGGAGATGGGCTCTCGGATCTGTACACCGCTTTCCAGAGGGACCATGAACTTCCGACCACCGGCAGAGGAGATTCCGCCACCGTCTCGGCCATCAAGCAACGCCACCGGCGGCACGTCGCCGAAGAGCAGCGGCACGCAAGCCAACGCGAACAAATGCGGCGCCATTTCTTCTGGATCATGGCGGGCGCCATAGTCCTGCTGGGCAATCTTGTCTCCATGATTGTTTTGCATTTCATGCTCCGCGGACGCTTGAAACAACTGGAAACCATGTCCGAGCTGCTCGCCGAACTACGTTTCGAGGCACAATGATACCCAAAGAAGTCCTTCGTAAAGTCCGTCAGATCGAAATCAAGACGCAACGGGTGGTTGATTCCATTCTGTCGGGCGGATACCACAGCGTTTTTCGGGGACGAGGTATGGAGTTCTCCGAAGTGCGGGCGTATGTGGAGGGAGACGACGTGCGCACGATCGACTGGAACGTCACCGCCCGCATGGGGGATCCGTATGTCAAAAAGCACGTGGAGGAGCGCGAGCTGACCGTGATGCTGCTTGTCGATGCCTCGGCGTCCGGGGAATTCGGCTCCGCCGAACGGCTCAAGACCGAGGTCGCCGTTGAACTCTGCGCACTGCTCGCGTTTTCGGCAATCCGGAACAACGACCGGGTCGGACTGGTGATCTTCACCTCCGAAGTCGAGAAATACGTGCCGCCGAAGAAGGGAAAGAACCACGTGCTGAGAGTCATTAGAGAGCTGTTGTACTTCAGACCCCGCAAGAGCGGAACACGGATCAACGAAGCCGTGCGGTTCCTTACCAAGGTACAGCGGAAAAAGGCCGTGGTGTTTCTGGTCTCGGATTTTCTCGACGATGGGTTCGCGGATCCCCTCCGGGTCGCCGCAAAGCGTCACGACATGATTGCGGTCAGGATGGTTGATGCCCGGGAATGCCGGCTGCCCCCGGTGGGTTTGATCGATCTTGAGGATGCCGAGAGCGGCAGGACGATAGTGGTGGATGCCGGGAATGCGGCACTGAGACGCGCCTACGAGCGCCATATCGCCGCTCGCCGGCAGAACCTGACTCAGTTGTTCCGCTCCATTGGAATCGATGAAATTCGTATCGACACGTCACAGGACTATGTTGAGCCACTCGTGAAATTCTTCAGGAAACGCGAGCGGAAAATGGCCGCGGTCGGTTGACGCACACAGATCCACCGCCACCGAGCACCTCTATGACCAATGCCTCATCAACCCCGCCCTTCACCGGTGTGTCTCCGCAAGAGCTGAGACAGGCAATCGACGTACACTACGACGACGTCGTGCGGATCCGACGACGGATTCATGCTCACCCGGAACTCTCCGGCCACGAGCAACAAACTGCCCGACTCGTATTCCATACCTTGCAGCACTTCGGGCTCAAACCTCGGTATTTCGTGGACAAGACCGGCGTTGCCGCAACGGTGAGCAACGCCGGCGGCCCAACGGTTGTGCTGAGAGCCGACATCGACGCCCTGCCCGTCCAGGAACGAAACGAGCTTTCCTACCGTTCCACCGTTCCGGGAGTCATGCACGCGTGCGGACACGACATGCACACCGCGGCCCTTCTCGGCGCCGCCGCCGTAATTCATTCTCTGCGCCGGAAGTTGAAAGGATCGGTCGTGTTTCTCTTCCAGCCGTCGGAGGAAGTCGAACCCGGAGGGGCCGTGAAGATGATTGCCGAGGGGGCGTTCCCTCGCGATGCCGACGCGGTATACGGCCTTCATGTAAGCACCGACCACCGAACCGGACAGGTCGGGATCAGGGCGGGAGAAGACTGTTCGGGGGTGCTGACCTTCGATGTAACCGTGAAAGGAAAAGGCGGGCACGGGGCGATGCCCGAAAAGACCGTCGACCCTATCGTGTGCGCCTCTTCAATGGTAATGGAACTCCAACGGCTCATCAGCAGGGAATGCCCTCCGTTCGAGCCCGCCGTCCTTACCGTCGGAACGTTCCACTCGGGCACGAAACGAAATATCATCCCCGACGAAGCGACGTTCCAGGGAACGATACGCACCTTCTCCAACGATATCCAGGCCATGATACGCAGGCGTGTGCGCGAGGTGTGCCGTGCCCTGGCAACGTCTTTCCGAGCCCGCGTCGAGCTGTCCTTTCAAGAATCGTATCCTCCCGGCTACAACGACCCCGGCGCCGCGGATCGTGCAAAAGAACGGCTTGTGCGATACCTCGGCCCCCGCCGAGTAGTCGATCGTGCTCAACCCTCGATGTTTGCTGAAGACTTCGCCTATTACCTCAAGAAATGCCCCGGTTCGTATCTGCATCTTGGTGTACGGAAAGGACGCAATGCAAACGTGCCGGGAATACACAGCGCCGGATTTGTTCCCGACGAGGAAGCGCTCAGGACCGCGATACTGGTGCACTCTGTAATGGCTCCGGGTATCGGCGACCCTTGATGTAGATGTGCCCGGTGCGCATGTGTTACAACGGGCCCTGCGCGCGACCACTCGCCACCGGCGTCCGAACAACCCCGTGCTCTTCAACAGAAACGTTGCCGTACTGCGGCGATTGCCGCGATCATTCGCTCGCGGCGGGAGTGCTCTTTTCGGTACGCGATCCGTCCTTACGGTGGCGCAATTCCTTTTTCAACTCCCGCCACGCCGCCTCGACAGCTTCGGCGGCCGGGCCCGCTCCGTAGTCAAGCACGGTTTTTCCGGCCATCAGCGAATCATTGACGGCTGGGTCAAAAGGAATTTCCCCGATAACCCGGGAACCGCTTGCCGCGGCAATGGTCTCGATTCGTGCCGCCTGCTTGCGGTTGAGATCGGCTTTGTTCACAATCACCAGGGACCGTATGCCGAAATGACTCGCGAGGTCAAGTACGCGTTCCATATCATGAACGCCCGAGACCGTCGGTTCCGTTACGATAATCACCAGATCGGTGCCGGAGACCGAGGCAATGACGGGACAGCCGGTACCGGGCGGGCCGTCACCGAGGATTGTTTCCATCCCGTGCCGTCGAGCCTGTTCGGCTGCGTGGCTGCGCACCTGCGTGACAAGCCTCCCGGAGTTCTCCTCCGCAATTCCCAGCCGGGCGTGCGCCATCGGACCGCAAACGCTCCAGGAGTCGTACCAGTTCCCGGTGACGGCTTTCTCGGCACTGATAGCCCCCACGGGACAAACACGGGGACATAAGCCGCAGCCTTCACAGGCGACATCCTCGATGCGATAGGTGGTACCCACCATTCCGTTTCCCGGCCCGTCGCACCGAATCGCATCGAAATGACAAGCCTCGGCGCATTTCCCGCATGCAATGCAGCGAGAAGAATTGACGGCAGCCTTGTAACCCCCGACGAACGGGTGCACCTCTCGCACTGTGGGCGAGAACAGCAAATGCATGTCCGCCGCATCCACATCGTTGTCGGCCAGCACATGGTTTTCGAAAAGCTGGGCAAAACACGCGGTCAGCGTGGTCTTCCCCGTACCACCTTTCCCGCTGATCACGACAATCTCATCACGGGCACCCGGACCGGCCTTTTCCGGCATCTTTTCCGTGCCCGAGTCCGCGGTAAACTCCTCCACCGCGGGCACGGCGGGAACGGACGTGCCCCGAAGAGCTTCCACCCGATCAAATATCTCCAGGAGATTGCCTGCCACCTCATCATGGTGTTTCACCAGTATCTCACCATCCGAATACGTTTCCGCATAGGCTCGCTTGAAAGGAATTCGGCCCAGGATTTCGATACCTGTCTCAGCGCAGTACTGCTGGATGATCCTGTCTTCTCCGCCGGATCGGTTCACCACAATACCTGTAGGGATTCCCATCTTCACGGTCATGGCCGCGGCAAGCTTCAGGTCGTTCAAACCAAAGGGTGTCGGCTCCGTAACCAACACGGCGACATCGGCCCCCTCCAAAGCTTTCACAACCGGACACGCCGTTCCCGGTGATGCGTCGATAATGTTGACGGCCTCCGGCTGCACCAGCTCTTTCACGGCCTCTACCACCGAGGGCGCGAGGGTCTCACCAATATTGAGTTTTCCGTGGGCAAAGAAAACCTCGTCATCCGGTCTGGTTTGCTCAACGATACCAATTGCTGATTGTTCCTCATGCAAAGCGTTTTCAGGACACACATACGAACAGACGCCGCACGAATGGCACAACTCGTTGAAAAGCAGAACATTGCCCTTGACCACGGCAATCGCGTTGTAGTTACACGCCTCGGCACACGCGCCGCAACCCGTACATGTGCCCGCGTCCAGAACCGGTTTCAGAACGTTGACCTCCTTGCGCTGGACAAAGTCCGGTCCCACAAAGAGATGGTCATTCGGCTCTTCAACATCACAATCCAGCAGACGTACCTTCCTTCCCCGGCCGGCAAGTGCATAGGCAAGATTCACGGCAACCGTCGTCTTCCCGGTTCCTCCTTTTCCACTCGCTACCGTTACCACCATTTGGCTCTCCTTTCATCCCTCTGCGACAACGCAACAAAGACCATTTGTTTTGGAATTTCTGCACTCAGCCTACAGCGACATTCGCCCCCCAATAATCATGCCAAGTACCGACCCAAGCAAAAATCGTGCGCAGACGGGCAGACAAAGACTCGCCTTCTCAACCAGAGCCGAATCCTTTATCAACCGGGGGCACACCAGCACACCTCCATCCCATCTCTGACTGGAGACAACTGTCAGCCACCTCACACAACATTTTTGTGTTGCACAAACAAGACACCCGCCTCTTCCCTTGTTGCAGCCACGCAACCCCGTGCTGTGGGCGTTGGTTTTTCATATACAGCCAATTATTGAGGGGTGTCACCAGACGACAGGAAAACGGTATGTGCGGAAATGCTGATGAGATTGCTCCACACGCCTCGCTGATGCAAGAAGCATCGGCCAACGTCGGTTACGAGTAAAGAAGAAGTCTGCATCGGAACACACCGGAGATTGCGGGCTCCGGACTCGTCACGTTGTGCCGCTGTACAGGGCGGATTCGCGTTGAGGTAACGCATCTCCCGCCGCTACGTTCACCCTGGTACCTACCGCGTGCTGCCGCCCCTTGTGTGCTCAGCGTTAAGGAGCCACTGTTCGCATTCAATCGCGGCCATGCACCCGCTGCCGACAGCCGTAGCGGCCTGGCGGTAATGTGGATCCTGGATATCTCCGGCGGCGAATACTCCGTCAACGGAAGTGGCCGTTCGCCCCGGCGCCGTGACCACGTATCCTTCCCGATCGGTTTTGAGCTGCCCATGCAAAAAACCGGTATTGGGTCTGTGCCCGATAGCTTCGAACGCCCCGGCAACTGCAAGTTCCACCACATCGCCGGTATTCGTGTCCTTGACACGAAGGCCCGAGAGCGCCTGCTCTCCCAGGAACGAATCGACTACTTTGTTCCACACAACTTCTATCTTTGGATTGTCCATCGCCCGGCTTTGCAGGACACGGCTCGCGCGAAGTTCATTGCGCCGATGCACAATGTAGACCTTGCTTCCAAACTGCGTAAGATGGAGTGCTTCTTCCAGTGCCGAGTCCCCTCCACCAATCACCGCCAGCGGTTTGTTGCGAAAAAGCGGCAAGGCGCCGTCACACACGGCACAAGCGGATACCCCTCTACCCCAGAGACGCCTCTCCGAGTCCAACGGGAGTCTCCGGGCGGTCGCGCCGGAGGCAATAATAAGGGATTCGGCAAACAGCTCCGTACCGGACATGGTCTTCACTGAGAAGGGAGAGGTCGCCAGATTCACGCTTTCCACATCCTCGCTAACGTACCGCGCCCCGAGCCGTTCCGCCTGCAAACGCACGTTGCTCATAAGCTCCTGCCCACCGATACCATCGGGAAAGCCGGGAAAATTCTCTACTTTTCCCGTTGTAGTCAATTGCCCCCCGGGCGATCCACCGGCCTGAAAACCCTCTATCACCAACGGCACAAGGTTTGCTCTCGCACCGTAAATCGCAGCCGTCAACCCGGCAGGCCCGGAGCCAATAACGATGATTCGTTCCTTCACCCGGTCTGCCCCCTTCGGTGAGTGTTTCAAGCTTGCCGGCTCTCCTAGTCAAAGGCCGTTGTAAGGACCGGTTCGCGATTCAGATCTCATCGGCCTCTACATACTTTGCAAGAATATCCGAATCCGAAACGCGGATGGATGTCCCGTGTCCTGGATGCATTCACGGCGGCAACAGCGGTGTCCAGCTTGTCTTTCTTGATCTCGGTCAGCAGGAGTGCCGCCTGTGTGCTTTTGCGCGAAGAGTCCGTATAAAAAAGCACGGCCAGAAAAGACCGGTGCTTCTCAATCAGCCCCTCCAGCTCATCCACTGTCCGGACTTCGGGCAATGATTGTTCCATTTTCCCCACCCCTCCATCTTTCCCTCACAGTATCAATGGGGAATTCCTCGAATGTGCAGGAGCATGTGCTCCCTGTTGCCTTTCAATCGATCAATCCAACCGTAGTCGGCATCGCTCTTGGAGTCAAGATCCTTCACGTAAGGTTTGATATCCAGTAACGGCGTGCCGTCAAAAACATCCAACCCCGATGTAGCAATCTCATTGCCGGCTATTGCCAGTATGCGAACCACGCTGATGCCTATTGGGTTTGGGCGGGCGGGCGATCTACTTGCGAACAGCCCGACGGTCGTACCGTCTGTCCACGCAGGGGTTTCAATCATGGCGGGAGCCCTGTGCAGCCGGTCGATGAAATACAATACATACATATACCGAAAGGTCTTGAGGTCACGAAGTCCGGTGCGGTATTCCTCATCAACAACCACGCGGAAATCCCCCTCATCCTCGACTACAGGTTGATACGGAGCCTGGTCAACATAAGGCGTCCTGATTACGCCGATTGCTCTGAACTCAAAGCAGCGTTTCATTCCCTGTCCCTGTTGAGGAGAAGTCCGTAACTCTCGCACCCATCCATGCTCTCTGTCGCGCGCGTTGTCACAATTCCCCGATAAGCTGTGACAGCTTCCGGCTTGCTTCTTCCATTTCCCGCACCGCCATGACAGTGCTGTTGTACGATGCATCGGTTTTCATGTCTTCAGCTCGTTCTTCCCATTTGTGGAACTTCTCCGCACTGCTGCTGTTGTGCTTGGTCCACGATGAGAGAATGCTCTTGAGCCTTCCTCTGGTATCCGAGGGATGTTTCGCCAGGACTTCCTCGACCTTTGCCTTGATTGTCGCCTCCGGCGCAGCGCCCAGTATCTCATCTACCCTCTCCCCGTCGGCAAAAAACATCTGCATGGGAATACTCTGTATGCCGTAGCGCTGAGCGACCTCCGTGCTCTCATCCACGTTGATCTTGCAGAACTTGAATGTGTCGTAGTGCTGCGCCAGTTTGTCATATACCGGCCCGACCATCCGGCATGGTCCGCACCACGGTGCCCAGAAATCAACCTCGGTAGGCTTTTCGGAATTCAGCACCTCTTCCTCAAACGTCTGATCGGTCACCTCCACTACCGCACCCATACATCCTCCCTTCATACCCGTTGCAGGTTAGAATCCACGTGTCCCTGGTGCATTGCCAAAACGTACTACTCATTCCGAGAATCCTGACGTGCCGGCCGTACGGATCGCACCTGCCACACGCCACATGCTGCGACTACGTTCCCGGGCAAGCGACGGTGTCACGGACTACCGCCGACGGCCGCCACCGCCTCTCCCGCCGCCCCTGCCGTCGCGGGGGCCTCTACCCAAGCCTCTCCCTCTTCCCCTTCCAAGCCCGCGGCCTGCGCCACTTCCCGCTCCACCACCCGGGATGCTCCATCCTGAAGCGGTCATCCCACCACCGGGAACATCAGCGCTCCGTCCCGTGGCAAGGTCGGCGGGGCGCACGGCCCCTTGCGGGCACACCTGCGCACACGCTCCGCAACCGACGCACCTCCGCGGGTCAATGCGCGCCTTGCCCTCAACCAGTGCAATTGCGTCATGGCGACACGCACCGACACAGAGACCACATCCAGCGCATTTCCATTCATCTACACCGTACATTACCGTCATCCTCACATAGTAATGGTTTACTACCCCCGGCCCCCCCGGCTTCGGGCGAGTCGGTTTCACCTTTCCCTTCGCAGCGATTGCCGCAATGTCTCCATCCCTTTTCGTACCGTGGGAATATCCGATGTGTTGATACTACCGAGGATTCTCTGTTCGCATTCCATCTTCAGCTTCCGGATGTTTTCCTTCAGGCGTATGCCCTTTCGCGACAGAAACACTTCCACGGCCCTTCTGTCGACCGGATTTGCCCGCCGCTTCACATAGCCCTTGTGCACCAGACGGTCAACAACCCTGCTGCCGCGCGAAACGGACAACCCCATTGCACCTGATAACTCGTTGCAGGAATACTTCCGTCCCGTTTCCATCAAATCAACCACAACAAAATCCCTGTGCGAGATATCCGCTGCCGCCGACAGGGATTGCATTTGCAGCAGGCACTCCCTGCCGACATCCAATACCGTATCAACAAGCCAAACGTTCTGAGCCACTGCGGAACCCCATGGTGTTTGCCTGCAGCAATATTTGCTTGTGGCAACTAAAGAATATACAACACGCGCACTGCAGAAACAACCGACGATTGCCGCAGGCGTGAGAGCTTTCCCGGGAACACACACGTCGGAACGATCTGCCCGGAAAAGCCAGGGGGCGCAAACCTGAAACGAAACTTCTACGAAAAGGTCTTGAGATATTTCAACGCATCGTCAACCGTCGGTCGCACGGCGCTGCCGATCACCGCGGCAAGACCGATAATCTCGAAGAGGTTCTGCACTTCGGGGTCGGTATTCTCTCCCATGACCACGGCCATTCTTCCTTTGTGCCGGTCGCGGCAGAATTTCCAGTATCGAGCCGTCGTCCCCAGGCCTTCACTGGAGATGTAGAGGCAGTCCCCCAGGTCGAAGATGAAGGTTGTGACACCCCGGAGGAAAAGCTCTTCCATTTTCCCTTGTAATGCCTCGGTTTCCGCCCTCTGGAACATCTTCGACGGGAATCGCACGATCGCCACATCCTCGCGGCATGCTACTTCAACCAGGGGCGGATCTCCCTCACGGGACATATTTGTCCTCCCCATTGATCAGGACGTCGAGAAACCGCTCCGCGGTCTCACTGGTCTGGAGACTCGTCCGGACCTCTTCATACGACATTATCTTCGACAGCGTTGCAAGTATGCGGCTGTGATCGGAGGCGGTATTGGTCGGCGTGAGCAGCATGAAAATCAGGTGTACCGGCTGTCCGTCAATGGCGTCGAATTCCAGCGCATCAACGGTCCTGGCCGCAACCATATACAAACGGTCGATTCCATCGACCCTCGCATGCGGAATGGCAATGCCGAATCCGATCCCGGTCGACATTTCACTTTCCCGCTGAAGCAGCCGTTCGACGATGGGGTCGGGCGCCCCCAAATCGTAAAGCGAAGCCATGTACTTTCCCATCTGGGAAAGGGCATCGGCCTTGTCGGCTGGATTGAATCCCAGGAGGATTGCGTTCCTGGGGAGTAGTTCGTGCAGTTTCACGATTTTAGGTCTTCCTCCGGCGCGCTCCTTCCTCTGCGCCCGCCGCGCCGCTGAAGAACAAACAGCACGCGCCCCAGGACGTAGAGCACGAATCCGGCGATGACCACCACAATAGAGAGCGTCCTGATCCAGCCGCCGTAGTATCTGAAGCGGATGGCGAACGCAAGCAGTCCCGCGACGGCCACGACAAATCCACTCAACATCACCGTCATCCCGTGATCGACCAGGTATTCCCAGATTTTTTTCATAGCCCCGCCCGGGAGAAGTCCGCCCCCCCCGATCGGCATCGACCGCAAGGGGTAACTAAAATGATTTCTGAGACAATCGCTATTCAAACGGATACATCAATCGCTCCCACGTCTCGGCCGGAACGGCGGCAAGCCTCCCGCACACGCCCACCGCATCGCGCGGGTCGCGAAAGGACAGTCGAACCTCCACCCGGTCCTTTTCAAAGCCGGGACTGGGCGAGAATGTCACGTGATTGCCTGCCCCCGCAATCTCCCGCGTCAGGCCCCGCCATCGCTTCCGGGCTTCCTGGTAGCGGGGAAATCGAAGCGCCCTCACGTACTCCCTGATCCGCTCCGCTTTCTGAGGAAGATTGATCCGGCGATTTTCAACTATCTTGACCATCTCGTCGGACTCCAGCAACGATTGTACGTCGCTGCCGGCCGAGAACGCTGCTTCCGGAATCCATTCGACCAGCTCCCGTTGAGCCTGGTGGGAAAAATGGACCGCTTCGAAGAGGCCGACCAGAGCATCGCGATCGGTGGGGCCGAGCGCGGCCAGATATGCCGCCGTCTCCGGACTCAGCACGCCCTTGCCCAGAGCCGAGACGAGCCGCCCTCCGCCGCCCAGGGCTCTTCTCCAGCGCTGGGCCGCCTTGCGATTCAGACCGAGTCTGCCGGCCTCCCGAAGGTACTCCCGCGGACCGACCCGGCGGCACAGAAACCCCAGGAACAACGTCTGTTCCGCAAGGCTCAAGGCCCTTCCGGCGTTGAGCCGTATTCTCAGCACACCCGCATTCACCCGCTCCAGCGGCGACCGAATAACACAGCAGGGGATTTCCGACATTCCTCCGCGGGACAGGTACCGCAGCCTCTTGTACCCATCAAGCAACAGGCGCCCGCCCGTGCGCACGGGACACACCATCAAAGGAACGACCGGGTCGCTCATGCCGGCATCCTCCTCCGGCTCCTGCTGATCCACAAGCTCCGTCAGCCATTCAATCTCATCAGTGTGCAGGTATTCCAACCGAAGATCATGTTCTCGCGGCGGCGTAGCGCTCGCCGATCCGCCGGTAGTGTTTCCAGAACTCATCATTTCCCCTTTTGCGGTAGCCGTTTCCAACTATGCGCGCCTTCTCCCGAAGCGACCTCCGGGCCGATTCAGCCCGGCGCTCATCGAGCACCCCCGAGCCGAGAAGGTCCATAATACCGCGGATTCGAAATCGATCCAGGCCCATGAAACTGTTCGAAAGCTGATCGTCCCTGCCTCCGTAGCGGGTCAGAAGATACCGGTCAAGAAGGCCCACGGGATACCTGCACGTGATTCGCAGCCACAACTCGTAGTCCTCGCAAACCGGAAGGGATTCGTTGAATCCGCCGACCTCCTCGAAAAGACTCCGCTGGATAATCACCGATGACGGCGTTATCATGCATCGACGGAGGCTTTCCTCGAAAATCCATCCGTGACGTTTTTCATGGGTTTTCGGCGGGTTGACCCTTCTTCCCGCGCGCACCCATCGCTCCCGGGTCTGAGAGAGGCGAAATGCGGGATGTCGGTCGATCCACTCCAGGTGCCGGGAAAGCTTGTCCAGGTCCCAGCAATCGTCGGAATCAAGAAATGCCACCAGTGGCGCGCGCGTACGAGAAACACCGATATTCCTCGCGGCGGAGACGCCCCGGTGGAGTGGAAGCCGATGGTAGGCAAGTCGGTGACCGCCGGAGAGACGACGCATCCGCTCTGCGGTGTCGTCCGTGGATGCATCGTCAACCACGATCAACTCATAGTCCCGATAATCCTGGTTCAGGACCGACGCCACGGCCCGTGGGAGCACGGCGGCACGGTTGAATGCCGGGATGATTACGGCAACTCGCGGCATGGGCCGGATCTTCATGCGGGTAGCACCCCGAAGGAATATACGTCCCGGCCCGGATGCTTCGAAGGGCCCGCAAAAAAACTACTTGCCACCCGGCTGCACAAATGATAGAATATGATCAGGTGGTGTCACAGACCCGATTCACATTCCTTGTGGTCGGGTCTGCTTTTTTTTGAGGGGAAATGCCGTTACGTGCGGCCGGAGACTGTAAGCTCGGTCCTTGCTCAGCCCACTTCGTCTTCGCTCTGCTCCGGTGAAGCTTCCACGGGTTGCTTCTCCTCCGATATCTTTCGCGGTTTCTTCCCACCCCACAGCAGGATGGAGCCGCAGCTCTCACACTGTACCAGACGCGAGGCCTTCTTTGCCTCATTGATTCTTTGCGGCTCGAGCACTTTGTGACAGACCGAGCAGATTCGCTTATCGTCGACAATACTCAAGGCGCGCCGGTTTTCCCGTTTTTTGCTGATAAACTCATAGACCGAGAGGAACGGCCGGGGCACACGCGGGCGAAGAGCTTCTCGCTGAGCCACAACTTCGGCAATCTTCCCGTCAATCGTGGCGATCTTCTCCTTAAGATCGGCAATCTTGGGCTCGTTTTCCTCCTTGAGAGCCTCGAGTTTCTTCTCCGCCTCCTCTCCCTGCGCCGTCAACCGACCCGTTTCCTCATCAAGGCTTTTCAGTTTCACCTGTGCATTGGCGATCCGGCTTCGGCATGTATCAATCTCCGTATGAACCGCATCGTACTCACGGTTCGTCGTTATCGTGTTCAAGCGTTCCTGGCTCTTGTCAAGGTTTTCCGACGCCTCGCTGCTTTCCTGTCTCGTAGCCGCGATCTCGGAACTCGCTTGCTCCAGCCTCCCGTGGATCGCTTCCAACTCCTCCCGGGCGTTTTTGAGCGTAGCTTCAAGCTGCTGGACCTCTTCGGGAAACTCTATCTTTGACTGCTCCAACTCATGAATCCGAAGATCCAGCTCCTGCAGTTCTACCAGACTTTGCAGATCCTGTGCCATGTATCCCCCAAGGAAAGTATGTACTCGGCAACATACGGTGTGGAAGCCGCAAGACCGCACAAAAAAAGCACTTCCGGCAGGGAAGTGCTGTATGAATCGTGACGAAGTGACCGAAAGTAACGGAAAAATCGAAAAACTATCGCTGAAAGCAAGACTATCGACCGGCCCTTCTTGAAAAGTAAAGTGGGCCCACCAGGACTCGAACCTGGGACATACGGATTATGAGTCCGCTACTCTAACCGACTGAGTTACGGGCCCGAATTCAGCATTGTTACAAAATAGTTTCTTCACTCTTTCACCGCAAGGCCGGCCCGGGGAATTCACCTCCTCACCCCCCAAGCATCAACGAGAGCCAGAATGCACGGTAGGGCCGGTAGAGGGGGTTGAGAATCAACGATATCGTGGGGATTTTGAGGTAGAATTCGGCTACGATGAGCACAACAAACACAATCGGAAGGTAACGGGCGAAACGAAGATACGAACTGAGCTGATGGGGCTTGAGCATGCCCATCACCACTTTCGATCCGTCCAGAGGCGGTATGGGCAGGAGGTTGAAGAAGGATATGCCGAGGTTGATTTCAATAAGCATCAGCAGCATCATCGGGACATTGACGCTTTCGGCGGTCCATTCCGGTGTTCCGCCCGAAAACAGCACCCTGAAAACCAGGCCCGCGACCAGGGCGCATACCACGTTGCTTGCCGGCCCCGCCAGGCTGACAAGTATCGTTCCCTTGCGGGCATTCTTGAAATTGCCCGGTTGCACGGGTACGGGTTTGGCCCAGCCGAAGGGTCCGAATAACAGCATCAGTGTGCCGAACGGATCGAGGTGCGGGAAAGGATTCAGCGTAAGCCGACCGTGGTCCCTGGCCGTAGTATCGCCCCAGCGCAGCGCTATCCATCCGTGGGCATACTCATGAACCGTCAAGGCAACAAGTATTGCCGGTATTCTCAAGAGAACGGCTTCGAGATTCATCGCCTCACCCCCGGGATCCCGTTGTTGCAGCCGCGGCCGCGGCCGGCGACGGAATCCGGTCCACACGCACCCCCGAAGCCTTCATCATGGTCGTTGCCGTCACAAATCGGTACCCAAGCCCCGAAAGCCTGTCGATAAGCCTGCCGAGAATTCGGTGGACCTGCTCCTTCGGGTCCTCCCGCGCGGTGCCGAGATGCATCAGGACAATTCCCCCGTTAAGCCCGTGAGGCTCCACGGCCGCCAATGTCATAATCTTCTCCATCACCTCCCGCGGAGAATGGTACCCCGGCGTCTCTTCGTCCGGGACCCAGTCGTTGCTGTCCAGGTTTTCCCGCCAGGTTCTTCCCTGGCGCCAGCCCACGTGAAGATATCCCCAGCGACGGGCCCAGATGCAGATGCGCCGGTTCCGCTCGCCGTAGGGCGCCCTCCAGATCGGCGCAAGGTCTCTGCCGGATATCCGGCTGAAAATCTCTTCGGCCCCGCGCAGCTCCCTGCCGAGGAATTCCCGCGTCACATCGGGAAGCGTTGTGTGCGTACGATCCCGGGCCCAGGACGTAAGGCGCGGATGGTTCATGGTGTGGTTACCGATTTCATGCCCTGCATCTACCATGCGGCGTACCAGCTCGGGGTAGCGCCTCATGAATCGCCCGGTCAGAAACATCGTTGCGTGCACCGACCGCGAGTTGAGCGTGTCGAGAATCGCGGGGGCTGCGTTGGCGTGAGCACCGCCGTCGAAGGTCAGGCAGACAAGCGGCTTGTCCACGTCTCCGTTGTCAAAGCTCACCGGAAGGCCGTCGACGGTTTCCGGTGCGGGTGGAGGGGCAGGTACAACGACCCGGGGGTTTCCGGATGATCGTTCGTTCAAGCGAGGTGCCGCCTCCGCGGTCTCCACCGTGTCCCGCGGCAGACGCAGCGCGGCAATTTCACGGTTTGCCTGCTTGATCTGCTGTATCAGCTCCATGCGCGTCATCCGAAGCCGCGCGTTTTCCTCGCGCAACGAACGCACCGTTCCCGACTGTCGCAGGCCGAAGGCAAGGGCCGATAATGCCAGCGTAGCCGATGCCCACACGAGGATGCCGGCGCCCCGCGGCGCCGGCCGCACCGGCTTCGAGGCCCCGGGAGACTCCTCCCGAGGTTTGCGAGGCCGCTTCGAGGTGCCGGCACAGGTGTCCGCACACAGGAACATCCCGTTGTGCAGCACCGCGCACTCGTTGCATACCCATGCTCCGCATGCAACACATTTGCCCCGGGCAACGGTCCGGGGGTGGTTCTTGCACCGGTGAAGTTTTCTTTTCCTGGATCGCGACATGTCCTTCGTCTAAAATACTCTATCGGTGGAGATCCGCCCGGTACCTCACGACCCTTGTTCACAAACGTATTTTTGCTTGCGTGAAAACATCCGGTGTGCGAGGAGCTATGCCCACACCCCTGATCGAGTTCGACGCCGTCACCAAGATTTACCGCAAGGGCTTCACGGCCCGGAAAGTTCCCGCGGTGGTGGACCTTTCCCTTGCGGTTCAACAACAGTGTATCACGGGATTTGTCGGACCCAACGGAGCAGGCAAGACAACCTCCATAAAGATGCTTCTCGGCCTGGTCCGTCCGACTTCCGGAACAATCCGCCTTCGAGGCACCGACACCTCCCTGCCCGCGGCCCGCCGCGGCGTTGCCTATGTATCCGAGCAGCCGTATTTTTACGAACACCTCACCGCCGAGGAAGCATTGGCGTTCGCGTATCGCCTCGGGAAGCAGGCTCCGGCGAAAATCAACGATGAGATAGCGCGCGTGCTCGACAAGGTGAACCTGGAGCGAGCCCGAAAGAAGCGTGTCAACGCAATGTCCAAGGGAATGCAGCAGCGACTCAGCCTTGCCCGCGCATTGCTGGGAAGCCCCGATGCATTCATCATGGATGAGCCGATGAGCGGGCTCGACCCGCCCGGACGGGCCCTGTTCAGGGAGATCTTCAAGGAGCTTGCCGCGGGGGGGGCAAGCATCTTTTTCAGCTCACACATTCTCGACGACGTTGAGTCGTTGTGCGAGGACGTCATCGTGTTGTCCAACGGCCGACTGACCTATCGCGGCGCCGTGGCCTCGCTGCTGGAGAAGGGCACGGGCGGCACGGAGATCGTGGCCGAATCCGTGGGTGAGGATGTCATCGCACGCCTCAAAGAACTGGGCTGCAGGGTGCGTGCGGGGCCGAAAAGCGAACTGCACGTGTTCGTGCCGCCCGAGGCGGACCCGGCCGCATGTACGAAGCAGCTCTGTTCCGGTGATGCATACTGCAAATCAATCTCGCCGTTCCGCAAATCCCTCGAAGAGCTGCTGTACGGGCCCGGAGGGGTGCGAGGCAGCGAAGGGACGACCGGATCATGAATGCAACCATTATCATAGCACTCAATACCTTCAAGGAGAATATCCGCAACAAGGTCCTTTACAACATTCTCCTCTTTGCGCTCGGCATCATCCTCTTGTCGATCTCCTTCGGCGACTGGTCGGTGTTTGCCCGTGTGCAGGTGATGGAGGATTTCGGTCTGGCAACCATGTCGATCGCCGGACTGCTCCTTGCCGTGTTCATCGGGGTGGGCTTACTGGGCAAGGAGATTTCTCAGAAGACGCTGTATACGGTGCTGGTACGGCCCGTCAACCGCTTCCAGTTCATTCTCGGCAAGTTCACCGGACTCCTGGTCACACTCTTTATCAACTTCGGTATCATGACCCTCGTCTTCTCGGCAGTACTGGTCTACCAGGGCGGGACGATCGAGTTTCCCCTTCTCTCCGCCGTGTTCCTGGCCTGGGTCGAGCTGGCGGTCGTTGTTTCGGTTTCGATTCTCTTCTCCGTCTTCACGACGCCCACCCTTGCCGCCATATTCACTATCGCCTTCTGGATCATAGGGCATTATAACGACCTCGTTCAAATCAAAGACGTCCAGGCGGACAGTCCGGCCTTTGCGCTTCTGCTCAAGGCAGTCTACTACGTACTGCCCAACCTCGAGCACTTCAACATACGGGCGCCGGTTATTTACGGCAGCGGGATAGAGCCCGGATTTGTGGTACTTGCCGTTATCTACGGCTTGCTGTATACGGCACTCTTCCTGCTGCTGGCAACCCTGGTTTTCAGCCGCAAGGATGTGTAGCCCGTGAGCTCCCGAGTTCGAGCCGTTGTTTGTCTCCTGGTTGCCGCGGTACTCATGACGGCAATCGCCGTGACACAGCACAGACTGACCACCTCGGAGGCCACGTCGTGGACCGGCGAAAACCTGGCCTACCTTCCCCAAACCGACCGTCTCAAGCCGTTCCTCCTGGGCTTTCACACGACCTTCGCCGGGTATCTGTGGATCAAGACAACGCTTTATTTCGGAAGTCATGTAGTCACCGACGAAAGTTTCCCGTGGCTGGCTACCATGCTGGATATGGTCACGAAGCTTAATCCGAGATTCTATCCCGCCTACGAGTTCACGGTGCACCTTCTTCCGGACCTGGGAAAGCGGCCGGAAGCCGCGCGCGTGATTTTGGAGCGGGGCATTTCCGCCCTGGAACCCCGGCGGCGCTGGCGGCTGCTGTTTCATACCGGCTGGTTCTATCACGAACACCTCCACGATAACGAACGTGCGGCGGAGTATATCGCACGAGCCGCGCGGTATGAAGAGGCACCACCGTACGTGGCCGGTCTCTCGGCAACGTTCCTCAGAGATGCGGGCAAAGAGCGCCAGGCCCTGGCGTTTCTGCGGTCAATGTATCACACAACCGGAAATCCGCAGGTCAAAAAGTACCTTGCCCGGAAGCTCGGGGAGTTCGGACGGGGCCTCCAGTGAGCCGAAGCGGACAATTATTCCTTGACGTTCCATTTCGCCGAATGGTACAATCGGTTTGTTTTTACCGGTACCCAAACAGCCGGGCAGCGCGCGTAACAATCCACGGCGGATAGCGAATCGACCATGACACATTGGGAACATCAGTTCATCGTTGCTGAAAAACACGGCAAGGGCGTGTTCGGCTTTGCCCTTCCCCGGGAGATCTCGTGGAAAGTTCACTATGTCAACGGCAAACAGCAACCCAACTGGGACGATTTGACTTTGTACAACTACATTACGAAGATGGGCAAAGCGGGGTGGGAAGTGGTGAGCATGGTTTCTCATGTCAACATTCGCACCGGACAGCTCCCGGTGGAACACCTTTACGTGGTACTGAAACGGCCGTGTCAGGGGGGGAAAGACGAGTGAAGCGGACCCGGGGAAAAGCGGAACCCGGCTTTCCGCTCCCGCACAATTATTGTGCGGAGATTGCACGGGGACAGGCGAATGACGGCATAGTGGTGCATGCGGGTAACATGAACTTCCGCAACCCCTTACAGGAAGTTGCTGCACGAATGAAGATTCGGCCCCGGAACGAAATGGGCGTTCTTGATTACGAAGATTGAAATAGTGCTTGACTTTTTCGGGTGTAATGTTGTAGTATTCTACTGAGTTCTGTTCCCCTCAGCGAGGCCCGCGGGTCTGGGAAAGGAGGCTGCAACTTACCAGGTAGTTATGACTCGAGGGATACATGCAGTACACTGAAGGGAACACCAAAACCGAACACGTACGGAGGAACACCATGAAGAAGTTGATGCAGAGCAAGGGTTTTACACTGATTGAATTGATGGTTGTCATCGTGATTATCGGTATCCTGGCGGCCGTGGCTATTCCGAAGTTTGGTGATGCTTCGGCGAAGGCGAAGATGAGTGAGGTTCCGCCCGTCTTGGCGGCGTATGAAAGTGCGCAGATGGCCTACCATGCTGAGACGAGTCAGATGGGAAGTATCGGTGACCTCGTGTTCACTGAGCCGACCGGAAGCAAATGGTTCTCATACCATGACAACGGGACCGACGGACAATATCAGGGCGAGGCCTTGGGTAACATCGGAGACTTCCCTGGGGGTTCATATTTGCGGACAAGTTTTTCGACGGTTGGTGCTGATCCAGCCCACGCCACAGATCAAACGGGCCTTGTCCGCAGGTACTGCCCTAATTTCATGTAGTCCGGAATATGACGGCTTTGCTTGAACTGGCCTTTGCCCGGATAGGGCAGAGGCCATTGTCTTTCTACTGCGGGCTGTGCGCGGCAACCGACCATCCAATCGAAACCGTTCACAAGACGTCTGTGTTCTGCTCTCGACATAGTCGGCAATCGCTTTGCAGGTCTGCCTTTCCAACATTCTCCATCTCTTGGTACTAGCCTTTTCCTTGGATCCGCGTTCGAAAATGCGCCTTACAAGAAGACTAGTGAATTCAAATGCTACCGATCCTCGACACTACGTAGCAACCGTCGTTCTTCTTGCTGGGGGCTTGGCACTGATCTCGCTGCCCGTCTGGAACATTACCGGAGAACTATCGGATCCGAAAAGACTTGTCGCGCTTGTTATCCTTCCTTTATGCGTTTTCCTGGGTGCACGCCGGAGAAGAGCCGAGCATGCCGGTGTTCCCGTTTGCATAGCAGGATGGAATCGGCCGGCACTCCTCGCCGTTGCGCTCTTCGCGACATATACTCTGATTAATTGGTATGTTCTCGGATACCCGTACTATGGAACAAGAGGTCTGGTTCATTACTGGATACGAATACTGGCCTTTCTTGTGGGATATTTCTTTCTTACCCGCACGAGCATCCAAAAAACGTTCCCCTTGGCGGTTGTGGCCGTCGGGCTCCTGAGTACCCTCTATCTATTCCTTGAATACTTCGGCATAGCCACCGGCTACGGGAAAAACGCAGGGCTGTCGGGGCTGACGTGCAGCGCCAACATCTATGGTTTCCTCATGATACCCGGCATTCTGTGGTCGGTCTATCTTGTCTCTGCTTCACCGACCTGGAGTGTGCGACTGGGTGTGCTGATAGCTTTGCTCTTGCAGTTTGCGGGGTTGCTCACTTCAAAATCACGTGGTTCCATTGCACTGGTTGCGTTAGGATTGGCGGCAACAGTCTACGCCGCGGCCAGGGCAAAAGGCAAAGGTGGGAGTCTCGGTACCAGGCTGGCGGTATATGGTGTAGCGCTGGTCACAGGGGTCCTGCTTGTTTGCAACGACCAAATCTTGCGTGAGTATGCCACCCTCCTCACAGACGGCTTCTCACGGGGAGCGGTAAGAACGAGAATGGCTATCTTCCAGGCGCAGACGGGTCTCTTTCTTGAGCACCCATTGTTTGGCGGAGGCGTGGGGAACTTCATCCACCTCTCCGTGGCACACTGGCCGCAGGTGCTCCGCGACATCATCGAGCCATTTACACTCTTTCGCAGCGGGCATAACGACTACCTGGAAACACTGGCGGAACTGGGCCTTGTCGGAGGCTTGTTTCATTTGTTCTTCCTCTTCGGAGCCATTGGTCTGGGAATCGCATCAATACGAAAGCCCTTCAATTTATTCGGGTTCTTACTCGTGGTGCAATTGTCACTAATGGCGATCCACAGCAGCTTCAGCGTCGCTTCCCGCCACCTGCCCGCCTCGTTGCTGCTCTGGTCGACCGCAGGTCTTCTCTGGGGCAACCGCGGGGAGGGTTCCGCCGGGCACTTTCCCGCAAAATTGTTTCGAGGTGTTGGTCTCGTGGGTGTTTTCGTCCACGTTCTTGTTTTCGGGCTTTTCGCGCAATTGCTCATGAGTGATTTCTTCTATCTGAAGGCGATCAAACACAACAGCCTGCGCGAAAAGGCGGACAACGCCCTCTTGACGGCGCTCTCAATCCATCGGCACAATCCCCCGGCGCTCTACGAAATGGCTTACCGGGCAACAACAACCGGCGAATACGAATATGCCTTGAAAACAGTCGAACACCTCGATTCCGTGGCGCCATCATATCGCCCAACCAACTTCGTTCGCGGACTCATACACTTTCGCCTGGGAAATCCCGAAATGGCTCTGGCATACGCACGGAAAGCCGTCTCCCGTATCCCGAATCACGTAGAAGCACAGAGAGTACGAGCACTCTCACTTGCCGCATTGGAGCGTTGCAACCAACTCCAGGGTCTTCAGGACAGCCTCAGACCATCGGCAACCGAACTTCAATTGTGGCTCGAGAAAACCAAAACCATGACCGAAGAGGAATTCGAAAGCTCCTTGCGCAAGGGCACGCCGTTTCTCAAGAGGGCAATTGGCGGAAATGCTTTGCGTCAGAGGCGAAAAGATATGCTCAGGCGCCGGATAGCGGATCGCGCCGGTCGCTACGAACAACTGCGCCGTATCCTCGCCATCCCCTGCCCGCTTGATTCTTCCACGGCGGCAGATCCTGCCGGCGACACACCCGAGGAACCCGGCGTTGCTTCTGTCGCACCGCGGAAGCACGACTGACTCATTGATGGCGTAATCGCCTTCGCGGGGACAAATGCCGATAACAGGAAACGGCAACATCCACTCCCCGGGCTTGAACTGCAGCAGAGCAGCATGTATTTTAGGAGCCACAAATTCCGAACTGGGTCGCAAAACGGCGGCGGCGATGCCATAATGAGGGGTGGCCATGGGGTTCCGTAAGAGGCTTTTTCGCGCTCCCACGCAGAGCTACTTCCTTTTCGGTCCGCGCGGGACCGGAAAATCGACGTGGTTGAAACAGACCTATCCGGATGCTCTCCTCATAGACCTTCTCAATGACGACGCCTTCAGGACCTATTCCGCCCGACCACAGCGCCTCGCGGATGTGGTGGAAGCCCATACCGGTCCGGGGCCCGTCGTAATCGATGAGATCCAACGGGCGCCTTCCTTGCTCCCGGTTGTCCATCAGATGATCGAGTTACACAACGATGTGCCCTTTGTGTTGACCGGATCGAGTGCACGAAAACTCAAGCGAAGCGGGACGGATCTGCTGGCCGGAAGGGCCGTGCTCCGAACCATGCACCCGTACATGGCAGTCGAGCTGGGTGAGGCATTCAACTTCGAGGAGTGTCTCGACACTGGCCTGCTGCCCGTGGTGGTCGAGTCTCACGAGCCCGGGGACACCCTGGCGGCATACGCCGGCCTGTATGTCAGAGAAGAGGTCATGGCCGAGGGGCTGGTGCGAAATGTCGGGGACTTCACGAGATTCCTGGAATCCGCGGCCCTGTCTCACGGATGCGTTCTCAACGCGGCAAATATTTCGCGAGAATGCGAAGTAAAGCGGAGGACGGTCGAAGGATACCTCGCAATCCTCGAAGATCTGCTTCTGGCCGTTCGCCTGCCGGTGTTTTCCAGACGATCAGGAAGAGCGCTTGTTTCGCACCCCAAATTGTATCTGTTCGATGTCGGGGTGTTTCGCTCCCTTCGCCCGTCGGGGCCTCTCTACGCACAGGGCGATACCGAAGGTGCGGCGCTGGAGGGCCTGGTGCTGCAGCACCTGCGAGCATGGGTTGCATACTCCCGGAAACCGCTTGATCTCTACTACTGGCGCACACGCGCCGGAGCGGAGATTGACTTCATCCTTTACGGCGAGGATGGCTTCTACGCCCTGGAGGTGAAGAACACGCCACGGGTCCGCCCGGAAGACCTTCGCGCCCTCAAGAGCTTCAAATCCGACTACCCGCAAGCCGTACTCATCCTTCTCTACAGAGGGAAAGAGCGCCTGCTGCGGGAAAGCATACTCTGCGTGCCTGTCAAGGAATTTCTCACGCGCCTGCATCCATCGAGAGACATTGATGCCTGAGTCCGGCGCCCCGCGGCCTCGGGGCCACGGCCTGCCGACCGACTGAAAAGGACACTCCGGCCTGCGCGTCTCACACCAGGCGCGCGGCTGTGTCGGAAACCATTAAAAACACTATTTTTCATCCCACGCAGTCGCCGCACGCACTCATCACCGGCAGGCAGCACATGTATAGAAAGCAAAAAATCATCGTGGTCATGCCGGCATACAACGCCGCCGAAACCCTCGCGCAGACCCACCGCGACGTCCTTGCCCAGGGCGTGGTCGATCTGGTGATCGTAGTCGACGACGCCAGCCGGGACCGTACCGTGCCGGTGGCCGGGTCGTTGCGGAAGACCAGGGTGTATACCCACCCGGTCAACAAGGGATACGGCGCCAACCAGAAGACCTGCTATCGCCTGGCTCTCGACGAAGGCGCCGATATTGTGATTATGGTCCATCCGGACTATCAGTACACCCCGAAGTTGATTCCGGCCATGGCCTCCATGATCGGTAGCGGACTGTACCATTGCGTACTGGGCTCCCGTATCCTGGGCGGCTACGCTCTCCGCGGCGGCATGCCTCACTGGAAATACTATGCCAACCGGGCACTCACCTTCGTGGAAAACATGCTCATGGGCGCCAAACTCTCCGAGTACCATACCGGCTACCGCGCATTCTCACGGGAGCTTCTGCTGCAAGTGCCGTTCGAGTGCAACTCCGACAGCTTCGTCTTCGACAACCAGATCCTCGCCCAGATTCTCTGGAAGGGATTCACGATCGCTGAAGTAAGCTGTCCGACCAGATATTTCCGTGAAGCATCCTCCATCGGTCTCGCCGCTTCCATCCGATACGGATGGGGATGTCTCCGCACGGCAGCCGGCTTTCGGATGACGCGAGCCGGAATCCTGCGGTCAAGGCTCTTTGCCTGACTCGCCGGCCGGTATTGCCTGCCGTTGACAACAAACACAACATAAGGTATTTTGTTGAGTTTGGTTATACGGCAGCGTAGCTCAGTCGGTTAGAGCAGTGGAATCATAATCCACGTGTCCGGGGTTCGAATCCCTGCGCTGCTACTTTCTTTGTCAACGCCCCGCATATCGACCGGCCCGCTACGACATGCAGCAGCACAACCCTGTCGACCGCGCGCTGGTATCGTGCCGACGGTTGATCCCTCCCGGTTCCAAACTCCTTGCCGCGGTGAGCGGCGGATCCGACTCGATCGCACTCCTTCACCTGCTCGTGAAACTGAAGGATCCCCTGGCCCTCGGAAAGCTCGCCGTTGCTCACGTTAACCACGGGTTGCGAGGCGCGGCGTCCGATGAAGACGAACGTTTTGTGCGCCGCCTGTGTGACACGTTGGAAGTCGCGTGCTACAGCACACGATTGAAGGGGCTTGATGCGAAGGGCGGCGGTATCGAGCATAATGCCAGAATCATGCGCTACGATTTCCTGTTGCGTACCATGAGAGACCATGGGTTTGATTTGGCGGCCACAGGACACACGGTGAATGACCAGGCCGAGACCGTGCTCATGCGCATGATGAGGGGAACCGGTATCAGGGGGCTTGTCGGTATTCATCGACGGCGCGACGACGGTATCGTGCGTCCGCTTCTGGATCTCGGCAGGGAGGAGCTTCGGGCGTGGCTCGGCATGCACGGGTGGCAGTACCGTGAAGACAGCAGCAACGAAGATGTTTCTTTGACACGCAACCGCCTGCGCCGGGACGTCATCCCGATACTCGCCGCTGTCACACCGGAGGCTGTGCCTCACGTTGCTTCGATTGCGGACAATGCATCACACATTGTTCGCCTCACGGCGCCGATTCTCAATAAATGGAGAAACAACAACGTAATACAGGACAGGGAATACGTATTCGAGGTTGCGTCGTCGGGGCTCGAAGACGACAACCTCGCCGCTGAGGCAATTGCCGAGCTGATGAGGGAGCACGGAATAGAGCCCGGTTCCCGGCATGTGGAGTCGGTTCTCGGGCATTGCCGTTGCTTCGGGCGATCGTATCTGCTTCCCGGAGGGTGGAGATTTTATCCGAGGAAAAACCGTATCACCTTTCTTCGCGGGGATGAGACGGCAACACGCCGTCTCAAAGAGCACGTACAGCTTGCCGTTCCCGGAACAACTTACTGTCCGGAAGCGAACTTTGCCTTGGAAACGTCGCTTGAGGATGCGCGGGACCGTGCCGATATCCGCCCCGACAACGAGTGGTCGGCGTTCATGGACGCCGGGAAGTGCGGCACGCACCTTGTCTTCCGGCCCCTTGTGCCGGACGAGCCGTTCACTCCCCTTGGCCGGTCAAAACCGGTAAGGGTCGGTCGTTTTCTCAAGAAGTGCGGTATCGACCTCCTTGCCCGAAACGCAACGGGTGTCGTCTCACGCAACGACCGGCAACAATCCATTATCTGGATTCCCGGGATGAGGATTTCCGATGAGGTCAAAGTGCGGAAAGAAAGCAAAGAAATATTGATGTTCACGTGCCGACGAATGTAAACTGTAGATGGAGGGCGTCGGGTCATTATGGATTTCGGAGGCTTTCCGGGACAAAACCGGGGCCGTATCTAATTGATGTATTTTAGCTGATTCCATTTTTGCACCGAAGAACAGGTAACATAGAAGAAGATACAATCAATGACAAGTCCGAAGACCGACAAGAAAGAGCCCCGCAAGGGCAAACCGGCCGATCAGCGAGGGGGAGACTCCTCGGGGAAGAAACGCCCGCCGCTGAAGGATCCGTCGCGCACCGTTCTCATGTGGTTTCTGATCTTCGCCGTGGTGATCATCGGCTTGCAGTTGGTGAACCGTTTCGGTACAATGCAGGAGACGAAAATCAGCTACAGCCAGTTCAAAAGGCTGCTTGCCGACACCGATGTGCGCCTGTTGCGGGCGCGGGTGGTGCAACGCGGGCTCAACGAAGCCGAGCTGCACGGTGAAGTGGATGATCCCGGGAGCCTGGAGAGCCTCCAGGGTGTGAAGCATACCCCCGGTGTTACTACTTTCGTCGTCAACCTTCCCTTCATCGATTCCGAAATGCTCAAGGAATGGGACAGTCACGGGTTTGTCTACACCTTTGAGCCCGAGAGACTCAACTGGGGAGACGTCCTTCTCAGCACCGTGCCCTGGCTCCTGATCATGGTGCTGTTCTGGGTCTTCATGGTCCGGCAGATGCAGGCGGGGCAACGGGGCATCTTTTCCTTTGCCAAGAGCCGCGCGAAATTTCAGAATATCGACCGCCCGAGCAATACGTTCAAGGAAGCTGCCGGGGTGGACGAGGCCAAGGCCGAACTCCAGGAAATCATCGAGTTCCTGAAGGATCCCGACAAATTCAAGAAACTCGGTGGAAAAATACCCAAGGGCGTCCTCCTGCTCGGCCCGCCCGGAACGGGAAAGACGCTTCTTGCCCGCTGCGTGGCCGGGGAGGCCGGCGTGCCGTTTCTTTCGATGAGCGGCTCCGATTTTGTTGAGATGTTCGTCGGTGTTGGAGCATCACGGGTACGCGACCTGTTCGAGACGGCCAAGAAAAGCTCGCCGTGTATCATCTTCATCGACGAAATCGATGCCGTAGGCCGTCAACGCGGCGCGGGGCTCGGGGGCGGGCACGATGAGAGAGAGCAAACGCTGAACCAGATGCTGGTAGAGATGGACGGCTTCGAAGTCAACTCCGGGGTCATTTTGATTGCGGCGACGAACCGACCCGATGTGCTTGATCCGGCGCTGCTGCGGCCGGGCAGGTTCGATCGACGAATCGTCGTGGACATGCCCGACATCAAAGGGCGCGAGGGAATACTGGCGGTACACACGAAAGGAATTCCCCTTGCTCCCGATGTCAATTTGAACACGATTGCCCGGGGCACACCCGGATTTGTCGGCGCCGACCTTGCCAATCTCGTAAACGAGGCCGCCCTCACGGCCGCACGATTCGGGCAGGGCAAGGTGACCATGCTGGATTTCGAGGAAGCCAAAGACAAGGTTCTGATGGGTACCGAGCGCAAGAGCATGGTGCTTTCGGACAAGGAAAAACGCAACACGGCCTACCACGAATCGGGCCACGCAATCTGCAACTTCTACTGCAAGGAAGCCGACCCGCTCCACAAGGTTACGATCATCCCCCGGGGACGAGCCCTCGGCGTGACTGCTTCACTGCCCATTGAAGACAAGCACAGCCACACCAGGGGCTACCTCCTGGACAGGGTCTGTATCATGATGGGCGGGCGGGTAGCGGAAGAAATGATATTCGGGACCCAGACGACGGGTGCGGCCAACGATATCGCGCAGGCAACCGAAATGGTCCGGAAGCTCGTGTGTGATTTCGGAATGACCGAGCAACTCGGGCCGGTCAGCTACGGCGAGAAGAACCAGCAGGTGTTTCTCGGAAGAGAAATCACCCGCCATCGGGATTACTCCGACAAGACCGCCGATCAAATCGACCGTGTCATGCGCAAAACAATTGAAGAGCAGATGGAGCGCGCGAAACGCATCCTCACCGAGCACCGGGACCAGCTCGACAGGTTGGCCGCGGCATTGCTGGAGCACGAACTCCTTGACCTCGAGGAGGTTCGCAAGGTCATGGCCGGCGACGTGCTTTCGGGAACCAGAAAGACCAGGACGCCGCCCGCCGGCTCTACCGATGGAGAAGATCGCAAGGAGCCGGTGACCTCCTCCACCCCGGCTAACGATCGGGCAGGCGACGGTGCCGAGACCTCTGAGAGCGACACGACGGAGTCTTGAAACGGCCCTGCGAAAACCGTCATGCCGCTTCGTCTTCCGTGTGACCGTGTGTTCTTTCCCTCGTCCCCGTGAAATGCGCCCATGGTTGTAGAATCTCTCGGCAGCACGCGTACACCGATGACGGAACAATCTCTCACATAAGCCGTACATCCCTGCCATGACTCCACCAACGCTTGACTGCCTGAGGAAAAAACCGTTTGTGCTCATGGGTGTGCTCAACGTCACCCCCGACTCGTTTTACGACGGAGGGCGGCATGACGCACCCGCGGAGGCGCAACGGCACGCAATGCGCATGAGAAACGACGGCGCCGACATAATCGATATCGGAGGGGAGTCGAGTCGCCCCGGGGCCCGGCAGGTTTCGACGGCGGAAGAGTTGAGGCGTACCGTGCCCGTTGTCGGGGCTATCCGTGCCTGCGACCCCTCCGTCATCATCAGTATCGACACGACCAAAGCGGAGGTCGCACAACAGGCCCTTGAAGCGGGTGCGAATTGGATCAACGATATCAGTGCCGGGCGCTTCGACAAACGCATGGCCCCTCTGGCCGCTGCGGCAAACTGCCCCGTAGTGCTCATGCACAGCCGCGCAACACCCCGTGATATGCAGCGGGAACCGTTCTACGAAAATGTAGTCGAAGAAGTTCGCGGGGAACTTTTTGAGCGCGTAAACGTATTCATGAAAGCGGGCGTCCGGAAGAGCCGGATACTTCTGGACCCCGGTATCGGCTTTGCAAAGCGAATCGAAGACAATCTGGTCTTGCTTCGAAATCTGCACGACCTGGTGAAAACGGGCTTCCCGGTGCTTGTGGGCACTTCCAGAAAATCTTTCATCGGGAACATTACGGGAAATCCCGTTGGGCGTCGCTTGTGGGGCACTCTGGGAAGCGTGGCGGCCGCATACTCCAGGGGCGCGACGTTTTTCAGGGTCCATGATGTTGCGGCGACACGAGACATGCTCAATACCATCGCCGCTATAGAGCACGGTACGGCTGTCACGGAACAATGAAATCGAACAATCGTCGACGTGAGATAATCATTCGCTACGGAGCATTGGCGCTGATCCTGCTCCTGCTGCTCTTCCTGGTCCTCAGGCTGCGTCGCACCTGGATTACGAAGCAGGGGGAAAATGTGGCCGTAACCACATCTGGGGAGGACACAATCCCTTACGGCCTGACCGATACGCTCACCCACCCCTCCGACACCACGTTGCGAGCCGACACTGCCGGCGCCCCGGCGAAGGACACGGTTGAATCCGCTGAGGATACGACGGGATTCTCAACCGAGGATCAGACTTCCGCAACCGGGGCAGGAACGGCGACCACTGATACGAGCCATCCCGAGCCCCCGCCGGACACCGCAGTCGGAGATACCGTGTCCGACAGCCTTGCACCCCAACTCACCCCCTGTGAGGCCGATACGGTTCCTCCATGGGTCTACCCCGACCCCTCCGGAGGACTGCACTACGGAGGAATTGCCGTCACGCTCAAGACAACCGAACGCTGCACCGTGAAATGGAAATTCGAGGGGCAGCGGGCTTGGAAAATGTACAGCGACACGCCTGTCGACATCGCTTCAAACACCACCCTTCTGTACAGAGCAACGGACTCCTGCGGCAATGCGGGCGAGGTGCGCAGGGAATACTACGAGATCAAGAGCCGGCACGCCGAAGGCCGATGTCCCCCCGACATGGCTTACATCGAAGTCGGTGAGACGCCGTTCTGCATGGATCGCTACGAATGGCCCAATGAGAAGGGGAGGATTCCCCGCGCTTTCATTTCCCTCTACCACGCAATGGATTCCTGCTACTCCGTTGGCAAGCGCCTCTGTACCACGGAAGAATGGACTCTGGGTTGCGCCGGCCCCGGAAGCAGGCGGTACCCCTACGGTGACGCCTATGAGCCCTACGCCTGCGTTACCGAGGATACGACCGTTCGACGCTCGGGCAGCCGGCCCGAGTGTCGCGGCTACTTCAACGTTTTCGACATGTCGGGAAACCTTGCCGAATGGACCTCGACCCGCTCCAGCCGAAATCCGCGATTCTACAATGTCATGGGCGGCCTCTGGGAATCGGGCTCGGAGAGCGGCTGCCGACACATTCGGTACAGCTACTACCCTCAGAACCGACACAACCCCGTGGGGTTTCGGTGCTGCGCGGATCCTTCGGACACGGCGGACAAACCGGGGAAGGCTGAGTAATGCGGAGCTGTGCATACAAAGGTATGGCCGGGTTGCTCTGCCTTGCGGCTCATATCCCTTTGGGCGCGGATTTGCGTTATGACGCCCCGGAGACGGAAATCTACTCCCCTTTGCGGGAAGCCCCCTCTCCTCCCAACGTCTTCGCGCAGGAGGATCCGAAGATCCTTGAACACAAGAGTACGCTGTTTGAAACCAGGGAAATCATCGACTTCGAAAAACGGCAGATCACTTTTAAGAAAGTCGATTCGCTCGGCATTGCGGTGTGGCAGTACCATTACGACGAACTCGACGAGTACCTTCGCAGCAGGCGCCGTTTCGTCTTCTCCAGAGATTGGCACGAGGCGATGGCGCGGCACGAAGGCGGGCTTGCCGACAAGGACCAACCCTTCGCTCTGGAATTCGAATTGCCGGTGCATTATCCCGCCTGGGCACGTCGCATTCTGGGGAAGGAGCCCCCCAAACTCAGCATTCACGGGCACGAAGAGATCATTGTCGCCTACGAATACGACGACACCAAGTCCGAAGGTGTTGAACAGGGGAAACGGAGCGCGGGGGGGTTGAATTTTGATAACCGCTACAACCTCACCGTAAGTGGAAGCGTCGGGCGACTCATCAACGTTGACATGAAAACGAGCAGCGAGGAAGAATTCACCGCCGAAAACCCCCTGAAGGACATCAAGATAGAGTACCGCGGGGAGGGTGATGAGTTGGAGGATGAGGTCATCCAGGAGGTCACGGCTGGTTACACCAGCTTCAGTCTGCCGGGCACGAATCTCTCCGGATATGCCGGGAGTCACGAAGGTTTGTTCGGCATAAGCGTGCGCTCGAAAATCGGCCCGCTGGATCTTACCACCGTCGTCAGTCACGAGCAGGGTGAAGCCCTGAAGAAGACATTTTCACCCAGCGGCGCCTCCGAGTCGCAGAACCTGATCCAGAAAGCCCCCGAGTTCGCCGCGTACCGTTACTTCTTCCTCGACAGCCTGTACCGCAAAGCGTGGAACGAGAAGTATGCTCCCGGCAAGCCGAAACAGAGTACCGAGGTTCCGAAAGTGAAGGACGTTCAAGTATGGAAACGGGTCAAGACCGGTTCGGCCGAACGGCGGGAAAGAACCGGTGATATCACCACTCCGTACCGTGTTGTGGAGCAGGCCGGACGCTACGACAACTATGAATTCAAACGCCTGCAGAGAGACTCATTCCATATTGATTACGATGAAGGCTGGATACGCTTCGACCAGCCACTCGCCAGGGACGCCATCGTCGGCCTGTACGTATCCACCTTCGATACCGCCCGTGTCCCCAACAAGGGCGATACCACGTTCGTTTCGGCGGCGGGCGCCGAGCAGGACACGATGAAATCTCTTTTCGTACTCAAAGAGGAATCCCTGGACTCGACCACCACGGGTTTCGATCTTATGTGGAAAAACGTCTACCATCTTACCCGTGCCGATGGATGGGATTTCGATGTGAAGGCATACGTGCTGCAAGGCGACGGCGACACTCTTTACAAAGACGAAAAGGGGAATTACTACTCCTACCTTCTGGGGCTGACCGAAAACACGGCCGAAGGCAAGCCTCTGGCCAACGACGACATTTACGACCGTCAAAATCACTGCCTTATCATTCCGCCCTTCTCCGCCGACTACCGGGGTAATGAGCCCTTCCGCAACCCCGACCTCGGCAAAGACAACATCAGCCCGCGGATCTACGAGGTGAAGCTGACGCATCTGGACGAAATCACGCATCGTATCGAGCTACTGCTCACGGGCTCCTACTCCACCGAAAACACGGAGTTCTCTCTCGATTACGGGGTTATCGAGAATTCGGAAAAGGTGACCGCCGACGGCGAGCGGCTCAAACGGAATATCGACTACCGCGTTCGCTACGACCTGGGGGAGCTGGAGCTGATCTCGGCCAAGGCGCGCAATGCCCGGAAGATAGAGGTCGAGTATCAGCGGGAATCACTTTTCGTGCCGGAGAACAAGACGTTCATGGGTGCACGGGGAGAAGTGCGGCTTCCCTTTGTCAGCGACAAGTCCTACATCGGTACATCTCTGCTCTACCAGGTCTCATCTTCACGTGAGGATGTCCCCCGGCTGGGACGGGAACCGTTCAACAAGCTTCTCCTGGACCTCAACACCTCGCTGGACTTTGAGCCCGAGTGGATGACCGCGCTGACAAACAGCATTCCACTGGTGAGCACCGACGCCGCATCTTCGGTCAACGTCAATTTCGAGGTCGCGCACAGCACCATGACCCCCAACTCCAACAAGAAAGGTGAAGCGTTCGTCGACAATTTCGAGGCGGCCAAACGAACCTACCCCCTCGGCACCACGCATCGTGCCTGGGATCGGGCAAGCCCTCCGGTTCCGGAAGACAGCCTGCTTTACTATCCTCCGGCATGGAATTTCTACTGGTTCAGCCCGTCGCAAAGAGATGCCGACTATAGCATTGAGCGACGAAATATTTTCAGGCTCACCGAGGAGGAATTGGAAAAAGCTCGGCATCAAAGCAGTCAGGATCAGGATGAACCCGTGCTTCGTCTTCACTGCAACCCCGCCGGCCCCGGCCTGGAATCACGCTACGACAACCCGTGGGCGGGAATCATGGCCTGGTTCCCGGCGGCATCGGCAGATCGCAGCGAGGACCAGTATCTTGAGTTTGTCGTGAATGCCGTTAACAAGGAAGGAAAGCTCTACGTCGACCTGGGCACCGTAAGCGAAGACCTTGCCCAGCAGGGCGGCCCTCCCGACAACCGCTGGAACGATGAAGACATCAAGGGAATCGGAGAATTCGACAGCCTGCTGAACACCGGCTACGACGGGATTCTCGACGACAGGGAAGAATTCTACCTGGTGCCCAATACCGCTCGTGACGGCTGGGACACCCTGCGGTACGGCGACGAAAGGCTCCCGTTTCCCAGGGACCCCTCGGGAGACAACTACAAACCGTACGACAGCAGGAATCTTGACAACTTCCGCCGTGTGGTCGGCAGCCAGGGGGACCCGCCCCCCTTGAGTTCGGAGGATATCAACGGCGACGGCTTCTCAAAGGAGAACGACTTCTACCGCTTTGCCCTCAACCTTGAGGCTCTTGACACCTCGCGCTTCAAGGACCCCTCCGCCAACACCCAATCCGGGTGGCACGTGATCAGGATTCCACTGGAATCCGACAGCGCCTCCAGTATTCACGGGGAACCATCCTGGGATGAGATTAAATTCGTACGGCTTTGGTGGACCGGCTTCGCCTCCGATTCGACGACTCGGGAGTTGATTTTCGCCCGCATGCAATTCGTGGGTAACCAGTGGGAAGAAGTGGCGATACCGCCGCGGGACACGAACTACACCGTGGAGCCCGTGCCCGCTGAGTCGCCGAACCGGCCGCCTCGCTTCGAGCGACGGATCTCTTCCGTATCGGGAGCTTCGGTAACCGTCTCTGTGGTCAACACCGAGGATGACTCCGGGTACAAAGCTAATGTCGACGATCTGCTTGAACGCAAAAGACGCAAAGGATGGATCGATCGGAAGAGAGACCGTTACGACGTCTGGGAACGGGAACAGTCGCTGAAAATCTCCTTCCAGGATCTTGCGCCGGGTGAAGAAGCCGTCGTGCAGAAGTATCACAACTACAATTCCATGGATTTCTCTTCCTACGAACGAATCTCCCTTCTGGTTCACTGCGGCGACCCGGAACTTGAGCGGGACAGCGTTCACTTCGTGTTTCGCTTCGGCACCGACCGGGAAGCGTACTACGAGTACCGCCGAGTCCTTGATGCCAACTGGCCCGATCGTGACAACGGCTGGAGGAAGTTAACCATCGATCTCGCGGAACTCTCGGACGCGAAGCTTGCCTACCTTCGCACGCAACGCGATACGGTAGACACAGCATGGCAGATCGACCAGTACACATCATACGCAATCAGGTCCTCCGCCGCCGGGCCTCCGTCGTTCTCCAATATCCGCAGACTCATGCTCGGCGTGGTTCGCACCGGCGAGAACGGTGGGGGCGGACGGTCTCTGGTATCGGGTAATATCTGGGTAAATGAACTCAAGGTTTCCGGTCTCTCGGGCATTGGCGGGTCCGCCGGTCTTTTCTCCGTGCAGACGTCCTGGGCCGACTTTCTCACCGCCGGCGGGAACGTGGACTACTACAACGGTGACTTCCGCAAGATGACCCAGCAGAGCACCGCGCCGGGCAACTCCCGTCTCGTGGGAGCCATGTCGAGCACAATGAACATGGACCGGTTTCTTCCCCGCGAATGGGGCGTTGCCGTTCCACTCACCGGAAAGATCTCCGGGACCCTGGACCGGCCGCAACTCAAACCGGGCAGCGACATTTCCCTTGCCGATAGTGAGGGAGAGCCCGACAAGCTCAGGGACATGACCGCTGATGCGGTCAACGCCGTCATGGGCACCAACGTGCTGAAATCCGATAAGACGAAAGCCGAACATTACGAGACCCATAACGTACGAAGGATTCTCTCTACGAGCTATCGTAAATCGTCGCGGTCGGACAACCCCCTGGTCAATTTTACCGCCGACCGTGTTTCGGTCGGCAACCTCAGCTACCAATCGGATATTACGCGGGAGGCCCAGGGGCAGAAAGCCGGGGAAAACAGCGACTACCTTGATTCAACCAGCAACCAGACCTACCGTGGCGGACTCTCCTACGACCTGAGTCCACGCGATCCCCCCCAATGGACCAGTTGGAGTCCGTTTGAGCGATCACAGGCCCAGTGGATGAGCAAGCTGAAAAGGTACAAGCTCAACGGCCTCCCCTCAACACTCAAGCTGGACCTTGTCGAGAACGCAAGCTACGTCAAACACTACCGCTTCGAGGAAAAACGGGACAGCCTCGAGGAGGAACTCAGAACCTTCGACATATCCCACGGCCTGACATGGAATTATGCGCCGATATCGCCGCTGCTGGATTTCAACTATACTGTCAGTACACAGCGAAACTTGAACCGGGCCCTGGAATTGCGTGCCGACCGGAATCAGGGGTGGGGTTCATTTGCCAGGGACTATATAGCCCGACGGGACCCGCGGTGGAAAGACTACTACTTTCTCTACGGTGAAGAACGTCGTTCCCAGAACGCATCCATGTCGTTCAATCCCGAAACCTTCTCCTGGCTCAGGCATGACTTCACCTATCGTGCCGGCTTCTCCAGCAGCGAGAACATCGGCAGCGGCGTGGAACAACGGACAACCCGAAGTGCATCCATTGAGAATCTTAACTTCGGCGTGAACTCTTCATTCGAATTCAGCGGCTCCTTCGACATCAACAGTCTCGTCCGTGACCTGGCCAACGTCACGAAAAGCGTCAAGCCCGTGAGTTCCTCGCTTGAACAGTTTCGGTCGTGGATGGACAGGGTGTCGCTGCGCAGTCTCGGATTCAACTACACGGCAACGTCGGACCTCAAGAACAACAATATGAGCCTTGAATCCGTGAGGGAATTACAGTATCCGGGATTCCTCGCCTATCAGCTCGGCTTGCGGGACCGCCGGCTCCGCGACATCGTCGCCGGAGAGATGAGTGATCGAAGCGATTTCGGCGGCATGTTGTACCGTCTCGACCAGGAAGAACTCGACTATAACCGGGAAAGCCGTGCGGTCAGTCGCGATTGGGGCGCCAATTCCGGCTTCACGATCCCCGATCCCGTGGACCTGCGATTCAGCAGCGTGAGCCTTGACCGACGGATAAGCTACACCGCCACCCCGGACACCACCCGACGGGATACGACCGTGGAGTTTCCGAAGATCGGCGCACGGGCAAGCTGGTCGATTCTCACCAGGATCCCGCCTGTACAGAAAAACCTGTCCAGCCCGAGCCTGAGTTCCGGCTATAACTACACGCGGTCCGTGACCAAACAGATCACACACCTGGAAGGCGAGGCCCCGGTAGAGAGTAAATCTTCCACGCGAACCCACCAGTTTTCTCCACTGGTAAGTTTCGGTGGTACGCTCAAGAAATGGCCGGTACGGCTTGATTATAAGCACCAATTCACCCATGAGACCACCGACAACACGGAGACCTCCAAGAGGAACATTGCCGTAAACCACGGCGACACCTGGGATATCGGCTACACCATAAAAAAGAACCTCAATGAGGAGGGGTTGAAGCTCCTTCAGTGGACTATCCCTCTGAAAGGAAACATTGAAACAGGGCTCACCGCAACCCACGACCACCGCAAGGCCGAAACCGTCGATCGCGGGGAAGGTTCCGCCGCGGCCGGCGCGCCGCAGGCGCCCGCGACCGAAACCGAGAATATCCGCACCATCTCCGTCAAACCTTCCGTTTCCTACGGTTTTACCGACAGGGTCACGGGAGGAGCTTCCTACCAATGGTCAAAAACCACCGACGATGTGCTCCAACGCACGGACAGAAACCATATTTTCCAGCTTAGCGTTCGTATCTCATTCTAACAAAAGGAACCTGCCGCATGACAAAAAAGATACTCTTCAGTGCAACGCCCACCGAGAAGAGGGGGGTTTTGCTCGAAGATGACAAAGTCGTTGAACTGGTGGTTGAGCGGCCCGACCACTATCGGCTTGTGGGTGACATTTACCGGGGAAGAATCGACTCCATCCTGCCGGGCCTGCAAGCCGCGTTCGTTGACATCGGCATTGGAAAGGCGGCATTTCTTCACGCCTCCGACGTCGATCCGACTCTCTTACTGGACAAAAATCACAAGCTGATGGAGCGCTTCGCCGGACGCGAACAGTCCAAACGAAGGCGCATTCCCCGCATTCCGATCGACAAGGTGCTCAACAAGGGACAGCAGATTCTGGTCCAGGTGCTCAAGGAGCCCATTGGGACCAAGGGACCAAAGGTTACCACCCAGTTGAGCATTGCGGGTCGATTTCTTGTACTCGTGCCCGACACCGACTCCATCGGTGTCTCGAAACAGGCAAGTGACCCCAAAAAGCGAACAAAACTCAAAAGGCTGATTCGCAAGATCAAACCGCCGGGCGTCGGATTCATCGTTCGTACCATCGGGCTCGATGTTTCGGAAGAAGATTTTGTTAACGAAATCCACAGCCTGGTCGACACGTGGCGGAAAACCCAGAATGAAGCGCTCCGCGGTGAAGGTCCAAAACGGGTTCACAAGGAAATGGGTATTACCACAAGCGTTATTCGCGATCTGTTTTCCAGCGAGGTAGGCGAAGTCTACGTCGACCAGAAAGACGATTTCAAGGAGATCCAGAATTACCTTCAGAAGGTGTCGCCGAAGATGCGTGACCGGGTTGTGTTCTATAAGGACAACCTGCCCCTGTTCGACAAGTTCGATGTCGAGAAGGATCTTGAGCGCTCTCTCAAGCGCAAGGTATGGTTGAAGAGCGGCGGCTACGTCATTTTCGACCGCACCGAAGCCCTGGTGGCGATTGATGTGAATACGGGAAGAAACGTCGGAAAGAAAAACCTCGAAGAAACCCTTCTGCAGACCAATCTTGAAGCGGCACGCGAAATCGCACGCCAACTTCGCCTGCGTGACATCGGCGGTATTATTGTCGTGGACTTCATCGACATGCAGCCTCTGGAGAATCGGAAGAAACTTGAATCGGAGATGCGGCGAGCTTTGCAGCACGATCGAACCGCCTTTTCATCTACCGGGGTCTCGAAGTTCGGGCTCATCGAAATTACCCGCAAGCGTGTTCGCCCCGAACTCCAGGAGTTGTACACCGATGCCTGCCCTACCTGCAACGGACTGGGATGGGTGTTTTCTCCGGCGACGATTACCACGCGTATCGACCGTCGGCTGCGACGCACCGAAACCTCCAAAGGCCGCCGTAGTCTGTCGGTTCGAGTGCATCCGTCGGTTGCCGCCTACCTGCTCCGCGA
>CAZNDN010000009.1:52558-58403 GCA_964571815.1 uncultured Fibrobacterota bacterium | reverse complement strand
TTGTCATCACTCATACCGCAAAGCATCCACCGGATCCATGCGGGACGCCTTGACCGCGGGGTAGAGGCCGAACACCGTCCCGACCGCCACGATCACCAGCACCACCATCACGATATGCTGCGGAAGGACCGTCGGCGTGATGGCCCCGTCGGAGGACTGCTTGATCGCATCGGAGAAGACCAGCGGAAGGAGTCCGGGAAGAATGCCGGTGAGACCGCCGAGCATGCTCAACGTAACCGATTCGGAGACAAACTGCACGAATATCTGCGATGTCGTCGCGCCGAGCGCCTTGCGGACGCCTATCTCCTTGATCCGCTCCGAAATTCCCGAGAGCATGACATTCATGATGCTCAACCCGCCGACCATCAGCGAGACGGCCGAGACAATGCCCATGAGCAGGGCCGCGTTTTGGAGCATGCTCGTGATGTTCTCGATCCACTCTGCCGCCCTGAACTCGAAATCACGTACCCCCCGGTGTCTGGCCTGAAGAATGCGGGCGGCCTCCTCAGCCTCCTCTTCAAGCTTCCGTACATTCCTGATCTTGACTTCCACATCACCGGGATTCGGATCCAGACCAGTGATATACGTGCGCATGGTCTGCAGCGGCGTGATAATCGTTCTCCGAAGGTGCCAGGGAGTGAAATCCGGATCTTTCGGCTGGTAGATGCCCACAACGCGAAGCGGAATTCCTTCCGCGAGAACCGTGGCGCCGAGAATCGGACGATCGGCCGCCGTGCCTCCCAGATCTTCGAGATTTTCCCGTACCCGCTCCTCTACTCTCCACGAAAGAACGCATACTTTGGCCCCCTCACGCCGTTCCCGCTCCGTGAACCACCGGCCCTCACCCATGCGGATATGCTCCATCTGCTCCTGAAGCACATCGATATCCATGCCCGAAAGGCGGGCACGCGTTCCGACCCCCGCAACCGTCAGCCGCGACCACCGTTCGATGCTCGCGGCAAACGACTTGACCGTGGGTGCATGCTCCTCAAGGTGATACCCGTCGGAGAAACGCAATCCCGGCGAGCGGCTCCACTCGGCGCCGTCGCTCTCCGGTGAGAAATTCCGGGGACGGAACCACACCGAACCGGCCCACGTCGAAATCTTTTCGTTAAGATAGAGGTTGATTCCCCCGATCAGGGTCAGCATCGCCACCAGCGAGGCCACGCCCAGCAGCACGCCCAGAACCGACAGCGACGAGCGAAGCTTGTGCGAGAGCATCTCCACGATCGAAATGCGGATGCCCACCTGGACCGATTCAAATAGTCGCATGGCTGCCCTTCACATTATGCCCGTCTTGACGTATCAGTACGCCAGCGCTTCAACCGGCTCCATGCCTGCCGCATGCAGCGCCGGAAACAGACCGCTTATCACACCCGCCGCAACCGTGAATCCCATGGCCACAACGTAGTCGGCGGCACGAAGCTCGGGCTCGTACGGAAACAGGCCTTCGGGAGCCAGCGTGATTGCCGTTCCCAGGAGCATACCCGGAAGGCCGCCGGCCAGACACACGAGACTTGCCTCGAAGATGAACTGCACGAATACGTCCGAGGCGCGCGCGCCCAGCGCCTTGCGCGTACCGATTTCCCGGATGCGCTCCCCGATCGTGGCGAACATGATATTCATGATACTTATCCCGCCCACAAGCAGAGTGATCGCGGCAATACACCACAGAAGTACCGTGAACCCTTTGCGGGCGTTGCGCATCTCCTTGACCCGGTCGCTGCTTGCCTCGATCTCGAAGTCTTCGGCGCCCCGGTGCTGCTGAATCAGCAGCCGACGAAGGTCCCGTTGCGTACGGGTCACCTGCTCGCTGTCGCGCAGCAGGAGCCGTATCTCTTCCCTGGACCTGCGGTGACCTCCTACATGCGCTTCATACACCGAATAGGGGGCGATCACTTCACGTCCCCGATGATCGTAGATACCCTCGGTCGCAAACCGCCCCACCACCGTAAACGGCAGTGATTCCAGGACAATTTTCCTCCCGACCGGGTTGGTCGTGTCGCCGAAAAGCCGCTCGGCGATATCGGGGCCCACCACACAGACCTGGGCGCCGGATTGCGCCTCTTCCCGCGTGAACCACCTTCCCGCGTCCATGACGTAGTTGTGCGCCCCCGCATAATGTCTGCTTACCGCCAGGACCCTGCCCCACTGCTGCCTGCCCCGGTACGACATCGGTCGCCATCGAAGGTCGGCGAAGGGCATGACCGCCTCGATATTCGGGAGGCGAACCGACAGCTTCTGCAGCTCCTCAACAGTCAGGCCCGGCGAGCGCTGGAATTTGAGCCGCTCCCTGAGATTCTCCGCTTCGATGCTCCTGACGGTCAGCAGTTTCAGACCGCCGATCATCTCCATGTTGTGCTTCAGGTCGTTGTCCATACCGCGGATGAACGAGAGGTTGATCAAGAGGCCGGCTACGCCCAGGAAAATACCCAGCGAGGTCAAAAGGGTACGTCCGGGATTGCTGAAAACCTCTATCAGGCAGAGGCGGACGTTGACCGCCGGTACCGACACCGCTCGTGAGAGATTCATTGCACCAGCTTCCCGTCAACCAGTTGAAGCACGCGTGAGGCCCGCTCGGCCACGTCGTGCTCGTGGGTGATCACCACGATCGTGTTCCCGTCGGCATGCAGGGTTTCGAGAACGTCCAGAATTTCGCGGGTCGTTCCGGTGTCCAGGTTTCCCGTCGGCTCATCGGCAAGGATCAGCGAGGGTTTCTTGACAAGAGCACGGGCGATGGCTGCCCGCTGCTTCTGTCCACCCGAGATTTCGTTGGGCTTGTGTCGGCTTCGCTCCTGGAGTCCCAGCCGCCGAAGGACGTCGGTGACCATCTCCCGCCGACGGCGGGCGCCGATGTTGCCGTAAATCAGCGGCAGTTCGACATTCGACGCGACATCGAGCTTGGGCAGCAGGTTGAAATTCTGGAAGACAAACCCGATATCACGGTTGCGAATGTCGGCCAGCTCCGACGGTTTCAAGTCTCCGACCGAGGAACCGCGGAAGAAGAAGGAACCCGAGGTGGGATGGTCGAGGCAGCCGAGGATATTCAGCAGCGTCGATTTCCCGGCCCCGCTGTGACCCATGATCGCCACGTACTCGCCGGGAGCCACGCGAAGATCGATCCCGTGAAGTACGCGAATCTCCTGCTTGCCGAGTCGATAGCACTTGCACAGGTTTTCGGTGCGGATAATCTCCGGGCGGTCGGCCTCCATGCGCCTCAATGTCCTCCCCGCCGGCCGCGCCGCGGCTTCTCATCTTCAGCCTCTTCGCGGTATACCACCACGTCCCCTTCACGCAGGCCGTCAAGCACTTCGAAATGCCGGTAGTCGGTCATGCCGAGCTCGACCGCGATCCGCTCCGTGGCGAGCTTTTCGTCGCTTTCCCCGCGAAGAACTTCCACGAAATGCTTCTTCCCCCGCGATTGCACGAAATGTGCGGGCACGCCCAGCACGTTCTCCTTCTCTTTGAGTACGAATTCGACATGAACGTTGATTCCCGGCGCAATACCCGCCACGATCGAATCGATCGACATGCGCACTTCGAAACTGCCCAGCTCTTCGTTGTTGTCTCGCGTTGCGGTCAGGGACACGAACGTCACCGTTCCCTCGGTTTCGACCTCGTCGAACGCCTGCGGCCGGATCACTACCTTGTCTCCCTGGCTCAGGTGCACGTAGTCCGCTTCCCCGATTTCAGAGACGACCTCCAGCCGGGAGACATCGGCCACGGTTCCGATTGTTGTTCCGCTCTGGAAACCGGAGACGGCCGAGACCGCGATCTCCCCTTCTTCCACGTCCAGACTCGTAAGCACCCCGTCCATGGGAGCCGTGACCACGGTCTTGTCAAGTTGATCCTGAATGTCCTTCAGCTCCAGCAGCTCCTGGCGATAGGTGATATCGGCGAGGTCGCTTTCGTTGCGAAGGTCTTCGAGCTGCTTTTCCGAAACCGTCCCGGTCTCACGTAGCGCACGGGCGTTTTCGAGGTCCCGTTGCGCCTGCTCGCGCTTGATCCGCGCCCGTCGCACGGAAAGGCTCACCCGTTCTTTCCGGTACAGAAGGCGTTCGGGATCGATCGTGATCAGGGCGTCGCCCTTCTTGACACGCTGTCCCTGTTTGACATCGACGCGTTCGATTCTGCCGCTGGCTTCGGATTTCACCTCGACCTTCACCACCGGCTTCACTTCACCCGTCTCCGACATGACATCGCGAATGTCCACGCGCGAGACGCTGAAGCGCTCGATGTCTCCGCCGGTTTTCGCCTCTCCGGTCCCGCAGCGAAGACACGCCGGCACCGCGCACAATGCGGCAAGTAAAGCTACATACGTTCTCATTCCCACTCCAATCCGAATTTGTCAAGGACATCCCCGGTTATTTCGTCAAACACAATCTCGATGTCTTTCAGGGCACGTTCCTTCTGAAGGCGGCTCACCGATGTCCGCGTGGCGTCGTTGCGCGCCTCGATCAGACTCAGGCGGTCGACCGTGCCCAGCTCGTACCCCCGCCGGGCCGCATCGAGTTTCTTGCGCGCAACTTCTTCGGCCTTCCGGGCAGCGACAAGGTTCGCACGGTCGCGCCGCCACTGCTCACGAGTGTCGGTCAGGCGCGACAGCAGCTCACGTCGGTAGTGCTCCCGGCTGAGTGCGTTGCGCCGCGCCTCCAGCCGCTTGCCGTGGACCGCTATTCGCTCGACCGTTGCGGGAATCGTGTAGGCGGCGCTTACACCAATCGAGGAACTCCCGAATCGATTTTCATCGGTGGACAAGGGCCGGTCACGATCGCGGGACCATGCCCGGTGTTTCAGATCAAGCGACACCGAGGGAAGCAGGTTGTTGGCAAGCTCCTCCTTTTCCAACTGCAGTTTCTCCTCCAGCACCGCAAATATCTTCAGTTCGGGATCGAACCGTTCGGCCCGTTCCACCAGTTCCTCCGAGGACGGGAGGTCCGCTGTCCGGATCTCCCGGGCGGTGTCCGGCACGACAGTGTCCTGGTCGATATCCAGCAGCAGCGCAACTTCCCTCCCGGCGGCATCGAGCTCGTACGAAGCGTTCGTAAGGCGGCTGCTCGATTCCAGGTACTCAAGTGAGGCCGAAAGCGTGTCCAGCTCCGATGCCTCGCCCAGCAGGAAACGAGCGCGTTCCCGCTCGAGACGGCTCAGCGCCAGGTCCCGTTCGCGGGTCAGTATCTCCCTGAGCGCGTACTGCTCGTACCATTTCCAGTAGGCGCGACGCACCACGCTCAGATCTGCGAGCAGGTCCTTCATCAAGCGAAGGTCGACGCCGCGGCTGTCCAGGCGGGCAATGCGCAGGCGCATGTCCTGCTCCCCGAACCGCCAGGCATCCTTGAGCAGCGGCTGGCGACAGGTAACTTCCCAGGAGGTAGCGTGCTTGCCGGCGTTGTTACTCGACAGATCGACCTCTTCGGCCACTTCCCCCGAAATCGTGCCTCCACCCGGGATTTTCCGCGACACGGCCGCGGAGGCGGCGGCCGTGTCCCGACCGGCGGTGCGGGGGACAAAGAAGGTGTCGGTCGATGTCGATCGCACGTCGGCCCCCAGTGTGACCGCCGGCTGCCAACCGGCCCGCGCGCCGGTGAGTTGCAGGGAATCGGAGATCTTGTCGATGCGTAACAGTTGGATCTGGGTGTGGTCCGCAAGCGCCCGGATCAGCGCTTCGCGCTCGGTCAGTTTTTCAGCCTCCAGCGTGGCGCCGAGCAGAACCAGTGCCGTGAGTGCACAGGAGAGGACTCGGCGGGGTCGTGCTGGAATCATTGAGCTTCGTGAGGGCATGGGAAAATCGTTTTCGCGGAAGGGCGGATATTGCACTAAAATACCTCGTTGCCGATTTACGGTT
>CAZNDN010000009.1:0-52458 GCA_964571815.1 uncultured Fibrobacterota bacterium | reverse complement strand
CACGCGGCCTCCTTGCTGCACTTCGTCACTGTCGGAAAACAACAATGAACCTGGTTCACAGCCTTGCAAAGATGAAAAAACGGCGGATTATGGTGCTCTCCGCCGGAGGGCCTCATGCCGGTGTGCAGTGTCTGTACCTTCTCGTGCAACCGTCCGGCTGGGAAGTGCGTGCGCATGCGTTTGTTCCCTATCCTCCCGCGCTCAAGGAGCTTCTTACCCAGTTCCGAGAACAAGGTACCACCACGGCGGGCCTGGAGGAATTGGCCGCGCTGGACCGGAAGGTTACGCTTTTTCTGGGAGAGTGCGCGGAGGCGTTGTTGTCCAGGTTGCCCGGTTTCCGGCGTCGAACCGACCTGGTGTGTGTCAATCGGCCCGTACTCTGGAAAGGCCCCGTGGAGGAGGGGAGGGACGACGGGGAGTGGCCGCTGGAGCCGGGCTCGGTCACGGAACTCTCCTCGCGGCTCTCGGCGCCGGTGCTCACCGATTTCACCCGCGCTTCGTATTCCTTTGAATCGGCGGTGGGACTGCCCCTCCAGGCAGGTGTACTGAGCCTGTCCCGCGGTCTCGGCGCTCCGCTTGCCCTGATCAATATCGGGCTCCTGTCCCGGGCGTTGCTGACCGATTCCGCCGGTACCGCGATTCTGGTCGACCGTCAACTGGCGCCCGGTACCCTGCTGATGAACCTGGCGGCGCGGGAGTGGTGCCCCGACGGCTTCGATCGGGACGGTACGTTCGCCGGCCAGGGCACGGCCGATGATGAATGCGCGGACAAGCTGTGCCGGGCGCTCGACGAAATGGGGGCGCCCGAGAAAAACGCGACCCGGCAGGACTTCTCCGTCCTGCTCGATCACGCCTCGCTTCAGGGCAAGGAGCCGCACGACAAGCTGGCCACTCTCACGGCAATGAACGCGCGGTCACTGTACCTGTTTCTCAAGAGTGTGCACGAAGACCTGGTGTCGCTGGGCACGCTCTGGGTTTCCGGCGGCGGTTCACACAACCTCACGCTGCTTGAGTACCTCCAGGCCTACTTCGATCCGGTGAGTGTCAGGCGGGTTGAAACACTGGGTTTCCCGCCCGAGGCGCTCGTACCGGCAGCGCTGGGCCTGAGCGTCAATGCCTACCTCGACGGCCGCCCGGTGTGGTTCACGGCGGACATGCCCCCGCGACCGGAATCACTGGGGACATGGGTGCTGGCGTAGCGCTCGTCCGAATCGCAAGGTGGAAATACTGTTCAAATAATGATGAGCATGTGCCGTGCGCGGTTGTCGGATAACCCTGTCGGTCGCGGCCGGAGATGCTACATGCGCAACAGCCCGCGCGAGGAATCCCGCGAAAACGAAACCAGCATCTCGATATCAACGTCGCCGTCGAAATCCTTCTTCAGGGCCTTCAGCGACTCATCCAGCGTTCGCTCCTCGCGGAAAAGTACCCGGAACGCCCGCTTGATCCGCGAGCGTCGCTGCGCCGAGAATCCTTTGCGTTCCAGACCGACCTTGTTGACCCCGACCACCCGCGCGGGTTCGCCGCCGCAGAGTGAGAACGGCGGTACGTCCATGTTCAGGTAGCATTTCGCCCCGACAAAGGCGTAGTCCCCGATTCGGACAAACTGGTGAATCGCCACCACGCCTCCGATGTTCACGTTGTTGCCCACCTCGACATGACCCGCCATGGCCAGGTTATTGGCAATGACCACATTGTTTCCCACCCTGCAGTCGTGGGCTATGTGACAGTAGGCCATGAGGAGACAGCCGGCCCCGATTCTCGTTTCTCCCGTTGCCTTTGTGCCGCGGTTGAGCGTACAGAACTCCCGAACCGTCGTGCCTGCCCCCACGGTAATAGTCGAGTCTTCACCACCGAATTTCAGGTCCTGGGGGATGGTGCCGATCGAGGCGCCCTTGAAAATCCGGCACTCTTTCTCCAGCCGCGTACCCGAGGCCAGCAGCACATGGGGGCCGATTTCGCAATCGGCGTCAACTACGACGTTTCCTTCGATAACCGTGTAGGGACCTACGGTCGTGCCCGGGGCAACCCTCGCAGCAGGGTCGACAATGGCCGTGGGGTGAATCGCGGGAGGACTCATCGCGTCATCTCCTGGTCAGCATGGCGAACAGTTCCGCTTCGCACGTAGTCTTGCCGTTGACCGAACAGGTGCCGCCGAAGCGGATCGTGCCGCGCCGGCTCTGCTGCATCTCGACTTCGATCCGCAGCAGATCGCCGGGTCGCACCGGCGCGCGGAACCGGGCGCGATCGATGCCCAGAAAGGCGATTGCCTTGTCTTTGCCGACTTTGTGCCCGTAAAGGCCCATGATCCCTCCGGCCTGGGCCATTGCCTCAACCTGCAGCACGCCCGGCATGACCGGATCGCCGGGAAAGTGCCCCTGGAAGAACGGATCGTTGAAAGAGACGTTTTTGAACGCAACGACCCGCTTGTCGGCTTCCACCGCCTCAACCCGGTCGATCAGGAGGAATGGATACCGGTGGGGGAGGATAGAGAGGATCTCATCGTGAGAGATTGCCGGTGTCGGACTCGCCGCCGTCCGGCCCTTGCGGCTCTTTTCGTGCATCTCACGTATCTTCTTGGCCATGATATGATTGGCCGCATGGCCCGGTCGGGAGGCAATAATATGGGCCTTGATCGGTTTGCCCAGCAGGTAGAAATCCCCGATTACATCCAGGGCTTTGTGCCGGGCGGGCTCGTTGGGAAAACGGGGCTTGACATTGTTGATGAAGCCGCTCTTGCCCGCTTCGATGGCCCCGTTTTCGTTGAAAAGCCTGCGGATATACTCCTTGTGCTCCTCGGTCAGGTCAACATCCTGCACCACCAGCGCACTGTCGAGGGTGCCGCCCTTGATATGCCCCTCCTCGCGGAGCTTCTCGATCCACGACAGGAACGTGAAGGTTCGCGCGGGCGCGAAATCCGTCACGAAGTCCGTTATCGAAAACATAGTTGTATACTGCGCTCCCAGCGCTGGATGACGGTAGTCTATGGCGCAGGTGAGCCGGAAATGATCGCAGGGGAAAACCCCGAGAGCCTGCTCCCCTTCAACGTACGTCAAGGGCTCTTCAACCGTGATATACTCCCGCTCGGCCGACTGCTCCTCGATCCCGGCATCCTGAATCAGCTCCACGTAAGGCAGAGCGCTTCCGTCCATGAGCGGAACCTCGGAGGATCCGACCTCCACAAGGCAGTTGTCAACGCCCAGGCCCGCAAATGCCGACATCAGGTGCTCCATGGAGAAAATCTTGACGCCGTCCTTGCCGATTGCCGTCTTCCATTCAAGGTCGACCACGTGGTCGATATCGGCAAGGATCTCCACCCGTTTCTTCAGGTCGGTACGCACGAAGCGGATCCCGAAGTCCTCGGGTGCCGGGTTCAACGTGATTCTGGCCGGTTCGCCCGTATGAAGGCCGACACCTTCAAGAGCCGCCGCCTTTGCAATGGTTTGCTGACGAGCCATGGATCATGGGTCCTTTCTGCGTGAGGCGGCCGCCTCAGGAGCCGGAGATCGATTGCCGGATCGATTCCAGTTCCTTCCGAAGCCGTTTCAGTTCCTTTGCCATCCGGGGAAGCTGCGCCTGCGCCGCCTCGATACGTCGCATGCCCATGAGATCGCGTGCCGGACAGCCCGTTACTTTCGCCTTCGAAGCAACGTTCTTGCTCACACCGGCTTTCGCTCCCACGAAAGCGTCGTCCCCGATGGTGATATGGCCGACAAATCCCGCCTGCCCGCCGACCAGTACCCGCTTTCCAATGCGCGTGCTGCCCGAAACACCGGCCTGGGCCGCCATGGCGGAGTGTTCTCCCACCGCGACATTGTGAGCGATATGCACCAGGTTGTCGAGGCGTGCCCCGCGGGAAATGACCGTGGACTCGAACGATGCCCGGTCGATGGTGGTATTGGCGCCGATCCAGACGTCATCCTCGATCACCACGTTGCCCAGCGAAGGGATCCTCGTGAACTCGCCCTTCTCCCGCGCATTGCCGAACCCGGAACTGCCGATCACCGCGCCCGGTTCGATAATCACACGGTCTCCGAGGCTGCTGTCGCGACAGATCACCGCGCCGGAGTGAATCCGACACTGCTTCCCCACACGGCAGTTGCGCTCGATCACGCAGGCGGGACCAATATATGTTTCGGGACCAATGGCGCAGCCTGCCATGACCACGCAATGAGGCGCCAGCACGGCGGTTTCGTCTACACGTGCCTCGGGATCAACGAACGCCGCGGGATGAGTCCCGCGGAGTGTTCCGTGAGGACGGGGTTCGAAAAAGGAGGCCACCCGTGCGTACGCAACGTAGGGATCCTCTACCTCGAGACACACTTTGCTTTCGATGCCTGTTCCTTTCCGGGTCAGCACCGCAACGGCCGCGCAATCCCTCACCGCCTGTTCGTAGCGGGGGTCGGAAAGAAAGGTAATCGATTCTCGGTCGGCAAGCTCGGGGGGACCGATCCGCGTGATGTTCACGTCCGGGGCATCGCGGGACAACTCCACGCCCAGCGTTCTGGCAATCTCCGAGAGTAACAATGGAGAGCTCCTCCCCGATGTCCGAAAGACTGTGGTTCGTGTGCCGGCGGATACGCTTCACGGCACTATTTTGCCTTGTTCAACTCCTCGAGCACGCGCTTGGTAAGATCGTATCCCTTCTGGGCATGGATAATCCCGCCCGTGCTTTCGTCGAGAATGAAATCGTACATCTCCTCCTTGGCGATACGATCGATGATCTTCTGGATCTTTTCGACAATCGGCTTGGTAAGCTCGGCGTTCTTCTTGGCAACTTCTCCGTTCTGTCCGAATTTCTCCTGAAGAAACTCCTGGTACTCCTGCAGCTTCAACCGGATCTTGTCTTCGATCTCTTTCTTGCGTTCGGAGCTCAGCAAAAGACTCTGCTTCTCCAACTGCGCCTGCAGCTCCTTGATCTCACGCTGCATCTCCGAGGCCTCCTGTTCCCACTTCGCGGCCTCCTTGTCGAACTTCTCCTGCGCGTTCTTCGTCCCCTCGTACTCCTTGAAGATCTCCTGTGAGTTGATATAGCCGATCTTCAACTCGGCCCGCACGGAAAGCGCGGCACAGAACACAATCATCAGTGTTATCGGCGCCGTCAGTTTCATTCTCATGGTGTCCTCCTCTCGGTATTGGTTTGCGATGTTACCTGTATCGGGTGTCTAAAACCCCTGGTTCATTATGAAATGGGGTTTCAGTTTTGCCTGAAATCTGTTCGAGAAGTGACCGTCGCGATCGGGATCGTCCAGCCCCCAGCCGAAATCAAAACCCAGAAGTCCGAGCATGGGGATATTAAGTCGAACACCGGCGCCGATTCCTTTGTACATGTCGGTGGGGTCGACCCGGCTCATGTCGCTCCACGTGTTACCCATGTCGCCGAAAAACGCCAGGTAGAGCTGCTGCTCCAGGATAGGGAAGCGAAGTTCGGAGGAAAGCGAGAGCATGGAAATCCCGTCCTCCTGCTCATAATTGTATCTTCCGCCGAGAGAAAACTCATCGTAGCCCCGCACAACCGCGTCGACCCCGTACACACCGCCGCCGGAAAACAGGTCCCAGCGGGAAATCGCAATCGGTCCCGTTCCCGGGGGGCCGATCAGTCCGAATTTCATGCGCATGCCCAGAACGAACTTCCAGAATACCGGGAAATAGTTTTCGGTCTCGAAAATGCCCTTGATATACCGATAGTCACCGCCGAGGCCCGCTATCTCGGGGCGTACCGAGACGATTGAACCGCTTGTCGGAAACAGGGGCATGTCGGTGTCGTCCCGTCGAAGCGTGAATCCGACCCGGCTGAGCAGACCCTTGCGCAGAACGTCAAGCCGATTGCTCCGGTAAAAACTTTTGCCCTGTCCGTACTCCTCCTCCAGGCTGAACCGGTACGACATACTTGCCGAGAAGTAATCATCGGGCCATTTCAACCGCCGCCCCACAGTCCCGGTGAATCCGCCGCTGCGGATGATATCGTCGGGCTCGCTCCCTCGGTTCTCGTACACATACCGACGCCAGAACATATTGCCCGAAAGCCGGGTGGGCGTGCCGAAGGCCCAGGGCTCGGAGAATCCCAACTGAATACTCTGACGTAGTTTTCCATACTCCAGGCCCAGGTCGAGCTTCTGTCCCGCGCCGCGGAAATTGGGGATCGAAACTTCAAAGGTCCCGACAAATTTCTGCACCTGGCTGTAAGCCGCCCCCACCTGAAGCCGCCCGATTCCTTCCTTCTCCGCAACATCAAACACAAAATCGACCGTCCCGTCCTCGTTGGGGCGCATGTCCGGAACGGCGTTGCTGAAGTAATTGAGCTGGTAGATCTCACGGACACTGCGAGCCATGAGCGACTGCTTGTATTTCTGGCCCGGCATGAGGCGAATCTCACGCCGTATGACACGCTCCCGGGTCTTGCTGTTGCCGGTGATATCTATCTCATTGACGATTGCCGGGATTCCCTCCACAATGTCAAAGGTAACATCGATCGTATCCTCCCGGTAGGCCTGCTCATCCCTGACCTGCACCCACAGGTAGCCATCCTCGCGGTACCGGTTGCCCACCGACGCTTTGGTGAGTTCGAATTTCGACTTGCTGAACTCCTTACCGCGTTTCAAGGCGATCTGGCGGTGGAGCGCTTCCGTGGGAACGACCTTGTTGCCCTTGAAGTAGAAATCCCCTACATAGAACTTGTTGCCTTCGGAAACCTCGATCTCGATGAAAATGCTCTTGTTGTCTTCGCTGTACCAGAGACTGTCGTCCACGACCTCGGCATCAAGAAACCCTTCGTCGTTGTAGAACATGACCAGGCTGTCCAGATGCAGCCGATACTCTTCTTCGCCGAAATCTCCGCCCCAGAAGAACTTCCGTTCCTTGGTCTTGAATTTGCGTTTGAGCTTCCGCTCAGGTACCTCCTCGTTGCCGACAAAAGAGATCTCTTCAACCCGAACCTTCACGCCTTCCTTGATTCTCAGTGAGACATTGACATTGCCGGGAACCTTGGTGGCCGAAGTATCCACTTCGATCTCGGCCAGAAGGTACCCCTTTTCGGCGTAAGCATCCTCGATCGCGCGTATCGTCCGCTCCATCTCCGCGTCGCTGAGTACCCGCCCCTCCTTGATGGTTAACTCTTCCTCGAGGTCGCCGTCCTTCAACTTGCGATTCCCTTTGAACTCAACCGTTTCCAGGACCGGATACTCCTCAAGCCGCAGAAGCAGCGAAACAGTCGAATCGGTTTCGTCGGTAACGTAGAAATCGACTGCGTGAAACAATCCCAGATAATACAGGCGCTTCACCGCCTGCTGCAGGTGTGCGGGGTCGAACTCCCGGCCCTGCCTCAGCCCCGCATGGGTCCGGACAATGGACTCGCGTGACGGATTCAGCAACCCGTCGACGACAAGCGTGTCCAGTACTTTGGATTCTGAGACACCCTGCAACAGGAGGACGGCAATGGAGAGGTATCGGAGGAGCATTTTCATATACATTTCGTTAGGACCGCCTAGAAATTGAGCATCTTTCTGAGAGGACTGATCGGCAACTGCAATTGCATGCGAACCTGCGGGTTAAGCCGTAACGCCTCTTCACCCTGGTATATCCCGGCGTTAAAATCCATCACCAGATACTGCGCCGGCATGAACTCCAAACCGAGGCTGTACTCCGGTCTCAGCAGAGTGTCTGCCGGGACGAGTTCTCCGCGTGCCTTGAAAAAGACCAGATCGCCCAGAACATACCGTCCTACCGTGATTCCCATGTTCGCCAGTACGTTCCACCGGGCATGCAGTTCGTCGAATCGGCGATGGTAAAGGTAATAAAAATAATTAGAAGCTATGGATGTTTCAAAGGTGATAACGTCCAGACCCAGCCTTTTGGCCAGACGGCGTTCAAACTGCTGAAGGAAATAGCGGTGCAGATACTGCTCGCCGAAATCAGAAACCATCTCGCCGGCGCCCTCCAGGGTCACGAAGCGCAGCCCCGCCCGGCGATAGAACATGCGTTGCGATTCGCCGGGGATCTCCTCGAAATCGGAGGAGAGGCGGAATTCGAAATTGGGGATGCTGTCGCCGCCTCCGGCGCCGGCGCCCGCCCTGCCGCCGGAGGCGGGAACCATGGCCACACGCCCCTTCTCGGATACCGAGCCGCTCACCGGGTCCGTGAGCTGAAGGGTCAGCTTGATACGGTCAAAACGGCTTGTGTCCGACAGCGCTTCCGCACTGCCCTGAATGATCGGCAGGTTGTCGTACCCGCCCTCAGGCAGCGGCCGCGGCACGAACTCCACGCCGACATCCACGTTGTGGTCGAATACCTTCCCGAAATAGACCGCCCCGCGGTGCGCTTCCGCCCGGCCCTCGATTCGAAACGTCTCGTCCCGCATTCTGCCCCTGACCTGTACCAGGGAGGTAAGGTCCACGTTGCCTTCGAAAAACCGCATGAACTTGTTGCGTTTTCCTCGAAGATCCCAGAAATACACGACCTTGCGGTTGCCGGGTTTGATATCCAGCTCCCACGTGGCATAGGGAAAGGGGTCGAAATCCCACGGAAGCGTCTCATCGTTGAGCAGGGGAAAGGTGAACTCGACGTTTCGCAAGGTCCACGTGCCGGTAATCTTCACCCGATCCGCGGGCCCCGAAAGCGCAAAGGCTTCCATTGGCTCCCCGGGGCCGAAGTCTATCTCGCCGGTCTCCCCGACAGCCATGAAACCGGGAAGGTGGATTTCGATCCCGTCTTCCGGGGTGGCCACGTGCACCACACCCAGATTGAGTGGCCCCACCATGATCGGCTCGTAGCCCGCGGGAATGTCGTGGCTGGTGTAAATGGTGACGGGGGAGCGGCGGATGCGGCCGTTCATTACCATATGTACCCGGGAAGAGTCGTCGATCTTTCCGCGGAGTTCATAATCCCGCACGCCGTCGGGAACGAAATACGCAATCTTCAGCTTCCCCTCGGGGATGCGAATGGAGCCCCGTGTGAATTGCCATCCCTCCGCCGTTCCCCTGACGGCCAGGTGCGCTTCGCCGTGGCCCCGGCCACCAATCGGAGAGTCCATGTAGCGTCCGAACGTCGCAAGCAGGTTGCCCCGTGCGGAAAGTGCCAGGCTGATCGTGTCGTTCGGGGAGGCACGGCCGGCCATGGATTTCCAGGGAATGTGCCCGCTGCCCCGGAAACGGGTTCTCGCGGAGTCCACCGCCGTCAGCCGGCGAAGCGTCATTCCCCCCGAATCCAATGCGGCGGTCACACGAAGAGAATCGAGAACCCATTGATGGTAACCGAACGTATCGGAGAGGATGGTCACGTTGATGGGCAGACCGGAAGGGCTGGTACGAAAACGTCCGGAGATGCTTCCCCGGAGGTTCTCGCCGAATTCCAGGTGGCCGGCAATACGTTTCAAGTTCAGTGAACTGAACTCTCCGCTCGCTCTCAGGCCGCCCCGGTTCGACAACGTATCGGTAGTGAGAAGGACCCTGTTGCTCATGCGGACCACCAGGGGCAGTATCGTGACGTCCCCGGCCCGCGTCATTACCACCGCATCGGTGGACAGCGGCGAAAGGCCCGCCAGAGAGCAATTCCTGACATGCAGATCGGAAGAGGAGGAGAGGGAGTCCGGCGTTCCCCGCAGTCGCACGCTGCCCGACACCAGCCCTTCGCTCAACGGACCTCTCCTGTTGAAGAACCACACGGCCGCGGCTCCCATGTCCAGCTCGTCGGCCACCAGTGTGGCCTGTATCCGCGGTGGATCGGACGATATGATCCGACCCTCGCCTCGCAGGGCGCCTGCCGCGTGCAATGAATCGATAACCACGGTGTCCCGCCACAGGCTGCCGCCGGCGCTCAAGGGAAACGCCGTGTCCCCGACCAGCAGGCCGTCATCGCGCACTTGCCAGTGCCACTGCTCAGCGGCCTGCCGGGAACACGCGAAGGCAAGGCGCCCCCCAACGGAACCGGCATTCATTGTTGCGGTACCGTTTATAACCGGAGAGTTGAGATAACCTCCTACGCGCAGGTGAACACTCGACGGTACGACTGCTTCACGATGCTCCGAGAAGGCAGCGAAGTCTCTGAGAGCTTGCCTTTGGAGAGTCGCCTTGCACTCAACGCGAGGGTTTGCTTTCGTCAGTCCGTCGATACGGCCGCTGACCGATACGTAGCCCCTGTCCGGCTCGTCGGTGGCCAGAGCCAGACGGCCCTCGCTCAGTGACAACGACGCGCTGGTAGAGCCGATGTTCAAGGGGCCGATACGGATGTTGGAGCCGGATACGCGGGCGTGAAGTACGGGATTCGGTCCGGTTCCCCGGATCGAGCCGGTTGACTGAAGGCTGCCCCGGATGATGGGCAGCGAAGGCACCGAGTCAACGGCCAGGTTGTAGTCCACGGAATAGGCGGGCCGGGAATCGGCGAAATCGAAACGGCCGCCGAATCCCAGACGGAGCCCCGGCCCGGAGAGCCTTGTCGAATCGACGACCACGGTGCTTCCGTCCAGACAGGCGCGGCCCCGTACGCCGGTCACCGGTATGCCGGCAACGGTAAGTCCCCCGCCCGAAAAACCCATGCGCAGCGTTCCCGAAGGCCCCGCGGTCAACGCGCACCCAATCCACGCGTTGCCCAGGACCTGCTCGTAGATCAGGGGGTGCAGATCGGGAAGAAGCGCGGCCGGGGTTATGTTCCGGCAGCGAAGGGCGACTCTCCCGGAGTCGGGAAACGCGAAATCCCATACCCCTCCACCCTCGCCGTGAATTTCCTTCCACTTCCACGAAAGCGTATCCAGAGCAAGCTTTGTTCCGGAGAGATTTACGCGAAGATGAAAGTCCTCGACCGGCGCTTCCAGGGAATCAAGGCGGCATTCACCCCGGGCAATCGAGACGTATCCCCGCGACTCGATGCGACTCGGCGCGAGCGTGTCTTCGAAGAAAAATTCACAGGCCCCGTCCAGCGTTCCCCCGGTAATCGCAATGCCCTTCCACTGTAATGGTCGCGAAATGCGCGCCTGGTCAAGACGGATCGATAAACGGTTGCGCGTATCATCCCGGCTCAACAGCCCGGAAAACGACATGTTCCGACGCCGCGACGCCATCCGTCCGTGCATATCGAACGCCACGCCGTCACTGCCTGCATAGATCTTCCCGTTCAATCCGTCACCGAATACCAGCCGTCCCCGGTCTTCCCCCGCAAAGGCCGCATCCCCGTCACGAATCTCAATGTAGTCGACCGGCAGGTCCTTCGTAAGGCTCAGGCGTGGAAAGGCGACCTTCTGTGTGTCGGCGGGGCGGGGGGAGAATATCAGAATGTCAAGGCGGGGGTGCACGAGGATAATGCGAGAGATGCTTCGGCCGAAATCTCCCCGGGTCCGAAACAGCTTGCGCAACGAAAAGCCGACTTTGATGTCGCGGATGGCCAGATTCAGACCTTGCAGGGGAAGCGTGAGCCTGACGTCTTCAAGGTAGGCCGAGAAAAAGCCCACATGTATGTCCCGCACCTCGAAGCGGCCGCTGATCAGGGGAGAGATCCGCCGTATGAGGATCTTCTCGATGCCCTTCTCTTTCTCAACGTAACGTACGCCCTGATAAAGCAATACGGCAAGGCAGACGACGCCGAGAAAGAGCGCAATGACCCATCTACGCCTTTTCATTGCCCGGTGAGGCCTGGGCAAATACCAGGGAGTCGTTCTTCAGCTCAATGCGAATCGAGTCGCCGTCTCTGAACTTATCGTTCAGAAAATCCTCGGCGAGCTGATCCTCCACGAGCCGTTGAATGGATCGCCGCAGGGGCCGGGCACCGAGGATCGGGTCGAACCCCTTCTCGACGATGTACTTCTTTGCCGGAGCGGTAACCTGCAGCGAGACGTTACGCTCCGCCATCCGCTGCTCCACTTCCTTGAGCTGAATATCGACGATCCTCGATATCTCCTTTTTCCCGAGCGGCTTGAACACAATCGTTTCATCAACACGGTTGAGGAACTCGGGATTGAAAATCCTCTTCAACTCATCCATCACTTTCGTCCGCATGGATTCGTAGTCCGACAATTCGGTCGCCTTGCCGAACCCGACGGTACCCGTCCTCTTGACGTCGCGCGTACCGGCGTTTGAGGTCATGATGATGATCGTGTTCTTGAAATTCACGCGACGGCCGTAGGAATCGGTCAGGATGCCGTCATCGAGTATCTGCAGCAGGATGTTGAACACGTCCTGATGCGCTTTCTCGATTTCGTCCAGCAGAATTACCGAATAAGGCTTCTTGCGAATCTTCTCGGTAAGTTGCCCTCCTTCTTCGTACCCCACATATCCGGGAGGCGCCCCTACGAGCCGGGATACGGCGAATTTCTCCATGTACTCCGACATGTCCACCCGAACAAGAGCATCCTCGGTCTCAAACAAGGATTCGGCCAGAGATTTTGCCAGCTCCGTCTTGCCGACTCCCGTGGGACCAAGGAAGATGAACGAGGCGATCGGACGCCGGGGATTGTGGAGGCCGGCGCGCGACCGGCGTATGCTTCGTGACACCGCCTCCAAAGCCTCATCCTGGCCGATTACCCGCTTGCGAAGCTCGTCTTCGAGATGCAGGAGTTTTTTGGACTCCTCCTCCTCGAGTCGCGACAACGGTATCCCGGTCATCGTGGAGATCACCGAGATGACCGTGCTTTCATCCACCAGCAGACGTTCCTCGGTTTTGGATTTGCGCCACAAAGCTTTCTTTTCAAGCAACGTACCCTTGAGCTTCTCCTGACGGTCGCGGAGCTTGGCGGCATGCTCGAATTCCTGGTTTTCCACCGCGTGCTCCTTCTCCTTGACCACGTCGTTGATCTCCTTTTCCATGTCACGGATCTCCTGGGGAATCTCCATGCTGGAGAGCCGCTTGCGTGCCCCCGCCTCGTCGATCACGTCGATAGCCTTGTCGGGCAGAAACCGGTCGGAAAGGTAGCGCTCCGAGAGGTTGACCGCCAGCTCGATCGCACGCTCGCTGTAACGTACCTTGTGGTGCTCTTCGTAGTTGTGACGCAGCCCGCGGAGTATCTGCACGGTCTGAGTCACACCGGGCGGATCGACCATGATCGTCTGAAACCTTCGCGCCAGGGCGCCGTCCTTCTCCACGTACTTCCGGTATTCGTCAAGCGTTGTCGCCCCGATACACTGGATTTCTCCGCGCGAAAGAGCCGGTTTGAATATGTTGGATGCGTCCAGGCTGCCCTCCGAGCCGCCGGCACCGACAATCGTGTGAAGTTCGTCGATGAACACGACTATGTTGTCGTTCTTCTGCAGCTCGGTCATCAGGGCCTTCAGCCGCTCCTCGAATTGACCCCGATACTTGGTACCGGCCACCATCGAGGCCATGTCCAGGTTGATCACCCGCTTCTCCTCAAGCACCTGCGGGATCTCCTTCTCGACAATCTTCTGGGCAAGCCCCTCGACAATCGCCGTCTTGCCGATCCCCGGCTCGCCGATCAACACCGGATTGTTCTTCTTCCGGCGACTCAGAATCTGAACCACACGCTCGATCTCCCGTTCCCTGCCGATCACGGGATCGAGCTTCTTCTCGCGGGCCAGTGAAGTGATGTCGCGCCCGAAATGATCCAGAAACGGCGTCTTGCTCTTCTCTTTCTGAGGGCCGACACTCTCGCCCCCGCGAAGTACCTTGTTGATCTCTTCCTTGACCCGGTCGTACTCCAACCCGGCCGCCGCCAGCGCATTCGTGGCCGCCGACTCGGTGTCTTTCATGAGGGCCAGCAGAAGATGCTCCGTGCCGATATACTTGTGCGACATAGAGCGAGCTTCGTGAGCCGCGATCTCCAGCACCTTCTTGGCCCGCGGCGTGAACGGCAACATCTGCCCGATCGTCATCATGCCGCCCGTAGAACTCACGGCCTTCTCGATGTTGGTGCCCAGTTGATCCAGGTCTACTCCCATACTGCGCAACACCGCCACCGCCACTCCGTCGCCCTCCTTGACCAGCCCCAGGAGGAGGTGTTCGGTGCCGACATAGTCGTTGCCGAGCCGGACCGATTCTTCGCGGGCAATCTGCATGACCTTCTTTACTCTGTCGGTGAACATTCCGTTCATATGCTCCACTCCTCCATGAAACTCCGGGCACGTTCGGCCCGGTGCCGGTTGATTTCGTCATCATTCATTCCCCGCCCCAGCTCCATCTGCATGTGAGCCGGCAGACAGTCCAGGAGCAGCTCGTTGAGCCGTCCCGGGGCGGGGCGGTGCACGATGCCGCAGTGCAGGCCCAGCCGGAGGGCCGAGAGAAGACTGATACATTCGTTGAGTTCCAGCAACCTGGCGTACCGCAGCGCCCCGCAGGCGCGGTACACCTTGTCTTCCAACTCTTCACGGGCATCGTTGACAATCGATTCTCTCGCCTCACGCTCAAGCCTCATGACCTCCTGCACCGTACCGTGTGTGTCGGCAACGAATTGCTCTTCCTCCGCACCCATTGCCGCGTGGTTCGACAGTTGGAAAAACGCCCCAATCACATCGGAGTGCTCCCCGAAAAACCCCCTCACCGAGACCCCCATCCGGGTGACCGCCTGCAACACCTGGTCGATTGACCTGGTGAGGATCAGTGCCGGCAAATGGAGCAGAAACGATATCCGAAGACCCGTTCCGGAATTCGTGGCGCAACTGGTCAGGAACCCCCGTCGGCCGTCATAGGCGATTTCCAGCGACGACCCGATATCGTCGTCGATCTCACTGACCGTTCCCCAGGCCGCTTCGGGAAGACAGCCGGAAAGAAAGCATTGAATCCGGATATGGTCTTCTTCGTTGATCATGATGCACACACGGAAACGGTCTCCGGTGACCACACCCCTGTCCCCCCGGGCTTTCAAAAGCTCCGCACTTCCCGCGCGTCGCTCGACCAGCGCCCGCTGGTGAAGCTCCGGAAGCGAGGAAAAATTCAGATACTCGTAACCCCTGAAACGCGACGAACTCTTGAGCGAATTCGTGATGTCTTCAAATACCTGCGTCCGCTCGGGCGACGAACATCGCGCGGGGAAACTGCGTTGTGCGAGATTTCTGGCGAGCCGAACCCTGGTGGATACGACCACGTCGGTCTCCGGGCCCTCGTTGCTGAGCCACGATGGAAGAGCTTTCCACTCCCCGGAGATCATCGTGCTTCCCCTTTGACGCTTCGACTTCCCCTCAGAATGTCCCTGATTACGGCAGCCTGCTCGAAATCCTCGTCCCGAACCGCCTGCTCAAGTTCGGCACGCAGGCGATCGGACTCCCCATGCCCCGGCACCCCCTGCGTCCGAGCGTGCTTTCCTTTGTGCACGGTGCTGCCGTGAACCCGCACAAGCAGCTCGTCAATCTCCCCCCGGAAAGCATCGTAGCATCCCGGGCATCCCAGCCACCCCCTGGTGCGAAACTCCGACAGCAGTAAACCGCACCGGGAGCATGCGCGATCCTGCCGCTTGCATTCCTCTCGTCCCTGCTTTCCGTCGGGATCCTTGACGCCCCCCACACCTTGTACGGATGTCAATTCCTGACCGGATCCGAGCGTGATGCTGATACCTTTCTTTCCGGCACACTCATTGCACAGGTGCATCGATGATGTCTTACCCTTTACGATTTGCGTCAGGTGAATATTGGCTTCGTTGACACCACAGTGGTCACATAGCTTCATGGCGATAATCCTCTCCTTTCCCGCCGTGACTTCCGGCTTCCTCCCCGGCCCGATCCGCGGCACGCACGCGACCGTCCTCGATATGGATCGTCCTGCTCATCCCTGCCGTAAGATGCTCGTTGTGCGAAGCCACAACAAAGGTCTGGTTGCGTTCCCTGTTGGCCCTGCGGAACAACTCCAGCAAATGGGCGCTGTTGCTGCTGTCGAGATTGCCCGTCGGCTCGTCGGCAAGTACGATAGCGGGATCGTTGAACATGGCCCGCGCAAGAGCGACCCGCTGGCGCTCTCCGCCCGAGAGTTCCGAGGGGTAATGCCGCATTCTGCCCGACAACCCCACCGCATCGAGAAGTTCACGCGCCCTCGGTTCGCACTCATTCGTGTTCCTTCCGGCGATCAACCCCGGCATTAGAACGTTCTCCACCGCGTCAAAATCGGGCATGAGATGATGAAACTGAAACACAAAACCGATAGACCGGTTCCTGAAATACGCAAGCTCTTTCGGCGACATGCGGCGCAGGTCCTTCCCTTCGACCTCAATGCTGCCCGAAGTGGCCGTGTCGAGGCCGCCGAGTATCTGCAGAAGCGTCGTTTTCCCCGCGCCGGACACACCGATCAGCGCAACCATTTCTCCCTTCTCCACGTGGAACGATGCCCCCTTGATTACCTCAAGCCGACCCTCTTCCTCGGGGAAACTCTTGGTGATTTCGTGTGCATTCATCATCATGAGCATCCCGCGGGACTACTCAACCCGTAGTGATTCGGCCGGAACTATCCTGGAAGCCTTCCATGCGGGATACAACGTTGCAAGGAAACAGATCACGTTGGCGGACACGTACACTGCGCATACATCCAGCGCTCGAAGAAGGACAGGAACCGTAGTAATAAAATAAATGTCCCCGGGAAGGGGAATCAATTCCCAGTGAAGCTGCACGTAGCAAACTCCGGTGGCCAGTGCGACGCCAAGGGTTGAGCCCAGGAGCCCGATAACAAGCCCGTTGAGCATGAATATCTTCATGATCGACCCCGATGTGGCCCCCATACCCATCAGGATGCCGATTTCCCTGCGTTTCTCAAGGATCATCATTATCAGTGAGCTGATTATGTTGAATGCGGCCACAACGATGATGAGGGAGATGACGATGAAGATAATGAGGCGCTCCAGTTTCATCCATTTGAAGAGCGACTTGTTCATATTCTTCCAATCAGTCGAGCGGTAGGGATACCCACCGAGTTTGTCCCGTACCGATTCGGCGATATGGTCGGCCCTGAACAGATCGTTCGTCTTGAACTGGATTCCTTCGGCCCCGGTCATCTCGAAAAGATCCATTGCCGATTCCAGGGAGATATAGACGAGACTCAGGTCGTACTCGTACATGCCGGTTTCAAAGATACCCGTGACGACAAATCTCCCGGCACGTATCATCGCCATGGGATCGGTCTGCTCGTGAGCATCCGATGCGATCGTCCCGAGGACGATCTCCGCACCCGGTCGCACGCCGAGCTTGTCGGCAAGTCCCGTGCCCACAAGTACTCCCGGAAACGTTCGCCCACGCTCCGATTCCGTGCTGTCCAGTTGCAGGGCGCCCATCTCGACTGTCCGGCCAAGTTCGGTCACCGTCGACTCCAGGCTGTCGTCAATACCCATCACGTGGACACCCTCCTGGACACCTTCGTACTCCACCGATGCCTTCCCGGAGACAAAGGGCGTGGCCGCAATAACGTCGGGATGAGCGAGTATCTCCTGCCGGAGAGAGTCGTGGTCCGGGATGGACCGCGAAAAGTACTGCTGAATCCGGCCATGGGCGAAGATGCCGATGATTCGGTCCCGGACTTCCTTTTCGAACCCGTTGGCTACGGACAAAGCGATTACCAGCACCGCACTGCCCAGAAGCACGCCGCCGGCGGAGAAGTAGGCAATCAGGGAAATGAAACCGATTTTCCGCTTTCCCCGGAGATACCGCAGCGCAATGAACCATTCCATGGGCCGCGCCTACGCTTCCGGCTTCATGAGAGGGAACAGGACCACATCACGAAGCGTCGTCGCATTGGTCAGAAGCGCCACCATCCGGTCGATCCCCATCCCCCAGCCGGACATCGGCGGCATACCGTACTCCATGCAATGGAGAAAGTCCCTGTCAACCTCCATGGCTTCGGTGTCACCCGCGGCGCGCGCACGGGCCTGCGCCTCGAACCGTTCGGCCTGATCGAGCGGGTCGACCAACTCCGAGTAAGCATTGACCACTTCCCAGCCGTTGACCACCAGTTGAAACCTGTCGGTTCGCGAGGGAAATCGATCGCTTTTGCGCGCCAGGGGAGAAAGCTCAAGGGGATGGTGCGTAAGGAATGTCGGATTCACCAGCGAAGGTCTGCACGACTTCTTGTACAGCATGTCCAGAATGGTCCCCCTCTGAGCATTGCCGATCTCGTCCTCCTCGCCCAGAGCAATGCCGCGCTCCCTGATAGCATCCAGAAGACCATCCCGGTCGGGATACCGGTCGATATCGATTCCGGTATGCTCGGCAACGAGGTCACGGAACGACATCCGCGGCCAGACCCCCCCAAAGGATATCTCTCGTCCCTGATACACCAGCTCAAGACCTCCATTGACTTTCTCGAGCAGGTCCTTGATCAGGGTTTCCGTGAAGTTCATGTTGTCTTCGTAATTCCAGTACGCAACATAGTATTCCAGAAGGGTGAAATCCGGAAGATGCGAAGAATCGACCCCTTCGTTTCGAAACGAGCGGGCAAATTCATAGACCCGTTCGAATCCTCCCGCGACCGCTCGTTTCAGATACGTCTCAGGAGCGATCCGAAGGTACACATCCATGTCGAGCGCGTCATGGTGCGTTACAAAGGGGGTAGCCAAAGCCCCGCTTGCCTTGTTGGTCAGCACCGGGGTGTCGATTTCGACAAACCCCTGATGATCGAGGAAATTTCGAATCGCGGCGACTACCGCCGAACGCTTCTTGAACCGTGTCATCGACTCCGGCGACATGATAAGGTCCAGGTATCGCCGGCGGAGGCGCAACTCCGGATCGGTCACCCCGTGAAACTTCTCGGGAAGCGGACGGAGCGCCTTGGACAGGAACGTCCACGCCACGATGTTCACGGTCTTTTCGCCGGTCCGCGTAGTCATGATCTCCCCTTCGATACCGATAAAATCTCCGATATCGACAAGCTTCTTCAACTGTGCGAATCTCTCTCCCAGTGCATTTTTCTGCGCCGCAAACTGCATCTTCCCGGAATAGTCGAAGAGATGTCCGAACGCAAGTTTGCCGAAATAGCGGAGCGCAACAACCCTTCCGGCCACGCGTATTCCCCCATGCCCGTCATCGAGCACGCGCGCCTCCGCAAGCGAATGCGTTCGCTCGTAGCGCTCCGCATAAGGAAGGAACCCGGCCTCACGAATCTCGGGAATCTTCTCCACCCGAGCCCTGATCTGGTCGTTGGAGTCGGCTTGAGAGCTGTCCACGAGAGCTGCCCCACTGAAGAGATAGGCGTTTGAGAAAATGTGGCAAACCCATGAAAATAGTTCCTTCCGGTGGTGCGCATGGTCCGGCTTCCTGCTGTCGTGCCGGCCTGGCCGCCGTCCCGGGAAGCCTCGAGAGGTAGTTCGGCCGGTTCCCGTTTGAGGGAAGCCTCCGGCGTATTGTAATTTTCACGGCAGACCGAAAACGGTGGGCCTTCGGTCGCGGTGAAAGATCGATCGCCAGCGTGGAGGAGCTGCGATGAAAATCGTAAGCACATATCGGCGGGGATATCAGATACTCAAGATTGATGAGGATCTCACCCTCAATTCCGATATTACCGACCTTCGAACGATCGTTGAAGACTACGTCCAGAAGGGGCCGATCAACATAGCTCTCGAGTTCACGGAAGATTCCTATTTGTACACCAAGTCAATTGCCGTGCTGGTCCAATGTCTGGAAACGATTCAGGAGCATGGAGGCAGAATGGCGGTGATTGCACCCAATCGTGATATCGTCGACGTTCTCGAAACCATAGGCTTCATCAACCTTGTGAAGATTTACGGCTCCGAAGAGGACGTTGGGAAAGGCTGACTCAGCAGCGGAGCCTCAGACTGGCGATTGTGGATGGACAATTGCGGGTTGGTCGCTTCGCTCCCGTGCGGGAGATTGGAAATCAAGGTTCAGGCGACTCTCCGCCCGGTCGCTTCCTGCAATGTCGGAGAGTGAGACGAAAAGCATAACCCGCCTTCCCGAATGCCGCTGTCGCTTGATCAGTGGAGATCGACCTGCACACATCACTATATCCCCAATCCGCAATCCCCAATCCGCAATCAAAACACGCCCCGAGGGACTCGAACCCCCAACCGTCTGGTCCGAAGCCAGATGCTCTATCCATTGAGCTAGGGGCGCGTGAGGATTGAATGTGTTCCGGTTCGCGTGTGCCGGGCCGCAAGGGCTCGCGGCCCGCACCGAACATGCATGAATATACATCCCGTTTGCCTGGTGCTTCGAAGAAGCCCGGTCGTACATCCGCCGAATTGAAGGATGCGCTGAGGATTCTCACGACACCGGCTTCAACGGGTCCGATCATGAAACCTTACCGGAGGTGCGCCGCCGCCTGGCTCCTCGGTTCGGTCGTGCCGCAACCATTCTCGCCTCTACAACCTCTCTGATTACCTCCAGCGGGATACCTTCGCGAACGACCGTCCTGCCGAGTTTGTCGAGGAGTACGAAGCGATTCTTGCCGGCGACGAATTTCTTGTCGTTGCGCATCGAAGTGAGTATGTCGTCACGTCGACAGTGCCTGATCCGCACGGGCAGCCGGTAGTGAGTCAGGACGTGTTCTACTCGTCGAGCCGCGGCTGCTTCCAGCAGGCCAAGGCGAAGGGCAATGTCGTTGGCGCATACCATGCCGATCGAGACCGACTCGCCGTGGGTCAGAGCATAGTGTGAGGCGCTTTCGACCGCGTGACCGACCGTGTGGCCATAATTGAGTACGACCCGTATGCCCTTCGTATCACGGTGGTCCCGCTCGACCACGTCGGCCTTGAGCCGGTAACACAACCGGGAGATGTGAAGCAGTGCTCCGGAATCCAGAGCCAGAATCTCATCCTTCTTCCGCTCCAGGAAGGAAAGCAGCGGCGGATGCATGGACACGGCGTACTTGATCACTTCGGCAAGACCCGATTTGAGTTGCCGACGGCTCAGGGTCCGAAGGAAGGAAAGGTCCGTGAATACCATGGCAGGGTGCCAGATTGCCCCCACGGAATTCTTGAACGGACCGAGATTGATGCCGGTTTTGCCGCCTACCCCACAGTCAACCGCCCCCAGAAGGGTGGTCGGAACCTGAACGTAGGGGATACCCCGGTGGTACGAAGCAGCGGCGAATCCGCCGAGGTCACCCACAACCCCGCCACCCAGGTTGAGCACCAGCATCTTCCTCTCGGCGCTGTCGTCGAAACGGGCCATCGCGGTGAGCGCCTTTTCCCATTGCTCCGCGTTTTTGTACCGCTCCCCGTCGGGCATGCGGTGGACGGCGATCGAAGAGAAGCCCGCCCCGCGAAGACTCTTGAGGACGGGCGCCAGATACAACCGCCCGATTCTCCGGCTCGTGATGATAAAGACGGCGTTCCCTGCCTGCAATTCGGCAATTCGCCATCCCAGAGAGTCCAGCGCCCCCTGTCCAAGGTGTATCGCGTGGAAACGCCCCGGTAGCCTTACCGGGATGCGATGGGTCGCCGTCGTCTTTGAGCTACGGGCCATGGAATGCTCGCTTGTGTGCACCTGGAGGGAGATTCGTACCGCATATCGGAAAAAAATAGTACTCGTCCATTCCGGGACGCTCCTGAATGTTCGGCGATTCGCCTGAATCAACTCCGCGAGATTGTGATCAGGCTCTTCCGGACGGCCGCACAACTCAAGGCCTTCTCTTGTACGCCTCGCTGCAATCACGCTCAGGGGACAAAACCACTTGTTTGAGAGTACCGGGGAAGAGTGCGAAGATCCTTGTGGTTGCGGACAGAACCGGGTCGTAAGTGCATAGGGTAGTTTAAACCGGAAGCTTTTGTGGAGGGATTTACCCGACACCTTTTCATTCTGAGGAGGTGTTGAATGGCAAGGCGACGAGACTGGAGCAAGATTGGCGAGATGGTTCGGGAGATTCGCTCCCGCGGTATGCGGCTTTCCGACGGGGCCTCGGAGTTCGGTGTTCCGGTGAGCGTTTTGTACGAGTATAACCGTGTGTCCAAACAACGTGACCTGGTGAGCGAGACAACCGGCTCGGCTGGTAGCTCGGGCGAGGTTGCGGATGAAGAAAAAAAGGCGCAAAGCAATGCGGAGAGTGAGCCCGGCGATACGCCGGCAGGCGCGGATGGCGTGGCACCAAAGGTCGGTGCCGCGGCTGCCCTTGCGGATGAAGAAGAAAACAGGGGAAGCGGGAGTCCTGAGTTGCCGAAAGGGCCGGGGCGGCTACCGGCTGATTTAGAGTCGTTGATTGTCGGATACCGCACGTCACATCCGGACCATGGCTACAGGCGTATCGAGGAGTGGTTGAAGCGGGATCATCTGGTAGTTGTTCCTCGGAAGACGATCCGCCGTGTTCTGAAGGCGCGTGGGCTTCATACGAGCAACGATTCGAGTTTCGAGAAGCGGAGCGATGCCTCAGGCAAGGGGACTCGTCGTTTCGAGGCATCCTGTGCTCGGAGCTTGTACCAGATGGATATAGCGTATGTGTATATCACGGGTGTGCCGGTTCTGTACCTGGTGGTCGTGGTGGATGATTACAGCCGGTACTGTGTTGCGGCGCAGTTGTGTGATCGTTGCTCGGGGAGTATGATGATCGAGGTTCTTCATGGGGCGATCGAGCGTCATGGGAAGCCGGAGCGTGTATTGACGGATCAGGGATCGAGCTTTTACACGTGGAGCTACGAGCCGACGCTTTTTCAGCGGTATCTGGATGACATGCGTATCGAGCACCTTGTTTCCGACCCGCACAGTCCGCAGACAGCAGGGAAGGTGGAACGGTTGATCCAGACGATCCGGCGGGAGTTGCTTGAGAAGCGTCGTTTCGACAACAGGGCGTCGGCACGGGAGGGGCTTGAGCGCTTCATTCAGGCGTACAACTACGGGCGTGGTCACCAGAGTCTTGGGGGCCAGAGCCCGTCGAGCCGGTTTCACGGTGTGGAGAGCGAGACGGGACGTATAGAAGCATCGCTTGCCGACAAACAGTTAGATTTTTCCCGTGGCTATCTCGTACTGAAGAGCGGAGGGCATACGGTGAGCGTTGTCCAGTCCGCTTCGGGGATAGGGGTGTATCTGGATGGTGATATACTGAAACGGGGAGGAGCTGATGAATGCGGAGAGGGCCAAGCGGCTTGACATGGTATCTGTTTTGCGGGGCTACTACGGTGTGAATCTGTCTCGGTGCGGGGAACGGTATGTGTGCCGTTCCCCACTGACCGGGGAGAACGATCCGAGTTTTTACGTATGGCGCAGCCCTGAGGGCCACTGGGTGTACAAGGATTTTTCGTCGAACACCGCTGGGAGCCTGATCGACTTGGTGCGTGAGAAGGAGGGGACGGCGACGGTGTCGGAGGCATTGGCGTTCATTGGTGCACACATAGCGCCGCATGCCGCCGTCAATGGCGTGTCGGCGGATTCACAGAGCGCGGAGGCGACGGGGAACTCGGCGGGTTCGTACGATATCGGCTGGGTTTACGAGCGTTGCCGGGGCAACGACACCGGTGTTGTAGTGGATTATCTGACGGATCGAGGTATTGACCGCGAGTTGGTCGGAGATCTGGTTCGGGACGGCATTGTGGTGCACAATCGTCATCGTGAGACCTCGTACTGCTGTTTTGCGGTGCATGATGACGGCGGCCGTCTGCGGTGTCTGGACAACCACGAAGTTGGTGGATCGGGGAAGTTTGTTCTTGGAACGAAGCGGTGGTTCAGTCTTGAGCACGCGGCGTTGGCGCAAGCCGGGGAAGTATACGTGTGCGAAGGGATTATCGACTATTTGAGTGTAAAGACACTTGAGGGACGAGACATTGCGGGAGTGGCTCTACTGGGCAACCAAGTGAGCCTTGCGCCGGATATATTCCGGAATGCGCGTCTGCTGGTCTCGGTTTTCGATGCCGACCGTGGTGGGGTGGAAGGCTTCATGGATCTGCAGAGTATGTTTCCGGACAAGGAGTTCTCGGTGTATCGGACCGGGGAATGCAAAGACGCCAACGCGTATCTCCAACACGTTCGAGGGGGAGGCTCGCCCCAGCGCTTCACGGCAATGCAGAAGCTGCGGTTGTACGAGGAGTTCACCGCTTCCGACAACAAGAAGGCTCTGGCGGCACGTTGGGGCATCAACCGCTCCTATATGTACGAGGTTGTTGAAGAGGCGAGGGCAATGGTGGTTGGGGGGTTTGAGAATCGGCGCCGGGGCCGTAAACCGGGGGGGCGGCACGGGGTACGTACGCTGGAGGATGCGCTGGAGAGGATTGCGGTATTGGAAGCGGAGAAGGACGGCGAGACGGCGGATAAGGAAAGGTACTACGCGCGGAGTGAGTTTCTTAAGATTCGCCTGAAATGGTCCGAGATCGAAAACGCCGAGCTGCGTGGAGAGGTTCCCGCGGAGCGTGGGGATGAGGAAAAGACAGCGAAGCGGCAGGCAAAAAAAAAGAGAAGGAAGAGGCGATGACCGCGCTGAACACGATTGTAGAACAGGCCACGAAAATACTCCGGGTGGATGTGATGGATCAGATGCCCTACTGTCGAACTCAGGTGTACCAATGGCAAAAAGGCCTGGAGGACCGCAAGACTCGCGCGCCGAAAATGGTTGACCAGCAGAGTGTGGAGCAGGCGGCGAAATTGATTATGCGCTTTCCGTATCTGAGTGCCGCCAAGGCGCAGGCATACATGATCTATCATCGTCTGGGTGTGGTATCGCACAACCGGTACAAGCGGATGAAGAAGAAAGTTCGGAAAGAGGTGGCCCGGGAGGCGTCGAGGCGTAAGTTGATACCGGAGCGGGAGAAGTATGAGCATGTTCGAGCAACCGGTGCCGATCAGATATGGGCGGAAGACTTCACGGCATTGCCGGTCAACGGTGCTCACTTCAGCCTTGCGGTGGTAGTTGATATGGCCCACGCGTACTATCTGGGCGCCTGCTGTGAGCGGCGTGCCGACGCGGCATTGGTGGAGGCGCCGGTCAACGAAGCGTTGACGGTCAGCCCGGACGGACCACAGGAGTACATGCTGTCGGATAACGGCACACAGTACATCTCATCTCGTCACGGGGCCCGACTTGATGCAGCCGATATCGTACATCGCCGTATCCCGGCATGCAAACCCTGGTACAACGGGGCGGTGGAGTGCGGCATCAAGGAGTTCAAGAACCTGTTCTACTGCCTGTGGCCCGAGCACGGGACGCCACAGTCGGCGGATGAAGAAAATGATCTGCTTCTCCGGGTCAAGCGTGTGGTGAAACTCACCCAGTGGTGCATGAACGAAGACATGCCACGCCCCTCGTTGGGCGGCGTTACCCCCGGGGACCGACGGAGCAATCAGGAGAGGGAGAGGATCAGCGAGAACCAACGGTATCAAGAGCAACAGCAACGAAAGGAGGTCAAACCCTGGACGAAAACGGCGTGGGACATCGCGCGGGAAGCGGTCGCGGCCGGCCCACCCTCGAACCTGCGGATCATGACGGACTTCTGCTTCTTCCTCAAACGGCCGCTGAGGAAGCTGGCAGACCTACACAAGGGGGTGTTGGGTAATTTCCAAGCAGTTTTTTCCGATTTAACTTGACCCAGCGCACGTAAGGCATTCTCACGGCAGCGGGATTTGTGCGTGCCACGCCGATTCGGGGCCAGCTTGAGGAGGTGTCGGCCGACCGCGGCACGATGTTTTGCCGGAGACGGTGATTTATATTTCAATGAAGAAGTCTGCGGAGTTATCCGCCTGCTTTTAACCGCATAAACAGGCGCCTGTCTCGATGAGTGTGAGACCGATATACGATATCGTGATAATTGGTGCCGGGCCCGCCGGACTCGGTGCGGGGCTGGGTCTTGAATCGGAGGCACACCGACGCTCGATAGTGCTGATCGACAGGTGCAGGCCCTGGGAGAGGCGCATAGCGTGTGCTGAGGCCGTGGGGAGACTCGGTTTCCAGGAAGCGGTTGAAGTTAACCCTTCGTGGATCCGTTTCACCGTCAGCAGCGCATGCTTCCATTCGCCCGATGGAAGCATGGTTGAGTACGCCGACCCCAACAAGGGTTACATCATCGATCGCGCTCGCATGCAAAAGGACATGGTTGAGCAATGTCGGGCGGTGGGTGTGGAATGCCGCTTCGGTCGACGAGTGGTATCGGTAGGGAGACCGAAAGACGGTGTACGGACAATAGGGCTCAGTGAAGGGGGAGAGTTGGGGGCCCGGGTGGTGATCGATGCCTCGGGACCGTTGTCTCGTTTCGGGTGGGGTGAAGAGATTGCCCGGAAAAGCTTTGATCTTGAGCCCGGCTATTTCGCCGTCGTGGCTCCCGTGACCTGTGCCACGGACACGGTTCATATCCACGTGGGTCGTGATATCGCCCCCGGAGGTTATGCCTGGGTGTTTCCCAGAACCGAGGACTCGGTCAACGTGGGCGTGCTGGTGGGAAGCAAGCACCGGCAGGGTGCCAATATCAAGAAGCTTCTTCAACGATTCGTGAAGCAAACCTACCCCCGGGGGACGGTCCAACAGCGGTTCGCGGGACCGATTCCGTGCGGCTGTGGACCAAGGACCATTGCGCTGAACCGGCTGCTCAAGGCAGGTGACGCCGCCTCGACAATTAATCCCATTTCACGCGCCGGGATTGTGGAGGCGCTGCTTTCGGGAAAACTCGCCGGAAAGGCGGCAGGCAGAATCCTTGCGGCGAAAAACGACGGCAGGAAAGCCTCCCGGGCCTGCAAAGACTATGAGCGGGAGTGGCTTCGTGTACGGGGAAATCGTCACTCGAAACTGGCCAGGGTGAAAGACTCGCTTGCCCGGGTTCCGGATGAAGATTACAACACCGCGGCTCGCAGCCTGGCTCACATTCCTCAGAGCGAGTTGACAATGTCGAGAATATTCAAGGTGAGTCTCGCCAGATTTCCCCGGCTCGTATGGGCCCTCAGACATCTCATGTAGCGGTATTCCAACCCGGTGTTGTCGCGGGCATGATACCAAAAAAAAGGCCGGGGCATCGGGCCCCGGCCGCACGCCTGAAGAAAGGCTCTCCGGCGGCAGTGCCGGAGAAATTCGTTCTGCACACGTGTGCAGAATCGAGTCAAACGCCGAAATGTTCTCCTCCTCCTTATTCTACCACGAACAACGAGAAATTTCAAGAAGAAAGAGCTGCTGTCCGTGCTTTTGGCGGCTCGTACCGCAACGTCAACGTCGACACTATCGGCGCACTCTTACGGGGGAAGGCGGGGTTACGATCACTGCTTCGCGATCTCCTCCTCGGATTCATACGTCTTGATGAGGCTGTCCAGCCGCGTGAGACGAAGCGTGTCCATGATGCTCTCGGTGGGTGCGATAATCGATAGCTCGCCGTCCTGTTCCTTGAGGGTTCCCAGACACTGCACAAGTACCGACAAGGTGCTGCTGAAAAAGTTTGTCCGTTCCGTGAAGTGAAGAGCTATCTTCTTGATTCCCCCGGCGGCATACCGGCTTACAGCATCGCGCAACTCCGAGAGATTGGAGTCGGCTCCCAGATCCTCCTGCACTTTCAGGACAACGTACCCGTCGTTTTCCTCTGCCTGCACGTTCATCTACTCCCCTTGTCCCGTGATTTGCCGAAAGCTTCAGGACACCCACTTTCCCAGATTGTACCATCACGGAAGCACTCCGTCCACAATAAAGTGACATTTCGCTCGTTCCGGGGATGTAGAGAGACGGTCAAGAATACAGGTCAGATTGGTATTCCCACGCCCCCCCCCCCTCGGCAATGGGCAGGTGGGTTGTGAGAATGGTCCGACATCTACATCGTGGCGGCCGCTCGAACGTTCAGCCCGGAGTATGCCGGCGTTGACTCAATCACAACACCGCACTCCGGACTGAACTTCACACGCCGTCCCGCGCTACACGAATTCAAGGAATTCCTCTAGGCTGTTCGTCGTATTGAGAGCGATTGCGACATCCACTTCGTCATTCTTTTCAATAGGGACCTCGCGAGAAGGTCTACCTTCGAGGAAAGGGATGTAATCGCTGCTGAGCATGTGCTCCAGTTTGACCTGTCTCTTATCATTCACTTTGGGATTTTCCATGGTTGACCTCCCTTCCTGTGAATAACGTCTTATCGTTAACGCTGTATTCAATGCAGCAAGATACGTGCCGGCTCGTACTTTCAGGTTTCACAACAACACCGATACCGGCGACAGCACCGGTGCCTCATGGGTGATTCTATCGCTCAGGCCGGTCGTAACCCCATGCTTTTACGCACCTTGCCGATACGCTTGCGCCCGCTTCATCGTACATCGACAGTGGCACAATCGGCCACAGAGCGATCCCCTTGCAGCAGAATGGTTCCTTCGCGCCCCCGTTTCACATTGGAACGCCGCGGAATTCCGATGTGACGCAGTGTGGCACGTTTTTGTATTCCGGAGATCACTCAGGTTCGTTATCGGGGCGCGGTTCCCCTGGACGGTGCTTCGTAGCTGAAGAGAAGAGTGAGGACCCGGCAAGGAATCTTCTCACGTTTGCCGGGGACGGTCATCGTCAGCGGGGCGGATCGAACCACCTATCTCTGCTGCCTTTGGCAGGGTATGGTGACCACGATTGAGGGATTCTTGCCCTCCTGAAAGGTCATAGTACGATGACAGGCCTGATTTCCGTGAACAAACTGCATTTCATGCTTGCCCGCGGCGACCTTGAGATCTCCAACGTTAGTGCGGCCAATCTGTCTGCCGTCCATGTAGACGAGTGCGCGTGGAGGGATTGAGGAGATAAACACAGTGGCATCCCTGACTGTCTGAGCAGGGGGTGGGGCCGATGAGGAAGACGGGGATGGGGCGGGGGGCTGAGGCGAGGACGCCGGTTTCTCGGACCCGGTCTGGGGAACGGGCTTCGAAGAAGACGTTTCAGTGCGCTGAGAGGGAGGTACCTGCGCCGCTTCTTCATGTACATCCGTCGCATTTTTCCCCGTTGAAGGCCGATTCCGGGAAACGTCACCCCCCGGCTTTGGCCGGGGCTGCGTTTTCGGTCGGGCAGGAGTTACTTCCTCTGGTTTCCGCGTTTCCTTCTCCGCCGCTCGTGGTGTTGTCGCTTCCCGGGTGGGAGGCGGTTCTTCCGGAGACCGGCGCGGAGCCGGCTGCCCGGCCGCCGGAGCCGACAGGCTGTCAATTTCCTCCTGCACGGTAACAATCCGTCTGTTGACCTCCACAATTTTCGAGGAGTATTCCTCGGCCTCCTTCCCGGTCTCCTCCTCAAGGTCTTCCACGGCTTTCCGCGCCTCCTTGCGCTCCGCAAGCGCCCCGGTGATCTCTTCCTTGCTCATTTCCGCAAGTGAATCGAACCGCTCTATTTCCGCGGTCGCATTTTCAATCCGAGCGGCGAATTCTCGAACACGAGCAGTGCTGTCCTCACGAATCTCTTCGGTCTTGCCCCGGAGGGCTTCAAGCTCCCGCTCCAGAGAATCTATGAGGTTGTCGTTGCGTGAAAGCATCTTTTTCGCGCGCCGGCTTGCCGCGTGCAGTTGTTCGGTCAGTTGCAGACTGTCACGGCGGGCCTTCTCGCGAGATCCGAGAAGTTCGGTGAGCTGCTGTTCCCGCGCGCCTATCCTGGTATCCATTACACCAATCCGATCGGCGGCCTCTGCCGTCGCTGCCCGCTTTGCCTCAACGGCGGAACTGCTGTCTTTCCGGATCGTTCTTCGTTTGTCAAGCAGTGACGCCAACTCTTTCTTCTTCCCGGCGATCAGCGAAGCTTTTCTCCGTCGTTGCTCTTCGAGAGCATTCTCCGCGGCCTTTTTACGCTCGCGCAGCTCGGAAAGCCGCTGAGCTTCCGCCTCCACACGCTGAAAAGCCTTCTGCTTCTTGCGCCGGAGTGAGTCCAGCGAAGACGCATAATCCTGCTGTATGGCGGAGCTGTCCCGCGCCAGGCTGGTGCGTTTCTCATCTACTTCAACCAGCTTCTTCTCGACCTCGGCAATCTCGCGTGCGACCCGTGTCAGTGCTTCACCGGTCGAGTCGAGCCGGGCGCGAACGCGCTTAAGAGTCCGCACGCTGTCTCCGGCCAGCACCTCAAACTTTCCCGTGTAAGCGTCAACCTCCCTCCGCTTCCGGGCAATCTCTTCATCCAGCCTGCGTGCTTTTTCCTGCAGCTCCGGCGGCATCTCCGCGCTCACCGAGCTTGTGAGCGTAATCGTATCGGCTTCAGCGACCCTTGTGAGTTCCTCTTCCGTGGTTCGAAGCCGGTCGCGAACGCTGTTGAGTTCCTTGTGTACCTCCCCGATCGCGACATCGCGTTTCCCGACCACTTCGGCACTGTCCCGGCCCAGCTCGTTTCGGCGCCCCTGAAGGTCGTCAATCAGGTTTTCGGCGGCACTTATCCGCACACTCAGTTGTGTCAGGGTTTGCTTCCCGCCGGGGGCCGGTTCGGAAGACAGCGAGGCGTTCAACGTCGATTTCCTTGCGGAGAGTTTCTTGTGCCGCCCGGCCAGGCTGTCGAGCCGGGATGAAACTGCCCGGATCGAGCGACGGGTACGGTCGACTTCACGGTGAGCCGAGACAAGTCGCTCCGCCCGCTGCAGAGAGTCCCGGGCCGCGGTGGAGCGTGCTTGAGCCGAATGGCGCGACAACGTATCAAGAGAATCCTGTGTTTCCGCAATGAGCCGGTCAAGACGAATGCTCCGCTGATCGCCGGGCAGCTCACCCAGCGCGCTGTCCAGTTGCGCAACCTCGGGCTCGTCAAGAAGCTCGGTCCTCCTGGCCACAAGAGTTCCCAGTTCACGTTGCTTCTGTGCCGTAGTGGGACTTTCGGCGGAGTCGCTCTCCTGCTCCATTATCGAAGACAGCTCGGCCTTTTTCTGAGCCACAAGACTGTCGATTTCCAGCTTTTCCCGGTAGAGAACCACGCCCGATTTCACTCGCCGAAGGCTTCCACCTCGCCGGTCGAGCACCGCGGCGGCACTGTCGGCTGTTGCCCGGGCAACGGAGAGTTCACGGTGTGCGGCGCTGCTGTCTTCCAGGGCTTCCGAGAGATTCTCTTTCAGCTTCTGCAGGCGATTCTCGTGTATCTCAATGAGACTGTCGATCTTCGCCAGCTCCGCGTTGACCGATGCCAGCGCTTCCCGATTCCGTTCGTGTCGGCGCTTGTGGCTCTGCCGCAGGCTGTCGCCGGCAGATTCCAACTCGCTCACCCGCGCCGTATTCAGTTCGAAAAGACTGTCAACCTTCGCCTGCCGACGGGCAAGGGAATCCAGGCGCCTCCCGTAGCGTTGCCGCAGGGCAACGCTGTCGCGGCGAAGCTCTTCGACCCGCACCTTCAGCGAGTCGCGGACGGTCTGGTGGAATGCACGAGTACTGTCCAACTGTGTTTTCCGCCGGCGGCCCGACCGAGCATCGTCAACCCGGGCACGGTACGATTCGGCGCTGTCGGTGCTTACGCGCTTTCGTTGCTCCATCATGGTCGAAAGCTGCTTCTGCTCCACAATTGCAGCAGAGTCAAGCCTCGTCCCCCGTGTTCGTAATGAAACAAGCGTATCACTCAGTGCGGCCCGCAGAGCCGCCGAATCCTGCCGGATCCGCTCCCGCTTGCCGAGAAGGGAGGTGAGCTTCCGCTGCATACCGGTACGCACGCTGTCGGTGGCAGCCATGTTCCTCTTCCACGAGATCAGGCTCTCGTCTCGCCGCGAACGCACGGCAATGCTGTCGCGGTCAAACGTGGCCCGGTCTTGCTCAAGAGCTGCGAGTTTCGTACGGGACCGGTCGATGAGGGAATCGAGTTGACGAATTTTCCCGGCGAGGCTGTCGGTAGGAGATGCCCGGGAAGCCCCCGCAAGTAAAAGGCACACCATCGCCTTCCGCGGAAAAATCATTGTGCGGATCAGCTTCACCTCAGGTTTCTCCAACCGTCGGTGAGAAAAGAGGTAACGAACGCAACGGTTCCATCTATGCTCAGTAAAATAATTCCGACTGTGGCGCTTTTCAAGGCACGGCAACCCGGGAGGCCTCATGAAGCCGCCTTCACCCCTTCCCATTGCCGAGAATGCTCCTGAGCTGTTGCACGGTATGCTCTGCAACGTGTAGATTATCCGTAGTGACCGGTCCGAAGCCCGGAAGGTTCGGCGGCCGGCATTGAATATGCCCGGGGTTTGTTCGGAAAAGGAGGTGTCGTATGGCCGGGACCTGTCAATCGGAAAAAAACACGGTGGCGTGCAACTGCAGCTACAGCCCGTGCGGCAGGAAGGGAATATGCTGCGAATGCGTGGCCTATCACAGACGACGGGGCGAGCTTCCCGCGTGTTTCTTTCCCGACGACGTTGAACGTACGTATGATCGTTCGATAGAGCGATTCGTTTCACTGCATTCGGCATAGCGGAATCGCGGAGGTTGAGACAGGAAGGCGGGCCGTTGCACATGTCGGTGCAGGCAGTGTACTATTAAACTATAGTAAGGCGCCACGGCGCTGCCGTAGATTTTTCCCGGAAGGCCCTGCGGTGATGGCCCAGCTTGAGACATCCGGTATCCATGGGAGCCGGTCTCCATCAGATTTTCGCGTCCTTCTTGCGCTCCACGGCCTCGCCGATCCGCATGCTTCGCTTTCTCATGCCCTGGCCCTGACGGTAGCGGCCGGGGGAGGGATCGAAATCGTCGATGTGGGGGACGGACGCGGGGAACACCTTCGGGTACGGGACGTTCTCCAGCATTGGGGCATGCTTCCGGAAGGCTCCGAGCGGCAGGATGTAGGCCGGTTGGGCATTCGCGTCAAAAAGATCGTGCGATCGGGCAACGAAGGCCGGGAGGTCGGCAAGCGGCTGGAGAGAAGTGACCATGATCTTCTGGTAATTGGAACGGGGCGGAATGAAGGCGCGCTTGCCTTCCTTCGCGAAACCCTTACGGTGTACCTGGTCCGCCGGTATCGAAAGACAACCCTGTACCTGCCCGAAGGGGCGGCGGGGTTTGTGGATCGGGATACGGGCGCTGTTTCACTTCACAGAATTCTCTTTGCGGTGGCTGAACATCCGGCGGCGGCGGGAGCGTGCATGTTCCTGGAGCAACTCGCCTCCCTGGTTCCGGAAACGGCGGTGGAGGTGGTCGGAGTGCATGTGGGAACGTCGTTTCCTCCGTTAAACTGGGATCTGCCTCGGGGGTGGTCGTGGAGGCGGGAAGTGATTGCTCCGGCGGGTCGACCGGTCTGGCGACATGTGACTGAGCAGGCTCGGCGGTTTGGCGCCGATCTTGTGGTTACGGCAACCAACGGACGCGACACGCTCATGCAGAGAATCGTGGGGAGTGTGACGGAGCAGGTGCTGAATGCCGTTCCGTGTCCGCTGCTTGCAGTTGCAGTCGAATGAGGGCAAGGGCCCGGAAGGGGCTTGCAATGGGCTGGTGGAATGTCATGAGGAGCACGGCGACGGTCATTCCCGGCCGGATGCGGGTCGCAACGGTTGTTGCGGCCTGCGCAGCGGCTTCGGCAGTCAACGCCTACGACCCGTTCGAAGAAGCGGAAGAGACTCACTATACCACGGGAAAACTCTCAATTGTCGTTGTGCGTATACGTGACAGCCGGGGAAGGGTTATCGGCCAGGGCAACGGATTCTTCCTCAGCGATTCCGGCGACGTACTGACCAACAGACACTTGTTTGACGATGCTTTCGGCGCCGAAATCGTAACCGACAAGGGAGAGGTTTACCCGGTAGAGACGATTGTTGCCGAGGATATCGACGGGAACCTGTTGTGGCTGCGGACCACCATTCCGCCCGGGATCGCCCATCCCCTGCCCCTGAATCGGGGAAGGCCGAAGGTTGGAGAGCCGATCATGGTGGTGGTTGGGAAGACGCTCATGTCCGATGGGGAAATCGAGGAAATCAGGTCGATTCCGAACTTCGGAAAGATCATATCAATCACCGCCCCCCTCTCGAACGCATCGACGGGTAGTCCGGTGGTCACCTTGCAAAGCGAGGTCATCGGCATCGCCGTTGCACGGGTTGTCGAGGGGGTAGAGACTATTGTGGTGGTTCCCGGCGAAAGGATTGCGGCACTTGAGCAGGGGAAGGGCGTGAACCTGCTGCAGTGGCAGTCGTCGCGCACCGCGGATCCGCGCATTGCCGGGCGGGAGGCCTACGCCCGGGGGCTGGCCCTGATGTGGGTGAATCGCCCGAAGAAAGCCCTGGATCAACTCGAAATCTCGATCAAGAAGCACCCGGGCTTGACAAAGGCCTACTCGCAGGCGGCGCAGTGCTACCTGGATCTGGGCAAGCCGGGTGAGGCGGTGGCGGTGATGGAGCAGGTGGTGCGCATGGCTCCCCGGGATCCGGCCGCCTACTTCAATCTTGCCCTCGTGTTGGCCAAATCCGGCAACTACTCCCGGTCGCTGGATGTGCTCCAGGAGGCTTTCGGGGTCAGGGAGGAGTTTCCCCAGGCTCTGGCGCTCATGGGCTGGGTGTACCTTCGCACCGGCCGGCAGGAAAAGGCCGTGGAGGCGGCAAAGAAGGCTATTCATCTCATGCCCGACCTTGCCGATGCGCACATGACGCTGGGCAAGGCGTACTCCGAAAAGGGCCGATATTCGTGGGCCCTCAATGCCTTGCAGCAAGCCCTGCGCATTGAGCCCGAGAACGTCGAGGCGCTGACTGCGCTGGCCCGGGTCTACGGGGCGACCGGAGAGTATCGGAAAGAGTTGAGCACGCTTCGATCCGCCCGTGCTCTGGCTCCTTCAGAGGTAGAGGTCCTCCACCTGCTCGGGATCGCCTATGTCGACCATTTCGGAAGCTACGACAAGGCGATCGACGTCCTCCGGAAGGCTGCCGGCCTTCGTCCCGACAACGCGGCCGTGCGCTTTGACCTCGGGAGGGCCTATCTGAAAGCGGGTGACAGGGACCGGGCGCGAGCGGAACAGAAAGCCCTGGCCTCACGCGATCCAGCACGTGCGGCCCGACTCTCCCGTATGCTTGCCCCGGAATAAGCTTCCGGGCTTCCCACCGGGCATTCCGCGTGCCGGGTACCCCGTGCCGCTGCACCGAAAATCGCCATTGGAGTGTGATGGCGATTTATTTTCACGTGCCTGTTGCCAGCTCCGATCCAACGAAATCCAAAGGAGGACACCACGTGGCCGGTAAGACTGTCGTAGAAAAGCTGCTTGAATCCCATAGAGTTGCCGGCTCGGGCGTGACCGGCGAACCTCTCGGTATACGAATCGATCAAACGCTTACCCAGGATGCAACCGGAACCATGGCGTACCTTGAGTTCGAGGCCATGGGCTTTTCGCGAGTGAAAACGGAGCTGTCCGTCTCGTACGTAGACCATAATACCGTTCAGGAGGGATTTGAGAACGCCGACGATCATCGGTATCTCCGTGACGTGGCGCGGAAATACGGTATCAAATTCTCCAAGCCCGGTAACGGCATCTGCCATCAGGTTCATCTCGAGCGTTTCGGATGCCCCGGGAAGACGCTTCTGGGAAGCGATTCACACACACCGACGGGGGGAGGCCTGGGAATGCTGGCGATCGGCGCCGGAGGGCTCGATGTTGCCGTGGCCATGGGGGGACAGCCGTTCTGGCTGACTTGTCCGGCAGTTGTGAAAGTGGAGCTTGCCGGAGAGCTTTCCCCCTGGGTCTCTGCAAAGGACATTGTCCTTGAGGTGCTTCGCCGATTGTCGACGAAAGGCAATGTCGGAGTGGTGCTGGAGTACGGCGGGGAGGGAATCAAGAATCTCAGTGTGCCCGAGCGCGCCACCATTACCAACATGGGGGCCGAAACCGGCGTGACTACCTCGGTATTTCCATCCGACGAGCAAACGCGTCGGTTCCTCGAAGCACAGGGGCGGGCCGAGTGCTACCGCCCCTTGGAGGCCGATCCCGACGCGGTCTACCGGAACGTCGTCACGATTGATCTGGCCTCGCTGACCCCGCTTGCGGCAGCTCCTCATTCGCCGGGGAATGTAGTTGCGGTCGGCCAACTGAAGGGAACGCCGGTCGACCAGGTGTTGATCGGTTCCTGCACCAATGCTTCATTTCGGGATGTCATGCTCGTCTCCCGGCTGCTCGAGGGTCGGAAGGTTGCTCCGGGGGTGTCCCTCGGTGTGGCCGCCGGGTCGCGCCAGGTACTCGGCATGGTCACACGAAACGGTGCGCTTGCCGACATAGTCGGTGCGGGATCGCGAGTGTTGGAGAGCGTCTGCGGATTCTGTATCGGGAATTCACTTGCCCCGCAAACCGATTCCGTTTCCTTGCGAACATCCAACAGGAATTTTTACGGAAGGAGCGGGACCGAAAGCGCCCGGGTATATCTCGTGTCCCCCCAGACCGCGGTGGCGAGCGCACTGACCGGGACCATTACCGATCCCGCCGAATTTTTCGGCGACCAGTCATTCCCCGAAATCACTCTTCCCGAACGCTTTGAGATCGACGACTCGATGATTCTGGAGCCGGCTGGACCGGGTGAGCGGGTTGAGGTAGTCAGGGGGCCCAACATCGGCCCTCCGCCGATCGGGGATCCGCTTCCGGAAGACCTCGACGGCATCGTGACCATTCGCGTGGGCGACAAGATCACCACCGACCATATTATGCCCGCGGGATCACGGTTGAAGTACCGCTCCAATATCCCCCGCTACGCCGAATTCGTATTCGAGCGGGAAGATCCCCAATTTGCCCGAAACGCCGCGGCAAACCGGGACAGGGGTCTGGCCAACGTGATCGTGGCCGGTCAGTCCTACGGTCAGGGCTCGTCGCGGGAGCACGCGGCACTGTGTCCCATGTATCTTGGGGTCAAAGTAGTCCTCGCCAAGTCAATCGAGCGAATTCACCATTCGAACCTGATCAATTTCGGTATTGTTCCCGCCGTCTTTGACAATCCCGACGACTACGAATCGCTCACAAAAGGTGATCGTCTGAGCATAGCCGGGCTTCGGGAGTCGCTTCGAAGCGGCTCGAGCCTTACCGTGCGAAATGAGACAAAAGAGCGGGAATTCGAGGTGACGGTGAGCATCTCGAAGCGGGAACGGGAGATGCTCACGGCCGGCGGGTTGATCAATGCGGTCCGCGGCAGGCAACAAGACGGGTGAGACGCACCTTCTACTCCACCGCGACCCGACGTGAACCGGTCCTGGTGCGAAGAACGCGCACCAGGACACGGGAATTTCGCGCCTTGTCGTAAACCTTTTTCTTGCTCTCCGGCAGGACCGTCGGTTTCGCCTCGGCGAATCCTTCCTGCATGAACCGGTCGGCGGCCCGCGTTGTCAGCACGAAAACCTTGTGCAGCTTGAGCCCTTTCGCCTTGTCCACGAGAAAGGCAATGAGTTTGCCTCCTACCCCCATGTTGGCATACAGACGGTCCACGACCAGCCCGGCAATCTCTCCCATCCGGCCCGAGTGTACATGAAGCGCTCCGCAGCCGTGAATGGTGCCGTCGACCTCGTAGACGTAGTAGTCGGCGAGGTGTTGTTCGAAATGGCCGAACTCCCGCGGTACCAGCGACTCGTCCTCAACCGACGGCCGCATCAGGCGAATGATCTCCGGGATGTCGGGATGAGTCATGGGACGAATATGCTCGTGCTCGCTGGCGTAGACCATCGTGCCCAGGCCGCGGTTGGAGAAAATCTCCTTGAGAATCATCCCTTCAACCCCGCCGTTGACAATGTGTACCCGCTCGACACCGCTGAGGCAGGCCTTGTGCGCGAGCGAAACGAGTTCGAGTTCGGAATCGTATTTCTTCTTCCGGTTCGCCTCCAGGAACGAACCGGCCTGCTGGAGTCGGAGTTGCGAAATGATCCCGCTGCTGGAGACGTAAACGTCGTCGGGCACCGTGCGTCCCTTTGCTCGAATACCGTCGGTACTCGTGACAAAAAAGAGTTTCCGCACCTGCAGTTCACTGCCGACCGTGAAGGCCAACTCGGCGGCCGAGATGTTGTACGGCTTTCCGGCGGCGCTCCAGCCGATCGTCGGGAAAATCGGCACAAGCCCCTCGTCGATGACACTCTTGACAATATCGGATTTCAGTTTTTCGACAACACCGGAATTCCGGTAATCTATGCCGTCTCGTACGCCGATCGCCCTGGCGCGAACCCAGTTGCCGATGACGGCATTGGCACTGTGCTCCGACAGCATCGTCATAATCCGATTGCACACATCAAAGGCGGCCATCTTGATGAAAGGTATCGCCCGCGCGGTGGTGATACGCACACCCTCTACGGTCCGGCAGCGGATGCCGTACGTCTTGAGAACTTCGTTGATCCGGAGGCGGGCTCCGGGGACCACGACGATCCGGATGCCCATCTTGTGCAGCAGCACGAGGTCCTTGATCATGAGTGGGAACAGCGGGTGATTGAGCAGTGTGCTGTCGAGCGTAAAAACGAATGTGGAACCCTTGAACCGGTTGATGTAGCCGAACGTCTCCCGGATGATCCCGACCTGGTCTTTCAGTTGGTACGTATCCATAACCACTCAATCTTTCTTCCGCCCGATTCGCCTTGATAGAGGATCAGGACGCGTGAGGACAACTGCCGGTTGCGGCGCACGTGGATGCGCTTGAACACGATGATCCGCACGGGGTTTCGCCGCCGACGCTCCCCATGGAAATGCCGCCGATTGCCGAGAGTGTTTTCACTACGCCGTCTGTGCCGCATTTCGGACAGGAACCCGGTTCCTTCGCGTTGCGGGATACCAGTTCCTCGAATACGTGCCCGCACGCAGGGCATTTATATTCATAGATCGGCATATCGTTCGTCCTCCCTTAAAAAAAAATTATCGATCGGTCGGTCCCGCCGTACCAGGGATGGGGCCTTGCGCGTAGTAAAATAAGAGACTGCATCCTCAGCGGGGTGGGGATGGAGGGGAAAGCGGGGTCAAATGGCGGTCATCAATGTGCTCTATCGGATTGCCGCGGAGATATCCGCCACGTTTGTGGAAATGGCGCCCTACCTGTTGCTTGGGTTGACATTTGCGGGCGTACTGCACGTGTTGTTCCCCAAAGAGTCGGTGGCGCGCCATCTCGGCGGCAACGACCTTGCGGGCGTTGCAAAGGCAAGCCTGTTCGGTGTACCTTTGCCGCTGTGCTCCTGTGGGGTTGTTCCAACCGCACTCTCGCTCCGCCGAAGCCGGGCGTCGAGGGGGGCAACCGTTTCGTTCCTGATATCCACGCCCCAGACCGGTGTGGACAGTATCATTGCAACCGCCGGTATGCTGGGGCCCGTGTTCGCCGTGTTCAGACCGTTTGCTGCGCTGTTCATGGGTCTCGTTGGCGGCGTGGCCACGAACATACTGGTGAAGGAGGAAGAGCCCGATGCCGCGGTGGAGAGCGGAGCTTCGTGTCCGCTGTGTAATGTGACCGAGCCGCACGCCCACGGGCCTGGCGAGCGGGTGAAGAAAATGGCCCAGTACGCCTACGGTGACTTTCTGGACGACATTTCCCTTCAGCTTCTCCTCGGTATTGCCCTTTCCGGCCTTCTGTCGTATTTCCTGCCTGAGTCGTTTTTCACTCAACACATGCCCAATGAATTTGCGGTGATGCTGCTGATGGTTGTGGGCGGTATACCGCTGTATGTATGCGCCACCGCATCGATTCCCATTGCGGCATCGCTCATGGCCAGGGGGCTCTCTCCGGGAGCGGCATTCGTCTTCCTGGCCGTAGGACCTGCGACGAACGCCGCGACGGTGACATTGATCGCCAATGCCATGGGGCGCAAGGTCATTGCCGTGTATCTTACCGTCATCGCTTCCTGTTCCATCATCGCCGGCTACGGACTGAATGCAATAGCTGCCTTTACCTCCAATGCCGGTTTCAGGGTGGCCGCCGGGGTCTACGTTCACCGGGAGCACGGGATAGTGATTTACCTCGGCACCGCCGTCATGGGCCTTCTCCTGATACTTTCCCTGCTTCGAAAGGCGGGGCTCCGCATCGTTCACCCCGGGCCGGGCGGCGGGGGGGGGATCGGGGAAGCGGAGGAGGGCGTTACCGTACTGGGTGTTGACGGCATGACCTGCAACCACTGTGCGTCCAGTGTGGCGGGGGCTCTTCGTGCGCTGGAAGGTGTTGAAGAAGTGGATGTGAACCTGAAAAAGGGAGAGGCGCGCGTGCGAGGCCGGTTCAGCCTCGAAGGTGCGCGACGGGTGGTTGCCTGCCAGGGATACTCGGTCCGGGAGGAGGATGCGATCCGGCCGGACGGTGCCGCCTGAGTGCGCCGTGACGGCCGCCGCAACAATCCGGAAAAGAGAGGAATTCCCTTTCGATCGTCATCGATCCCGTTGTATGGGGCAGTGAAGTGTTGTATACTTTACCCGCGAAGAGTGCGGCTGAGAAAGAATCACTTTCGGAGGCAAAGGAGTTGTTCGTGGAAATGGAAGTTCGGAAGATGGAGATTGATGATTTGGGAACCGTGTTTCACCTGGGTGAGCGCCTGTTTACCCCGGAGAAGTATCCGAATCTCTACCGTGTCTGGGATGAGTTTGAGGTTACCGGACTCTTCCATTCGGAGCCCGAACTTTGCCTGGTCGCGGATGTCGACGGGAAGACGGAGGGCTTCCTCATGGGGTCAACGGTTGAGAAGGCCGGCACCGCCTGGAACTACGGCCACATTTTCTGGCTGGGAGTAGCTCAGAAGTTTCAGCGCAAGGGAGTGGCCGGGAGGCTGTATGCCGCATTCCGAAAGCTCATGATCACCCGGGGAGTGAGAATCCTGGTTGTCGACACCCAGGCCGACAACATCAACGCGGTGGAGTTTTTCCGGAGACAGGGTTTTTCTCAGGAAACCGAGCACACCTACATGGCCAATAACCTCGAGAACGAGACGAGGCAATCGGCCGTGCAGGCAAAGAGCTGAATGCCACCGACTCCGGCAATCGGAATTTTGGACGTCGACGAAGAGCGTCTCAAGCGCCTTGTCCGTTCGCTGATTAATACTTATAGTCCCAGCGGCAAGGAGGAAGAGCTTCTTATCTTCCTTGACACCTTTCTGGGGCGTTACGGGATGGTTCCGCAACGGGTCGACGTCGAAGAGTCTCGATACAACCTCCTTATTGCTCCCGAAGAACCGGTCGACCTCATGCTGCTCGGGCACATCGATACGGTTCCCGCCTTCGATATGGGTATGCAACGTTGTCGAATTCGGAAGGGCACGGTGCATGGATTGGGCGCCGCGGACATGAAGGGGGGCTGTGCCGCCATGGTGGAGGCGTTTCTGAGCTACCGCGAGTTTCGCGGCCGCGCTCCCCGGGCCGCCCTGGCACTGGTGGTGGGAGAAGAGGAGTCCGGTGACGGGGCCGAGGCGCTGGTGCAAACCTTCCGTTGTCCGTGGGCCGTAGTGGGTGAGCCAACCGAACTACAACCCTGTCTCGGCCATTTCGGATATGTCGAAATAGAACTGGAGACCTCGGGAAGAAGAGCACACGCGTCTCTCTCGCATCGTGAACATAACGCCGTGTTCCGTATGCTTCGGGTGCTCTTGCTGTTGACCGGATATCTTGAGGAGCACCATCCCGAAGCGGCGTACAACATCCGCGACCTTCACAGTTCCGAGGCCGGGTTTGCCGTTCCCGACCGGTGTCGTGCGCTGGTTGACCTGCACCTTCCCCCGGCCGTGCCGGTGGAACGCATGTGCGGCGATATCCAGCAGATCCTCTCACGCAAAGGCTCTCTCAGCGAAAAGACACGACTCTCCGTTGAGTTCCCGACCAGCGACGCGGGGTATGTACTCGGCCCGCGAGGACGAATCCCTCAACAACTGAAACGAATCCTTGAAGCGGAACAGAGTTCGTGGCATCCCTCTCATTTCCGGAGCCATTCGGACGCTGCGATTCTGAAAGCAGCGGGTATGAAGCCGCTCATATACGGACCCGGAAGGCTGTCCAAGGCACATACGGCTCACGAGTCGGTGCCGTTTGCGGAGATCGCACGCGCGGCGGCAACCTACCTGCGGTTGCTCCTGGCCCAGGATGACTCCGGTTATCGATAGGTTCCCTCCTTCACGGGCTGAAGATTCATTGCCAACAATCGGGCTCTACCGCATCGAGTGATTCTTCGCAGCTATTCAGGGACTCAAGGCAGTCCCTACCCTCATCATGAGCGTGTGGAAGGATCGAGCGGCTGTGGTTTCGCGTGATGCTACGACACCGAGAGGGGCGCCGAAGCGCTCGGGCGGGGCCCGGCCGTGCATTCTTCGAGGAAGAAGCTCTTGAGGATCAGCAAAGCCGCAAGGAGCCAAATCGGGTACAATTCGCCGTAGATGCGCATTTCTGAAATCACCCCTACTATCATCATGCCGACAACAAACGGCACCGTCATCCAGAGAGTTCTGTAAACGTACTCATCGGCGATTCGTCGGTGGAAGAGCAGGACGGGGATCCACAGGTACGACAGAATGCTGAAGAAGAACGGCCACTGGCGGGGGGTGAGAAGATAGTGAATATTGGAGATCAGTTTGTTCTCGAAGAGGCCCGGGCCGATATTGTCCGAATAGACTGCTGAGAGCATGCATTTGATGGAAAGCCAGATGGTGAGTTGAGCGGCGCAGTGGAGGACGACGACCCTGTTTTTTGTCTTGCCGAGAGAGACCAGGGCATAGGTGATCGTCAGGAAGCAGCTTGTCTCCCTGTTAAGTGTCGCGAGAGGAAACAGCAGATAGTATCGCCACCACCATTTCTCCTTGATACAGATCAGCCCCGCGGCAAAGAAGGCTATTGCAGGCATGTCGTAGGGGTAACGGACACGGTGAGCGATAATGTAGGCTATCGGCAAAACCAGCGGCATCGCAAAGGAGAGCAGGGAAGCAAGAACTCCGCTGCTGAACCATCGTCGGAGATACTGCCTGAAGGCTACTATCAGAAGAAAAACCGAGAGGTGATCGAACCATTTGTACAGACGCATTCGGGACATTGTCGAAAGGAGCGGAAGTGAAGAAAGGCGTTGGACAAGGCCGGGAACGAGCACCCGATACTGCATCGGTGTCCGCGCCGTACCGCGCGCCAGGGCCTCATACCCCGCGTATTCGTCTTCAACGGTGAGAGCAAAATGGTAATGCGAGAAGAAGTAGCCGACGAAGAACGCAACGGCGCAGAACACAACAAAATGCCGCAACCTTCTCCTGGATGTTTTCATCCTGTACCTCCGGCGACCAGCTTCGGCACCATGCGGCTCCTCGTCGATGCGCCCGTTAGTCCGATCCATGGAGGGCCAACGCGACGGCCCCTCTCACCGCGGTTTCGGGTCCCAGTCGGCTCAGGCGGACGGTGGGTGAAGGCACCAACCGCAAACCTTCCTTCATGTGCCTCACGGACTCGGTGAGAAGGCGGCTTCCTCCTCCCCGGGCTACACCTCCGCCGAGAACAATCGTATCGGGCAGGTACAGCACCGCCAGGTTTCGAAGCCCCTGTCCGAGATTATACGCTACTTCGTTCCACTCGTCCACCCGGAGCTTCTCCGCGGGTTTGTTGTAGATACGGCGGATCGCGTTGCCGGAGACGAGGGCCTCGAGACAATCCGGCGCACCGCACTCGCAGACAACCTTCTCCGGGTGAGAACACCTCCAGTTGACAGACTGGTGCCCGGGTTCCGGATGTTCGCCGGCCATACCACGGTAGATTTTTCCGTCGACCAGAAGCCCTCCGCCCATGCCCGTACTCAGGGTCACGTAGAGAAGCCGTCGGGGCCGGTCGCTTCCGAAGTGGTATTCGCCGAGCGCGGCCACGTTCGTGTCAACGTCGACGCAAAACGGACATCGCCACGTCCGCTCCATAATCGATTTCAGGGGCACTTCCCGCCAGGCCGGCTGATGCAGGGGGGAAACAATACCCCGCCGCCGGTCCAGCGGTCCCCCGACAGCCGATCCAATCGCGGTTATGGGGCGGTTGCCGGAGAGGTGGGAGATCATGCGATGGAGCAGAGCAAGTCCGCTTTCGAGGTCCGAAGGGGTAGCCTCCCGGAGGCTGTCCAGTATGGTGCCGGTTCCGTCCGCCGCGGCGGCAAGTACTTTTGTGCCCCCGATGTCAAGGCCGAGGTAAAGCGGTTGGGCGACGGAGTTCATGGATACTCTGAGAAGGGAGTCTCCCCGGATGGGGCGGACTCCCCACCTCCTTCCCCGAAATACATGCGGTTGCCGAATGACGGGCCGAATTACCGCAAGAAAGTAGTTGTTCGTTCCAACGGGACGCAACCGGAACGTGTCGGCTACGTTGTCGCGCGGGCGGGCAAGTATTTTTCTCTCGGTTATGACTCTGTTATTCCGGGAGGACACACCCAAATGAGCACAGAGCAGAAGCATCTGTACCTGATCGACGGACACGCGCTGGCATACCGTGCCTACTTCGCGATGGTTCGAAGTCGCCTGACAAACGCACAGGGGCAACCCACGGGCGCGGTCTTCGTGATGGCAACATGGCTGTTGAAACTGCTGGAGGATTACCATTGTCCCTATCTGGCAATCGTTTTTGACAGCCCCACCCCGACGTTTCGGCACGAAATGTACGCCGAATACAAAGCCAACCGGGAAGAAATGCCCGAAGACATGGCGGCGCAGCTTCCGCTGGTGTTCAAACTCGTTGAGCTGCTGAACATCCCGGCCGTACGCAAGGACGGCTTTGAGGCCGATGACCTGATTGCCTCGCTGACCCGTGAGGCGCTGGCGGAGGGCTTCGAAGTTTCCCTGGTGACAAAGGACAAGGACCTGATGCAGCTTGTGGGCGCGAACGTACGGATGCTGGCACCCGAGGGGAAGGGAAAGATCGATGTATTCGATGCGGCGAAGGTTCGGGAGAAGATGGGGGTTGAACCCCGGCGGATTCGTGACCTGCTTGCGTTGATGGGCGATTCTTCCGACAATGTGCCGGGAGTCCCGGGTGTGGGCCCGAAGACCGCGGTGAAAATCCTGGAGGCCGCGGGAGACCTGGAGACGCTCCTTGCGGATCCATCGTGCGTGGGGAATCCGAAGCTGGAAGCAAAGCTCCGGGAGCATCTCGATGATATCAGGCTCAGCCGTGACCTGGTGACCCTCAACAACGATCCGCACGAAGAGTGGAAACTCCGGGAACTTCGGGCCCGTGAACCTCGCCGCGAAGAGTGTGTCGAGTTTTTCAAGGAAATGGAGTTCTCGTCATTGCTTGACATGCCTCTCTTTGATACCCGGAAGGCCGTGCAGTGCGATGTGAGCGTGCTGCGTTCGCCGGCGGAAGTGGATGAATTCGTGAGGAAGGTAGAGAAGGCCGGCTTTGTTTGCGTGGACACGGAAACCACCAGCACCGAACCCCGTGAGGCGAACCTGGTCGGCGTTGCGATGGCGATTGATCCCAACGAAGCGGTCTACCTTCCCGTCGGGCACGACGGTGAAGCCGACCTTTCTCTGGAGGAGACGCTTGAGAAGCTCAGGGGGATACTTGAATCGGAAGAGATACGCACGACGGGACAGAATCTCAAGTATGATTATCAGGTGTTTCGAAACTACGGCATTACGCTCCGGGGAATCGAGTTCGACTGCATGGTGGCGGCCTACCTGATCGATCCGGGGAAGCGCCGCTACGGCCTGGATTTCATGGCCGCCCAGTGGCTCGGTGTCAAGACCACTCCCATAGAAACGCTGATCGGCAAAGGCCGCGGGCAAATGAGTTTCGCCGAAGTCCCGGTTGCGGATGCCGCTCCATACGCGGGAGAGGATGTTACCGTTCCGTTGCGGCTCCGGAAAGTGCTGGAGCCTGTGCTGGAGGAGCGCAATCTTCGTAAGCTTTTTGAGGACGTCGAGATTCCTCTGGTGAGCGTCCTGGCCGAGATGGAGTGGGCCGGAATCCTCCTGGATGCCGGGCTGCTGAAAAAGTTGTCGGAGGAGTACTCGACGGGGCTCGCCTCAATTTCGCGCGAGATTTTTGCCCTGGCCGGAGAGGAGTTCAATCTCAATTCTCCACGTCAGGTGGCCGAGGTCCTGTTCGAGAAGCTGGGGTTGCCGAAGTCGAGAAAGACGAAGACAGGGGTTTCCACCGACATGGAATCCCTGGCGAAGCTTGCGCCGGACTACCCGATAGCCCGGCGGCTTCTGGAGTATCGGGAGTTGCAGAAACTGGTATCGACCTACCTTGATGCCTTGCCGGGGCAGGTCAGCGCCGTGAGCGGCCGAATTCACTCATCGTTCAACCAGACCATAACGTCAACCGGACGGCTATCCAGTAACAACCCGAATCTTCAAAATATCCCGGTGCGCTCCGAAGTGGGGCGTCGCATCAGGAAAGCGTTCGTTGCCGAGCCGGGTACGGTTCTGGTGTCGGCCGACTACTCTCAGATCGAACTTCGCATACTGGCTCACGTCTCGGATGATCCGCTTCTGAAACAGGCGTTTCATGAGGACGACGACATTCACCGACGAACTGCCTCGGTAGTGTACGGCGTCGTACCCGAGATGGTAAGTGACGAGATGCGAAGGGCGGCGAAGACGGTCAATTTCGGACTGATGTACGGGATGGGGCCGGCAAACCTCTCGCGTCAACTCAAGATCACCTTCAAGCAGGCGCGCGAGTTCATTGAATCGTATTTCAGTCAATTCCCCACTATTCGCTCGTACATGGAGAGGGTCATTGAGGCATCACGAGAAAAGGGATACGCGGAGACGCTGCTTGGCCGGAGACGGTATCTTCCGGAGATATCCTCCAGGAGCCGGCAGGTACGAGAGGCGGCTGAGCGGACGGCGATCAATACGCCGATTCAGGGAACGGCAGCCGACATCATAAAGATTGCCATGCTCAGAGTACACGAGGGGATTTCGGGGCGGTTTGCCGACGCTCGTCTGCTCCTGCAGGTCCACGACGAATTGGTGCTGGAGGTTCCGGAGACGATCGCCGAGGAATTTCGAACCTGGCTGATTGAGCGAATGAGTTCGGCGTACACGCTGAATGTGCCCTTGAAGGTGGATGCGGGGATGGGGCCCGACTGGGGCACGGCGCACTGAATGCCGGCGTGGGGAAATCGTGAATCAGCCGTTCTGTTCGGCGGTTTTTCCGACAAAATCCTTGAGCACCCGCTGTTCGGCAAGACCCAGGCCCTGGAACTGTACGCCGTAAAACCGTGATTCGGAGAGTTCGCGTTTGTGAACCACAACGGCGTCAGTCTTGATCATTACATCGGAATGGGGGAGGCTGAATGTGATACGGAGCCGTTGACCGGGTGCGTGGATCCGTTCGCCCCGGAACATCATGCCGTTCTGACTCAGGTTGATCACAAAACACAGCTCCGGGGACTCGGGCGTACCTCCGGGCGAATACACCTCCACGGTGGCAAAATCGAGCGACACGCGAGGGAAACGCCTCTTTTCGATCTGTCGAGAATCGTCGTTGGTATCGTGCATGGGCAAAAAAATACTTTTCGCAGGCACGGGCAATTCCGTACGAGTACCCTCATGTTCGCGTTGGGGGTTCGGCCGGAAGCGGATTTCGGAGGACGCAGGTAGTATACTTAACTGTCGCGGCAACGACAACCGGGGCGCGAGCGGTCCGGATGGAGGCTGGAGCCCCGGGGGGTGAGGGAGAAGGACCATGATGCTGTGCGGGAAGGCGTATGCGCGGGTTACGCTTGCCCTTGATATCGAGGGCACGGTCCTGTCGGGACCGTATCGGGGATTTCACCGGCTGCGGGTGGTCAAGCACCAGGTTGATCTGGCCGATGAGGTGAAGGTCGAGTCGGCGCCGCGCATGGAGATCCGGTGCGAGCAGGAAGCGGTGCCGCGTGATTCTCGAAACCTGTGCTGGAGAGCCGTGGAAAGCCTCCGTAACGAATTCGGGATCGAGGAAAACGTGCGCATAACCCTTGTCAAACGAATCCCCATGCAGGGAGGTTTGGCCGGCGGGAGTGCCGATGCGGCTGAAGTGCTCAGATTGTGCAATGAGTTCTGGCACCTCGGTCTCAACACGCGCGGGCTTGCCGGAATCGGGCGGCGTATCGGTATGGACATCCCGTTCGGGTTTACGGGTTTCACCGCGCTGGATATCGAGGCCGACGGGGAGCCTGAGCCTGTCGACACGCGGCTTGAGCTGGTATTCGTGTTGCTCTTTCCTCCCTTCGGAGTCTCGACACCGGCTGCTTACGAGGCACTCGACTACGCCGCGATCAACCGGAACCACCGCAAGACGTCGCGCATGATCGATGCGCTGGAAAGAGATGAGCGAGATGTTGTTGTTGAAATGATACACAACGATTTCGAGCCTCCCGTGTTCGGCATGTATCCTCGCCTTTCAGAGTATGCTCATGAGTTGCAAAGACTCGGCTGCGCGCGGCCGTTCCTGAGCGGGTCGGGCTCGACACTGGGGGCGGTCGTGGAGGATGAAGAACGTGGGAGAGAGATAGTCGAGGCAATGAAACTACCCGGTGTCGTGGTGTGCACCAGAAGGTAAACCGGCGCGGCCGGCACGGCCGCGCGTGTGCGGTGCTTGTCATTGACTATTTTCTCAATGGGGTTAGAATGGTTCTTCATTACCGGATTGCCCTGGGCGGCCGGAGGAGTTTATGATGAAGCGGATGATGAAGCGTCGGGAGGAGTTTCTGTGGGAATCCAAACAGGAACTCTACGAGTACTTCGCCGAAGAGCACGGTTTGAGCAGAGAGGAAATCGACCGGGAAATCGAACGGGTGATGGAGCATTTTCGACTTCGAAGCGGCCAGGCTATCCGCACTCAGGAGCTGTGGCAGAAGGTCGGGTTGGATATAGCCGAAAGGCTTAACGACACCAAGGCCCTGCGGCGGGAGGAAGAAATCGTGCGTAAGCTCTCCGGGGAATCGTCGGCGGACGGAAATGAAGTAGCGGACAACACGGCCGACACAATGGAGCTCTCCGGGGAAGAGTCGCGCGGGGATGAAGAAGCGGCTTCGGAGGCCGGGGAAAGCCGGCCCGTTTCGGCGGAGGAAGGGGAGTCCGCGGCTGAGGAAGACAAGGCGGGTGCGGAGGATGACGCCGAAGTCAGTTTTGAAGTGAATATGGACAAGGATAAAGAAGAAAAGCCGCCGGATTGATGAACCGCGCAATCGAGATTTGACGAGGCACCGTTTGGGGTATTGATGCCGGCCGATGGAGGGTCTTGCCGTGTGATACCGGCGTCATCTCCGAGCCCGGTCGTCGAGGGACCGATTGATCGCTGGATAAATTGAACCTGCCCGCGGCCCGGACGAAATCGGCCGTGGTTTTTTTCTTTCCCGCCCGGGGCAACGACAAGGCAATGGAGTTGAGAGATGTCGGATCCGGTGGTTCAGGATAAGCCGTTTCTGAAGGCCTCCGAGGTAGCACGGCTCTTTGGCGTAAGTCATTCGACGGTGTTTCGGTGGGTGAAAGCGGGGCGCCTTCGCGCCAAGCGGACACTCGGGGGCAATTTCCGTTTTGACCGTCGCGAAATTCAACGACTATGGGAGCAGCAGACCGGGAGGCAGGGGGACGAGCATCGCAGAGAATCACGGTTCAGAGTCAACATGTCAACGACCGTGAACGTGCGATGGAACGGGCGTTCCTTTCTGTACAACGCTCGAATTACCAATGTCAGCGATCGCGGCATCGGCCTGGTGGTGTACGATGACAACCGGTGGTTTCACAATCTGCTTTCTCAGCAGATCAGGACGCTGGAGTTGATGAACGACGGGGCTACCGTCCTGAAGGAGACTTTCACCGGAGCTGTCCGGCACTTCACCCGTCTTGATGCGCTCAAAACCGAGGTGGGCGTCGAACTGCTGCGCCCGTGAGATCGACGGCTGGATGCGAGTCGTCTGAGCAAGAGGCTTCCCGAAAGTCCCGGTGACTGTTCACGTTTTTGCCCCTCCCGTGTGCCGTTTTCGGGCTCCGCACCCCCTCGATCCCGTCCACAGAGGCCCCAATTGCGTTGAGCGGCACGCGAGGGGCCGCGCAACAGACTTTCCACAAACGGCAAAGCCCGTGAGAAGTACGTTTTTGCGAATTGCCGGCTTCTCAGGTTGCCGCGGTTCGACCCGAAGAGCCGCGGCCAGTCTGTGCGACCCGTTCCCGGAGTGCCGCGGCAAGCTGTTGCGGTGAGGGGTCGGGGGCAACCGTCCCTTCCCTGACAAGATCGGCCGCACGTACCGCTTTTCCGAACGTCACGCTCGTTTCGCTCCCTCGCCCGGCCAGAAGGCGTGGGCCCTTGTCCGGCGGCCATAGTTCGAAGCCCCCCGCGACCGAGACGGGTACGGCCGCAACCGGAGAGTCCAGAAGCAGCGTTCCGACTCCACTTCGGAACGTTCCCATCTCGCCGGTCCGTGTTCTGGTGCCCTCGGGGAAGACGATGAGGTTTTTCCCGCTCCGAACGACGGCGCGGGCGCCCGCGAGGGCTTCGGCAACGTCCCCTCCGCGCTCAACGGCAATGGTGTTGGAGTGTGTGATTGCTGTCCCGAGGACGGGGGTACGGAGCAGATCCTTCTTGCCAAGTACGAAGGTCTTCCTGCGAATTGACCAGGGGAGCGCGCCGAGTATCCAGGGAATGTCGAGGAGACTCTCGTGGTTGGAGACGAAGATGACCGGGCTGTCGGCGGGGATGTTTTCCATTCCCCGGGATTTCAGTCCCCAGAGCATTCGGCTCAAGAGACCGGCGACATCGATCCCGAAGCGCATCGTGATTGGATGCTCGCGATCCAGGTCGAAACGTTTCGCCGGATGCGATTCTACGCGCTCGCGAGTCGAGCGGAAATCTTCGGCCCCCGTCGGTTGTTTCCGCGACTGGAGTTCCTGAACCAACGTAACCGCGTCTCCAACCGTTTCAACTTTGGTAAGGTGTTCACTCGAAAGCTTGATTTCAAATCGTTCTTCCAGCATGACCGCAAGATCGAGAATCTTGAGAGAATCAAGTCGCAGATCGAGTTCAAGGTGCGCCCGCGGATAGACTCCGGCGGGGTCGAGTTCGGGCACCACGCGACGGATCATTGCCGTCACAACCTTGTATTCCTCCGAGTTCATCATCTCGGTCTCAAGGAACGACAGGTGTGCCTGTGGACTGTCCGTGACTTCGGTCGATTCACGTATGCGTCCGAAATGCTCACGGAGCAGCGGTTTCTTGATCTTGCGGGTACTGGTCCGCGGAAGCGGCTTGTGTGAAACCACGTAGCTTCCCAGCTTCTTGTAGGTCGGCAGGGAAGTCCCCATTTGCCGAATTTCTTCATCGATAAGGGCCGCGACGCGCTCGTGGCCGTATTTGCGCCGCAGTTGTTTGTCGGGTACGATGACCGCGGCAACCGTCTCGGAACCGCCGATTTCGAATCCGAACACGCCGATCTCTTCGATCAACGGAGACGAGGCATAGTATTCCTCGACTTCTTCCGGGTACACGTTCTTGCCCGAGTCAAGCACGATCAGGTCTTTGAGCCTGCCGGTCAGGTACAGGAACCCGTCGGAGGTTACCTTGCCGAGGTCGCCGGTATGAAACCACCCGTCGTCGTCGAACACCCGTTTTGTCGCCTCTTCGTTGCGGTAGTAGCCGGGAAACACGGTCGAGCCTCGAAACAGCACTTCGCCGACTCCGTCGCCGTTGGGCTCGGCGATGCGCATGGTGTTACCCGGGAACACCGTTCCGACCGATCCGAGCCTCGGACGATCGGGGGGACAGAGGGTGATCGGGCCGAACGTCTCGGTGAGTCCATACCCTTCAACTATTACGAATCCCATTAGGCGGAACCCGTCGAAGTACTTCTTCTTGAGAGAAGAACCGCCTGAGATGACCAGACGGAGGTTGCCGCCGAAGCTTTTGTGGACGATGCCGAAGAGGGTGCGTCGGAATGCCTGTCCGCCAAGTCGCCCAAACGTGGCGGACAGACCGTGCAGGAGACTGAACAGGGCACGCGCCGCCGGTCCTCGCGTTCGTACCGTTTGGGAAATGTTATTGTAGAGGGATTCCAGCATCTGCGGAACCGCCGGAAGGACGCTGACCCGGTTTTCTCGCAGTGCCTCGAGGATAAGCGGCCCCTTGATTTGGGGTACGAAGACGATGTCGAGTCCGGTTGGAAGAGCGGCCCCGCAGCATGCGGCGAATCCGAATACGTGGTGCAGCGGGAGAATCGCTACGATCGTGTCGTCGGGTCCCAGGTTCATGCGCGGTACGCCGAACCGTGAGACGGCGGTGAAATTGCGTTGTGTCAGGACAACGCCCTTTGCCTTGCCCGTGGTACCTGAGGTAAAAATGACGGCTACGGGATCGTCGGGCCGGAACTCCCCGGCGAATGCATCGCGCTCCCCGTCCCCTCCTTCGGCGAACGCACGAAACCCCTGCTTCGATTCATCCCCTTCCGGTTCCAGGAGAACGATGTGTTCGGGAAAGCCTTCCTGTTGACGCAGACCGGCGAAAAGGTCATAGTAGTCCCTGGAGCAGAATGCCGTGAGGGAACGCGTCAGCCGGGTGATTTCCCTGATTTCCGTTTCCGGCAGATAAGGATCGATTGGAACGACCTGTCCTCCCGTGCACATCATGGCATGATAAGCCATGACCCATTCCGGGGTGTTTGGGCCAATAACAATGCCGTTGGACTCCTTGCCGAATCCTATGGTTTCGAGGGCCGATGCGGTTTTGTTGAGGTAGCGATGCACCTCTTCGTAGGTAAGCTCCTCCCGGACTCCGTTACGCTTGATGTGGAAGCAGGGCCGACGGGCGTTGCGAAGGAACGATTCGCGCAGCAGATCGGTGTAGACATCGGCATTCATGGCGGGAACTCCGTGAAGAGGTTGACATGGGCACAGCTATAAGATAATCTCGGGAAACATCGCGACACACTAG
>CAZNDN010000008.1:56707-59348 GCA_964571815.1 uncultured Fibrobacterota bacterium | reverse complement strand
ACCCCGCACAGGACAAGAAGAAGAGACAAGGAAACCGGCCCGGCCTGGAATCGCAGTGACTTTGAAATCATTGTACTACCCCCCGGATGTTCGGAAGTCGGAAAAGCATCAACTCGTGCCCGCACTGCCTTGTTCGGCAGGTAGCAGGCACAACCGTACAACTTCATCGGCTTTAGTAATATAGTGTGAATTCGGCCGAAATGAGGCCGGAAAGAATTGACTTAATTGCACGGTTGTTTGAATTCATCCAGGAGGACATCCGGATGAGCGCCGGAACGGCTATACTCGAACGCCTGCTGAATCGCCAATCCGGTTGTGCCGTGCCCTGCTTACCGCTCCACCAGATAGCCGTCGATTTCGACGTACCCGCTCCGGTAGTGAGCCTGCATGATGTCGGGCCTCAGGAGAGTGGTAATGATACTCGACGCCATGGCTGAAAAGTTGAAATTGAACGAGGTAATTCGATGGTTGACCGAGAGAGATGTGTCGTCGAAACTGACAAGATGAGGTCTGGGCTTGCGGGCGCGGGACCTCGATGCGAAATAGTCGATAGCCATGCCCGCAAGTAGATCGTTTGCCATGACCCAGGCGGTTATCGATGGATCGGTGTCCGCCCGCTTGAAAAAGGGCTGCAACTGGACGGCAATTTCTCCATACGCAATCGTTTTCCACACCAGCTCATGAACGGTCCGATCGCATTGAACCGAAAGGGCATAGGGGATGTCCTTTTTCCACCTCTCGTAGAAAGAAACGAGGTCGGCTCCGCGACAGCGTTGCATACCTTCCTCCTGGAAGAATACGTATTCGGTTTTCATCACACGTTCCAGCGTAAAGGGCCTTACACCATCCGTGAGTGCCGCCGCGGCATACATTCGCCGCAGCCCCTCGTATCGCAGCCTGGACCACGGGGACTTGTGAAAGGCCGAAAAATAGCCTACGGTACGATGCCCTTTTCCAAGCAGATAGCGGGCGACTGTTTCGGCCGGCTTTCTGTTTGCACCGACAGGAAACAGAAACAGGGGAAAACGCTTTGACCTGAGCGCCAGGAGGCGTTTGTCGCGCCTGTGACTGACCACAACGGTCGGTTTTTCAAACACACTGATACGCTGCAGGATATTCGACAGGGAGGCTTCGTGATGAGAATGGAAAACCACGTATCCTCGTGTCGCCCAGGACTCGGATTTCCTGGTAAGTGCATGCGGATCGAGCCGAATCGAATCGGCCGAAAGGTCGTAGAACTCCGTTCGGAGAGCGATACCGCTGCGAGCGCACATCGACTCAAGAAGATGAAAAAGCTCTTCTCCTTTCAGAACCCAATTGATAAGACCGTTGGGCAACCGGGGAAGCAGGACCACGATATCTCCGCCGGTGGCCGTCTTTTCTCCTGCGAGCGTAACGACATATCCCTTGTGCCGGCGCCTCAACAGGTTCCTGTCGAGCAGCAATGACAGTGCCTTTTTCAATGTGCGAAACGAGACGCCGTACCGCGACTGCAGCTCCTTGTGGGACGGCAGCATCGCCCCGGTTTGATACAGACCGGTAATGATGTCTTTCTGGATGGATGATGCGGTCTGCAGCCAGAGGCGCGGCTGAGAAGGTGACGAACGTGAAGCGCAGTTCAAGCCGGCTGTTCCGGACGGGTGATCGGCGCTCAGGATACGACGGGCTTTCCACAACGTCGTTGTCGACACTCCGGCTTCACGGGCAAGGGCCGAAAACGGTATTCCGCTCGATTCGCCCGATTCAATCTCGGCGTTCGCCCTGTTTTCAAGAAACCGCAAAGCTTTCCGCAGCGCCGGTGATTTTCCGTGGACCATATCCAAGTCCATTTCTGCGATCCGGTGATTACCATCCCGCGGAACCGGCCAGGGTATTCCACACGCTATGACCTCAGTCTTCCCGAACCGACAACCTCAATCGCCATCAGCTATCGGAGAATTATCGATTGTCGGAGACTCAGACGAATTACCAAAAAGATAAAAAGAGTGTGCAACTAAGTCAAATTGCCCCGCGGCATCCGGGTCGTTCGTTCCCCATGCTGCTCAGGGAGAAGGCGTTCGACTGCAGGCAGTGAAATCCGGCCATATTCACACTATGGAACCTCGCGGGAAACAGACTCGCTCATCAACACCGCTCCAATGCAGCGTTGTGTCATCTCGTCTGAACATCATTTCGCGCGGCCACGGAAACCAACGGTGGCGTACATAGAACCCCGATCGGTGGTTGCGAATATGATCATCACCCCGCCTCAGCGGCATGGTACGCCGACATAGGGGGTTGCCGTACATGCAAATGGAACCGGAAGAGAGAGTTGTACCGTGGCGGCAACATGGCCACGGACACCATTTCCTTCGATTTGCGGCCACCTGTGCATTTATATCTGGCCATACACTGTGTTTGGCGGCGACTTGTGGCCAACTATACGCAGGGAAGAGAGGAACCCAATGGAGGACAAAGTCAGGGCGCAGGGCCTCGGGACTCAGCACTCCCCGTTCATATCGCAGGGCTTGCAGAGGTCCTTTTTGCGCGCGGCAACGCGCCCGCATTTCGTGCACAGGTATTGCGCGGGTCGCACCTTCTCGATATACTCCCCGCGATATCGTTCAAGGTCTTTTTTCTTCCACTCGCACAGGGCCTTGTT
>CAZNDN010000008.1:0-56607 GCA_964571815.1 uncultured Fibrobacterota bacterium | reverse complement strand
CCGTGCCGAAACAGCATGCACTCTTTCTTCGGGTTGTCCAATTTCGTTGTCAGTGTGCGAATCTCACGCAGAAACGGGGAGTCGAGGGACTCACGCAGAGAGCTGTCACGGACATTGTCGGCGGCATAATGGCTGAAGGGGCAGGGCTCGACATAGCCGTCGGCATTGATATGGATAAGCCCCTTGCCCGCGGCCAGGCACTCCCCGCTCTCGTACTCATCGGGCGGAAGGTTGAACACCACGGGCCGCGCTTCGGCATTCCTCCGCGCAAGCTCAGCCTGCTTGTACGCGCGGTCTTCATCGGTCAGCACAAACTCGGGAACCAGGTTCTTCTTGAAAGGAATATAGTCGACCAGAAACCCGAATCGCGCTCCTGCTACCCAGAGGCTGTCCAGCCACCGCCGCGAAGTGACCTCTCTGCAGTTCTCATGTGTGACCATCGTGGAAAACGCAAAGGGTACACGTGCTCTCCGAAGTCGCCCCATCGTCGCGCGAACCTTCTCGCCCACACCCGCCCCGCGCCGATCATCCGTCGCGCTCCCCTCCCCTTCGATCGAAACCACCGGCAGAATATTACGCCCCTTCCGAAACAGCGCAATGTGACTGTCCTCGATACACGTAGCATTCGTGTAGAAGAGGAAATAGGAGTCCTTGACTTCCACGAGCCGTTCAAGAAGCGTCTCGACCAGCACGGGTTCACCGCCTGCAATGGTCCAGATGAAGACTCCCAGCTCGGTGCCTTCGTTGACAACCTTCATGATCGACTCGATCGACAGGTCCTCTTTCACGCTGAAATTCAAGGCATAGCAGCCGGTGCACGAAAGATTGCACTGCCAGGTTACCGAGAAAATCGCGATCCGGGGAACGGGTATCGACAGTTTTTCTCCATTGCTCCGGCGTCGGCGTTCGCCTCTGGTCATGATCCGGAGAAGGGTGAGGAAGCGGGCAATCAGCGACGGCAGGGACCGCGGGTCCATGAACGTCTGAGTAACGACAATCCTGAAATATCTCCGGTAGAAGGAATAGAACTCCTGGAACGGGATCATACCAACTTGCGCTTTCGTGCGGGAGTTGTGTAACTACCGGACATTTCAATGAGGGGACTCGGCTGTCGCGCCCGGCCGGGATCGTCGGAATCGGGTTCCGCGGACGCTCATTCCTCTCCCGGAAAAATAGTTGTCTGCCGTCCCGGGCGGGAAGGAACCCGACGCCTTCCCGCGCCCGAATTGAAGTCTGTGCACCCACTACCGGCGTGCCTGCCGGATGACAGCAACAACATCCGGGGACACGAATGTGTATTTTTGCTGGCGGGAATACCACAAATGGCAACAGGTGACACCAACTCCGAATCGCGGCCTTCTCCTCCGCGGCGTAATTTCATCGCGTGGATCGAGAAGCGGATCGAAAGCGGTCGGCCCGGAAGCGCGCTGCCGACGCAGAAGCAGCTTGCCGAGCGCTTCGACCTTTCCCGGGAAACGGTTCGCAGAATTCTCAAGGAGTATCGTGACCGGGGAAAACTGTGTTCGATACCCGGCAAGGGCACGTTTCTCTTTCCGGCGGAAAGAACGCAAGTCACCGGCGATGAGCCGGTACGCCGCGGTTCCACGCAGCAGCTCACCGAAGAACTTGTGCGCTCGATCAACCGGGGCGTGCTCAAACGCGGCCAGGCTCTTCCGCACGTCAAGACCGTCCAGCTCCAGTTCCACGTCTCCACCGCCACGGTAATCCGCGCGTATCGGATCCTGGAGCAGCGCGGCCTGGCGACTCGTATCGGCAAGCGCTACTGGGTCGGCGGCTTTTCCATACGCACGGCACGGGGAGTGGAAAAGTATGTCCATCTCTACCACACCCCCGATTTCGATTGCACGTCCCTGTTCAACGATCCGCGAACCGGCTTTGCCCTTCGGGAAGTGGAGCAGGAGCTGCAAGCGTGCGGGGTACGGCTCCGTTTCATGGAATATGCCGATTTGGTTCAGTTCATGAACCGCGGCCACATGCAACACCGGGAGGCACCGCTTGGCATGATTGTCATCTGGGTCACCCGCGAGCGCTACGATGAACTGCTGAGGTGGCACAGGAGACGGCGCCGAACCACACCGATTCCGAACATGCTGTTTGTTGGAACCAGAGTACCCACGGTCGATCGGCTGGTGCATTACTTCCTTGACGGCACCATTCACACCTCCCGTGCCCGGGAACTGGTTCGGTACTGCGTGGAGAAGAACTATTCCAAGGTCGCCGTGCTCTTCAACCCCCGGCACTCGGCTCAAAACAGTCTCCGCGACATCATTCGTCTCATGCCCGAGCTGCTGCATGTCAACAAGGACGCCGACATTGCATTCCACATTCTCGACGAGCCCCCGGAGTCGACCGCCGATTACCTGCTGAAGCATCTGAGCACGATGGTAGAACACATTGGAGACTATCTCCACGGTATCCTGAGCAAGTACCGCGAAACATCGGTCGAGGAGTTGTGTTCCCGCATATCGTTTGCACCCAATCCATCGGCGTTCTTCGCCGGCGCGAAGGAGGCCTCACCCCTGTGGATCTGCACCGACGACCGGACGGCGTCCATGGCTGTGAGCTGGTGCAGAGAGCATCGCACGGCAATCCCACGCGAGGTAGGTATCATCGGCATTCAGAACCGGCCCGACTACTACGAATACGGCATCTCGGCATGCGTGCCCGACTGGCGCTCGATCGGCTACCTCATGGCGCACGCGGTCATGGGCGATATCGCGGTCGAGCGAACCCGGCGAGGCTACCTGCGAACCCCGGTGACCATCCTGCAGCGGTTGACCACCCCGTAGGGAAGCCTTCCGTGGGGACCAGGCACCAGTCTTCGCCTTCAGTTCCCCCCTGGCGGCAGGTAGCAGAATGTAATTCGCGCTCGTAATCGTACTCGGTGACCGAATGTACCAATCGGATCCACCTGGGGTGGCGCCGGCGTCCTCCTGAAGCGAAGTGCAGAGTTCCAAGGTCAAAGAACAGGAATCAGAGCGCAGAAGGCGGTGGGCGGAGGGCAGCGAGTAGAGTCACGTACATGGGTCAAAGGGACAAGAAACGCGAAGACTTTCTGCTACCTGGGGCGCTCCGCCATCTACCTTGGGTGACACCGACGTCCTCGTCGGTGATGTGAACAACGCACTCCAGGTACTCGTCGAGGGCCAAGTCCTGAAACAGTTGGCACCTATTGTATACCGCATGCCTTATCTGAGGAGTCTCATAATCCAATAAGAGATGAGGGCGTTCACAGGCATGGATGCTCACGGTCTGCGCCGTAGCTTTTCTTGCCCAGTCTCCCGACTTCGTCAAACTCCTGCGGGACTACGCGCCGCGCACACGTTGCATACACGCTACACAAGCGCCTGCGCTGCGAGAGCACCTGCGCCACGGGCGCCGGATAGCCTGCCCCTCTGAGTTCGGGATGGCACCTACTGCACAACTTGCCCTACTGCTCGCTGCACCTCTGCACCTCTGAATCCTGCCTATGACCGTTTGCTTCCGTTCAGGCGCTTCTCCATTGCCTTTCGCTCGTTGTCCCAGTAGTCAAGCCGTTCGCGGGTAGACTTGCCCGCCAGTTCTTTGTGAATTCCTGCGGCTGCTTTGTGTTTCATTGCAACGCAATCAAAAGCCTTGTGAGTCTTCATCCTCGATCACCTCCAGGGGAGAATAGATCCTGATTCCGCGGTATCCGAACAAGGTGTTGACAGCATTGTACAGTGGAATTTTGCGGAAGTTGACGATGTGTCTGAAATTCCAACTGACGATCATGTCGCATCCATTTGTTGTGGCCACAGCCACATGAAGTGCATCGTCCTCCCACCTGCGTGTCAGGATCTTCTGCTTGATGCAGGCGCTCTGAAGTTCCAATGCTTCTTCAGTGATATCTGCTACAGTATAGTGCCGGCCGTGCCGTTCATATTCCCCGATCACCTCCGCGGGAGTGTCCGGATCGTAGATTTCCTTCTCAACGACCGCACTGACGACAATCTCCAGTGCATTCTCGCGAACGAGACGCAAAAAACGCATGCACTGAGCTCGCCGAAGTGTAGAAGTTGCGGACAGAGAGTCTAACGGCAGGGTTACACGGAATCGCGAGCGGAGGAAGGCGGAGAAGCTTTCCCTTCTAGTGGTTGCCATCGACGCTCTTCCGCAGAAGTACCAGCGCTCCCACCTCCGCTCCGATATCCCGCGCTACTCTTTCGCATTTCGTCCTCAGAATAAAAAACAGGCGCGGATCCACAACACCACTGAGGCCTTCGTAGTTGCCCTGACCCTTGGCGATAATAACGTCGGCCCTCCGAAACAACTCCTGAAACCCCTCATCCGCTTCATCCAGCAGCAAACCCGGATACACGCAACCGCTCGAAACGACGCGGGCGTCCGCGTCCATCCCCACCCGCAAGGCATCCTCAATGGTGACATCGTTGATAATCGGTTGGCCCCGGGTGGCGAACGTAACCTTCATATCCGGAAACTGCCGCCGTACCTGACGGATCAGTATCCGGTCAAAGACAATCTCGCCGGCATTGTCCCCCACATAGAGCAGGTGCCCGCCCCCGGACAGAAGCTTTTTCAGGGGCAAAAAATCGTAGTGCGCGAAGCGCAGAGACGGTATGATTTCGATCTCCTGGTCGATATCGATACTACCGTGATCCTTCGCGCCGAAATCAATGATATTCCCGGCTGCCGCGTGCTTCAGTGCGATTTCGAGCGGGCTGCTGGAGCCGATCACCGACGCTTCGAGGCGATCGAAATGCGCCAGGACGGCATCATTTGAGTGGCGTTTCAATTCCGCATACGGGTCGAACACCTCCCGGCCGGCCAGGAAACGCCTGCGAAGGAATTCGAAAATTGCGAAGGTGATATGCTGGGGCGAATCCTTCGCCGAGGCATCAAGCAACCTGCGCATGGTTTCGCACAGCACCTCCTTCACCCGCTCTTCCTCCAACCCGGCAAGTCGGGCCGTGGACAAAACCTGCCGGAGGATACAGGGATAGCAATCAAGGAACAGGGTCACCGATTTCACTCCTTCCTGTGGCCGACCGCTCTGCTTCGTCGAGGCGACGGAGAAATCCCCAGGGCGTGCATCTTCCGATACAGGCTGCTTCGATGCATACCCAGGCACGCGGCCGTCCTGGTTCGATCCCACTTGTTGCGTTTCAAGGCGTTCGTAATCAAAGCGGCTTCGATTCCTTTCAGGGACGCGCCTCCCGGGTCCGATTCAAAGGGGGCTCCCGAAGAGTGAAATGCGCCGGGAAGATGTCGCTTTTCAATGTAGCCCTTGCGGCACATAACGAACGCGTGCTCGATTGTATTCTCAAGCTCTCTGATGTTGCCGGGGAAATCGTACGCGGTCAACGAGGCCATAGCGTGTTCGTCGACTCCGCGAATCCGCTTGTTCTGCCGCTTGTTCAGCGTGTCTATAAAGTAATCGATGAGAAGCGGAATGTCCTCACGGCGGTCCCGTAAAGGCGGAATGGTAATGGTGATCACATTGAGACGGTAGTAGAGATCGCTCCGGAACCGCTCCTGTTTCATCAGCTCCGTAAGATCGCGGTTGGATGCGGCAATGATACGCACGTTTGCCGGGATACTCCGCGTGCTTCCGAGAGGTTCGTATCTCTTCTCCTGAAGAACGCGCAGAAGCTTGACTTGCATCGCCGGTGAGGTGTCCCCGATTTCATCCAGCAGCAGCGTCCCCCCTTCTGCCCGGGCAAACCGTCCGGGCCTGTCTTTCTTCGCGTCGGTAAAGGCCCCCGCCTTGTATCCGAACAACTCCGACTCCAGCAGATTGTCGGGAAGCGCACCGCAATTGACGGCCAGAAACGGCTTGTCCCTCCGGGGACTCAGCCGGTGCAGCGCCCGCGCGAACAGTTCCTTGCCCGTCCCGCTCTCCCCCTGCAGCAGAACCGTGCTGTTGCTCTCGGCGATAATGGGCAGCGTGGAGATGATCTTCTGGAGACGCGGGTTGATAGTTACAATATTGTGGGTACGACCGGCCGGGAGCATTCCGGGGCGTTTCGGATCCTCGCTTGATATGTCCCGGAAGGTCTCGATCGCTTCCGTGATAGTCCCCGCCGAATCACGCAGTACCGTTGTTGCAATCGACACCTCCTTCCGCGTACCGTCGGCACTGATCAGCGTAACCGGCCTCTCGGAAAACAGCTCCCCCGTGTCCATGGTCTTTCGCAGGGGGCACTCGGTACTGCAGCAGGTTGCACGAAGCACCTCGTGACAGAATCTTCCCAGTGCATGCTTACGTGAAGTCCCCGTTATTCTCTCGGCAGCGCGGTTGAAAAAAGTGATTCGACTGTTTCGGTCAATAACGAAAACGCCCTCCTGGATAGTATCCAGAAGTGACACCAGCTTGTCGTGGCTCCATTCTCCGGGCATCACTCACAATCTCCTCAGAATACACAGAGAACCAAAACAGGATATTTCAGCATTTCGGCACATTATAGTTTTTTCCCACACGGATTTTCCCGCACGTTCTTACTGCCGTATCCTCCGCCTCACGGGAAACCACTCAGCCCATTCAATAATCGTGCCGGCACCCGCACGCTTCCCACACGCACGAGCAGCAGAAAAGACAATCGCTTAGGTGGAATCTTGTTGCGCTTACGCATCACACCGGTCCGCAATGTGTCTCATAGATGCGACACTATCCTTCCGCGAAGAAACGGCGTTCGCCCGCCCCGCGTAAGCGGTCGATAGGCCTGTATGGTGCCGATTGCCCCGTTTTTGCGATCAGGGAGCCTTACCACCGGATACGACATTCACGGATCCACACCCACTGTGCACGGTTTTTGCATAGAGTCGTTCGTGTTCGGGTTTCAACGGCCGCGGAGGCAATGTGTCACATGAGGATAGCAGTAGCGACAGAGGGATCACACGTGGCAACTGTGTTCGATTTTGCTCGTACGCTTACGGTAGTGGATCGTGCGGAAGGCAGGATAACCGGAGAAAACCTCGTTGCGTTTCCCGAAACGTTGCCCTCGATTCGAGCCGAAGCTCTCAAAAGCCTCGGGGTCGACATACTTATCTGCGGGGCAATTTCGAATCCGGTTGCAGCGATGCTGTCGCACTCGGGAATCAACCTGGTGCCGGGAATAACCGGCGATACGAAGAGGGTCCTGGCCGCCTACCTTGGCGGGAACCTGCACCGGGGCAATCAGTTTCTGTTGCCGGGACTGGGCCCCTCGGGGCGCTGCGGCTGGGGAGCACGAAGGCCGCGGAGGTTTCGCAGACGCGGGCGAGGCAGGTGAACAGAACAACCAATCCCTTCTGAAGGGATGGATACTTCGATGAAGAACAACGGAACCGGGGAAATAGCCCGCTTTGAATCGTACCTTGCCCGCAACGGTCAACGTCTGACTCGGGGGCGGCGTATCGTCTTGTCCCATGTGCTGGGAATGGAAGGGCATTTTGATGCGGAGCAGCTTGTCGGCCGGATAAGGGATACCAAACAGAAGGTGAGTCGCGCAACCGTCTACAGGACACTCGAGCAAATTGAGGAGCGCAATCTGGTGAAACGCGTGGATATTGGAGCCGGTCGCCGCATTTTTGAGAGAGTTTCGACCATGAACCGCCATGAACACATGCATTGTATTCGGTGCGGGAAAACCGTTGAGTTTTCTGATCCGGTAATTCGCCGTCGCGTAAAAGCAATCTCGATGCAGAGAAGGTTCTCGCCCGCGACACAGGCTCTGGAGATATTGGGAATGTGTAACGAATGTGCCGAAGCTCTCAGATTATCGGAGAACACGGAACCACCTGCAAAGGAGGAAGCGTATGCCGCGCGGTGACGGAACGGGTCCGATGGGGCAAGGCCCCGGAACGGGCAGGGGAAGGGGAGCCGGGCGGGGCTCGGGGCGCGGACGCATGGGCGGTCCGTTTGCCGCCGGTCCCGGTGGAAGTTGTGTGTGTCCGCACTGCGGCCACAGGGCCCCGCACCAGCCGGGGTTGCCGTGCACTCGCCGGGAGTGCCCACAGTGCCACGGAATGATGACGCGTGAGTAGGCGTCAAGCAAGGAGGTCAACCATGCCTGGTGGAAATCAAGCCGGGCCCATGGGAATGGGGCCCATGACCGGAAGAGGAGCCGGATTTTGCGCCGGCTATTCGGTGCCCGGCTACGTAAGCCCGGCCGGGGGAAGAGGGCTCGGCTTCGGCCGCCGAGGTCGGGGTCACGGGCGAAGACGACAAAGCGGTTATTGTGCTTCGGCATACGGGGCATACGGCAACCGGGCTGTAATGCCGTATCCGTATGGACCGGCGGGATGCGCCCCCCCCGTATGCGCGCCGGTAAACCGGCAAAAAGAACCGAGAACGTGTAACCATACGAGAACCTTGTTCAAAAGGAGGTGTAGTATGCCAGGTGGAGATCGAACCGGTCCCGGTGGAATGGGACCCATGACCGGAAGAGGAGCCGGATTTTGCGCCGGTTATCCGACACCCGGTTATGCGAACCCGATGGGTGGAAGAGGGTATGGCTTCGGCTTCGGCCGTGGATGGGGTCGCGGTGGAGGCTGGGGACGTCGTAATTGGTATCATGCTACCGGGTTGACCGGTTGGCAGCGAGCGGGATACGGCTACCCGCAAGCAGTGCCGTATCCGGCGGCCGCCCCGGCATATCCGACGGCATACCAAAATCCGTACGCTCCGGCTCCCGGTAAGGATCAGGAACTTGATATGCTGAAATCCCAGGCAGAGTATCTGGATGATCAGCTTTCGGGTATCAACAAGCGAATCGGGGAGCTGGAAGCCGAACAGAAGGAGAAGAAGAAGTAACAAGCGGCCGGTTCCGGGCGGGAGGCGGGCAGAGAGGGCCCGTCTTCCCTGCCCGGGACCTCCGCGTATGCACATTTTTGAGCTCCAGCCCGGGAAGGGAAGGTAAGAATGCGTATAGCTGTTACGGCGACCGGGTCCGACTTGGAAAGCACGGTTGAATCGCGTTTCGGTCGGTGTCCGTATTTCATTATCATTGAACCGGATACTATGCATTTCGAGGCAGTGGAAAATCCGAACATTGCGGCCGGCGGCGGCGCCGGCATACAATCGGCCCAGCTCATGGCCGACAAGGACGTTCAGACGGTACTGACCGGCAACTGCGGTCCAAACGCATTTCGGACATTCGGCGCCGCGGGTATTGAAGTAATTGTCGGGGTAGACGGCGTGGTGAAGGAAGCTGTTGAGCAGTTCAAAGCAGGTGCGTTTTCAACCGCGAGCCAACCCAATGTAGCAAGTCATTTTGGTACGCGTCCGGACACCGATGCTCCTGCCTCCAGCTATGGTCCCGGCGCAACACCGGCGACCATGGGTCAAGGCAGGGGAGGGGGCATGGGACGCGGCGGCGGTCGAGGGATGGGGCGAGGCATGGGTCGAGGGATAGGCGACGCCGGTGCCGGATATGGATCGAATGGCTCGATGTGGTCACAGGAAGGAGCCGCCGGGACTGCTTCACCGAGCCGTCAGCAGGAGCCGGCACTGTTACAGGGGCAGACCGAAGAGCTGCGGCGGCGTCTCGCGGAAGTCAACGAACGAATCGAGCACATACAGCAGGCCCCTGCCGCATCGAAGCTCCTTGCCTTCGTGGAAAACCGGAAATGCACCGGCTGCGGCGCCTGCCTCGCGGCATGCCCCCGATCGGCAATTACTATCGTGGACTCCCGGGCACATATCGACGGTTCGTTGTGCGACGGTTGCGGCAGATGTGTCGAGGTGTGCCCCACGAAAGCGCTGGTGCTGGGCGCACGATAACCGACCGTGGTCGAGGGCGATCCGTGATCGTACTTCACTACTGCAGCGCCACGGGAAAGGAGACGAAAACGCTGCGCCTGTCCATCCTGTTCGCTAACCATCACGATCGTGTATCGAAAGCCGGGAGAAAGCACTGGAATGTCTTCGGTTCCCTTGAAAACGGCAGGTAGTAAGAAAAGACGCCTGAAGCTCAGGACCTATCCCGATCCAGTGCTGATGCGGCGCTGCAATCCAGTATCCACGTTCGACAAACGTATCGGGGATTTCGTGGAACGAATGCACGTCTTCATGAAGAAACACAACGGCATAGGACTCGCGGCGCCTCAGGTCGGCGTGTTGTACCGCATCGTAGTCGCGGAGGTGGAAGGGCGCCCTCCGGCATTGATCAACCCCGCTGTCGTCTCGGTTTCCAGCGATCTCGAAACGAAAAGGGAAGGTTGTCTGAGCCTGCCCGAGCCTGCGCTTCGGTGGTATACGTCGGCCCGACCGAGTTTCAGGATTCCTCACGGTGGTCGCGTGGTGTTGAGCACGGGCGCTTCGCACATTACATCGTGCCGGCCCGGGAAAAAGGATTGAGCGTCGGCGCTTACGTGATTGGACGTATTTTTCTCTTCTTCGCCGTTTGGCTGCCCCCCTGCGCCGGGAACCCTCTGCCTTCCCATGACGGTTCATCGGGTCCGCGGAAGCAATTACCGGCTCCGGCTCGACCCGCACGCAGCAGAGAAATGTTCCGGAGCGGATCCTGACCCGAAGAGGGAATGCATGAAGGGAAGGAGAATGCACAATGGAAATCCAGGTGCTCTTTGATAAGTATGCTGTCGAACCGCGCTTTACGATTGGGTGGGGAGTGTCGTTTCTCATCAACAAAACCGTTCTTTTTGACACGGGTGAGAAGGGAGACATGCTTCTCCACAATATGGACGAGATGGGAGTGGATGTCAAGAGAATTGAAGCAGTTGTCATCTCCCACGATCACTGGGATCACACGGGAGGCCTGTGGGACCTTCTCAAGCGAAACCCATCTCTCAACGTCTATGCCTGCCCCGGTTTCGGCTCTGCATTCAAGGAACGCGTTCGCGGCTGCGGCGCAAAGCTTCTCCCGGCGGAGCGTTTCACCGAAATAGCCGATCGTGTTTTTGTAAGCGGCGAAATAGTCGGAACATACAAAGAAGCCTCTATTTCGGAGCAGGCACTTGCAATTAAGCACGAAACGGGATTAACAATCCTGACCGGATGTGCCCACCCCGGCATCGGCCGAATGATCCGGGAAACAGCGGGCCATTTCCCCGACACACCTCTCGCCCTGGTGGCCGGAGGCTTTCATCTCATGCAGGAGAGCCGCGGTACGATTGAGCGGGTGGTCGAGGAGTTTCGCGAGCTTGGCGTTCGGAAGGTCGGCCCTACGCACTGCTCGGGGGACGATGCCGCGGAGATATTCAAACAACGGTACGGTGCCGATTTCATGCCGATCATCGTCGGAGACCGTATCATGAGCGACTGAGCCGGGAAACGGCTGCGCACACCCTGAAAGCGCTGTCCAAACCACGGTTGTGGACAGTGAAAGGAGGGAAACATGCCGTGGGTTGATGAGGAGAAATGTACCGGGTGCATGACTTGCTACGAACGGTGTCCCGCCGGCGCGATCGAACCGGCCCGGCACGCTGTTTGCATTGTCGACGCCGATTGTATTCGATGCGGCGTATGCCATGAGGTCTGCCCCGTGGGAGCGGTGCGGCATGATGGTGAACGGATTCCTTCGGTAGTCGAGGACAACATGGCATGGGTGAAAAAAATCGCTTCTCACGACCATTTCTCCGATGGCCCGATGACCGACGCACTTCTGGAACGCCTCAAACGCCATTTCAACGGGCGGAAGAAGATAGCGGAGCAAACGTTGCTTCGCATAGAAACGCTTCAAAAGGAATGGAGTTCTCCGTGAGAGACACCCCCATGGCGACATCTGAACTGGAAATCACCTTCCTGCCCTCACGAACCGTTGCCCATGCTCGACCGGGCGATGCCCTGACAACGGCCGCGGAGCAGGCAGGCCTGACGTTGACTACCCCCTGCGGTGGTTCCGGAACATGCGGCAAATGCAAGGTTCGTATCGTGGAAGGTGAACTCCCCCCTACCGATACCGACAGGGCCGCCCTAAGCCCGGCGGCAATACAGGAGGGCTACCGGCTGGCGTGTCAAACCCTTGTTGCCGGGGACGTCACCGTTGACATTCCCGCCGAGTCGCTTGCGGAAAAGCCCCACAAGATACTCACATCCGGCGACAACAGGGAAACCGTCCTCAGGCCCGCCGTGCGCAAGGTGTTCTTTGAAACTCGTCCACCCGACCGCGACTGTCCTGAATCGGACCTGGCGCGCCTGCGCGCGGCAATCGGCGATTGCAGCGTACCGGCCGAAGTTCTGGCCTCCCTTCCCCGCTTCCTCAGGGACAATCAATGGCGCGGCACAGCCGTTGTCTCTCACAACACGCTGATTGCGCTGGAGAAAGGCGACACCGCCGACAAACTCTACGGCGTGGCCTTCGATGTCGGGACCACGACAATCGCCGCTTCACTCGTTGACCTCACCACCGGCGTCGAAACGGCCACCGCCTGCTGCATCAACCCGCAGTGTTCGTTCGGCGACGATGTGCTGTCGCGAATAGGGTGTATCCGGGAAGATGTGGATATGCTGTCGCAGCTCCGGAAAACGGTGGTAGCCGCCATGAACCGCCTGCTGGACCAACTCGCAGGCAAAGGATCGATCTCACGAGAGCGAATCTACGAAATCGTTGCGGCCGGCAATACCACGATGCAGCAGATACTCTGCGGCTTCGACCCCTCGGCCCTGGGCGTACTGCCTTTCGCTCCCGTGTTCGACACCTCCCAGCGGCTTCCTGCCGCCTCCGCCGGTCTGAAAGCGCACCCGTTCGCCGAAATGGTCGTGTACGGCCAGATCGGCGGGTTTGTGGGCGGAGACACTCTCGCCTGCATGGTCTCCTGCCGTATCGACCGGTGGGAACGCCCCGTCCTGCTGATCGACATCGGCACAAACGGCGAGATCGTGCTCGCACGCGACAGCACAATACTGGCGGCCTCCACGGCTGCCGGCCCTGCCTTCGAAGGGGCCCGTATCAGCCAGGGGATGCGGGGAGGCCACGGTGCTGTTGAGAAGGTAGTTATCGGTGATGACGTCTACTGCGAAGTCGTGGGCAATACCGCACCCGTCGGTATCTGCGGCAGCGGGCTCATCGACGCGGCTGCGCAGCTCAGGCGGCGCGGGATCCTTGATATGAGGGGCCGAATTCTGGGACCTGAAGAGGTCCCGGCCGCGGTAAGCGAAGCGATCAGGAGAAGGATTGTCTCAGAGGAGGAGGGGCGGTTTGCGTTCATGCTTGCCTCCACCGATGAAAGCGGCATCGACGCCCCGGTGCTGCTTCGCCAGGCCGATATCAGGCAGTTGCAGCTCGCTTTCGGGGCAATCCGTGCCGGTATCACCATCCTCCTGAAACGCGCCGAGCTTGCTCCGGAGGACCTGGAGGCCATTCTCCTTGCCGGCGCATTCGGCAGCTTCATCAGCACAAGCAGCGCACTTACTATCGGCCTCCTGCCTCCCGTCGCCCCATCGAAAGTAAGGACGGTAGGAAACGCCGCGCTGGCGGGCGCCGGTGCCGCTCTTCGCTCCGTCGATGAAAGAGCCTACGCCGAAGAGCTGCGGAAGAAAACCGTGCATGTCGACCTTTCGCTGGACCAACAGTTCAGCATGGAATTCGGTATGGCGATGATGTTTCCTGAGATCGATAACACGTTACCGGAAGTCGACAAGCCGGGAAACTCGGCATGAAAGAAAAGAAAGTGGACAGGTACGAAGAGCTGTGCGAGGCACGAAACGTTCTGGGAATCGGCCAGGAAGCCACCATGGACGAAATCAAGAAGCAATTCCACCATCTCATCCGCCGGGCCCATCCGGACAAGTCGCGAACTACCGGGGATACCGCCGGCGGCGATGAAGCGAGGCGGATTATCGAGGCCTACGAGAAAATCAGGGGCTATTGCCGTGAGTACAGAATATCGTTTTCGAGAGAGAGCGTCAAGCGGTACCAGTCGGACAACGAACTGTGGTGGGATCGATTCGGCAATGATTTCATGTGGGGCCCCATGCAGCCGGGAAAGCGAGAAGATTGAGAAGCGAGGGTGGGATGCATCGCGTATTCGATGAGCATACGCAGCGCTACGAAACATGGTTCGAGAGAAACAGCGCTGCGTACGAATCCGAATTGGAGGCAGTTCGTATTTTTCTTCCTCCGAAGTGCAGGGGCATGGAGGTAGGAGTGGGCAGCGGTCGGTTTGCAGCCCCACTGGGAATCCGGGACGGTGTGGAACCGTCGACTCACATGCTCGAAATTGCACGAAGGAGAGGAGTGCGGGCGATACGGGGCAGAGGTGAAGCTCTTCCGTACCGCTCGGGCAGGTTTGATTGTGCGCTCCTGGTAACGACAATCTGCTTCGTGACGGACCCCGTTCGCTGCTGCAGGGAGATACATCGTGTCCTGGTCCCCGGCGGATTGTTGATCATTGGGCTTGTTGACCGGGAGAGCTTCCTTGGGAGACGCTACGAGGCAATGAAGGGGCACAACGTATTCTATAGAGGTGCACGCTTCTTTTCCGTGGATGAAGTAGTCAAAATACTCGGGAAGGCGGGATTTGTCGATTTTGGTTTTCGGCAGACGCTTTTCTCGGATCCGGCCCTCATTGCCGGGCGGCAACGAGCACAGCCCGGACACGGCAAAGGCGCTTTTGCGGTCCTGCGGGCAGTCGCACCGTGATGAACCCGGCGCGAGGGACGACGGGACCGAACATTTTTCACCGCATGTCAAGGAATGCAAAGGAGAACGAGAACGCTATGTCGGGGAAACTGGAGCAGGGAATCACTACCGCCATTCTGGATGCATCACACGACTTCTGGAAATCGTTGCTGGAGCTTGACGTAATTATTGTCGGCGGAGGGCCCAGCGGCCTCACCGCCGCAAAATACCTGGCCGATGCGCGGGTGAGAGTGGCGGTACTGGAGCGCCACCTCTCCTTCGGCGGCGGCACGTGGGGCGGAGGTATGGGTCACCCGCAAATCGTCGTGGACGGTGAGGCTCTCGGCATTCTGGACGAATTCAAGGTCGGCCACCGCGAGAGCACGATCGAGGGACTTCATGTGGTCAACTCGGTAGAACTGCCCGCACGGCTCGGTATCGGAGCCATAGAGGCGGGGGCACAAGTGGTTACTGCCGTCGAGGTTGAGGATGTGATGATGGACGAAGAGCGCGTGCGGGGTGTCGTGATCAACGGTACGGCGATATGCCGGGCGGGCCTGCATGTCGACCCCCTGGCTCTGGCGGCTCGCTACGTGATTGATGCAACGGGGCACGAAGCTTCGGTCGCTGCGATTCTTGCACGAAAGAATCCGGACACCGGGCTTACCGTCCCGGGGGAACGCTCGATGTGGGCCGAAAAAGGCGAACACCAGCTCTCGGAGTATACCCGTGAACTCTATCCGGGTCTGTTTGTAGCAGGCATGGCCGCCAATGCGGTGCACGCCGGCTACCGGATGGGAGCGATATTCAGCGGCATGCTGCTGTCGGGCAAGAAATGCGCCGGGGAGATCGGAAAGCGACTCGGCTGAACTGAAGCTGTGAGGCAATGGAACACTGCAGGTGGTATCACGTATGCCCGATCAAGCGTTATTGTGACGGAGGGTTGCTCGATACACGATGGAAAGATGCGTATTGCCTTGGTGAATGGAATACCTGTGTGCGTTATGAAATGGAGGCAAAGGGGATACCGCACCCGGACTGTATGCTTCCCGACGGCTCGATAGAGGAGAGGCTGAGAAATCAGTGAGGCCGCGAGTGCGAAGCGCCGAGGCGTGGCCGGAGGATATATGAGCAGTTGTTGATTCACGAGGGAGGTCTGTATGCCACGTGGAGACGGAACAGGACCATTCGGAATGGGCCCCAATACCGGAAGAGGTCGGGGGTGGTGCAGAGGACTATTCGGAGTAGGACGCGGTTTCGGGTATCGACGAATGGGCTTTGTCGGCGCGCTGGTCCCGCTTGCCGGTGCGCTCATTCGGGATGCCGCAAACCCACACGGGCTGCTGCGGTCCATAAGCAGGAAGTTCCTGACGAGTCGACGCGCCGATGATCGACGGGTTGTCGACGCAAAGTATACGGTGGTTGACGAAACCAGCGACGTGCAGCGGAGGACGGAGTAGGTGCGGGCGGCAATTGAGGGTATGGACGGTATCGCGGACGAATCCCTTCGGCAAATCAGGTCGAATGTTGCGGCATATATCGACCGCTTTCATGGACGAGACAAGGAAACGAATGCGGCCGTCCTCTTGAAAAGGAGGCACACCGAGCGGGTCGCGGTGGAGACGGTGCGCATTGCCCGCGACCTCAACCTCAGCCCTTCGCAGTGCAGGCTGGCCGAAGCCACCGGGTATCTGCACGATATCGGCCGATTCAGGCAATACACGGAGTACGGAACGTTCGTGGACGGCAAATCGGTCAACCACGCCCGTCTGGGAGCCGAGGAGATCGTGGCACAAGGATTCCTGGACGGCCTCCAGAGTAGCGCGGCGAATCTAATCATCAATGCCGTCGCCTACCACAATGTCCCGCGCCTTCCTCAAAGTCGACATCGCTCGTTCCTGTTTCTGCTGCAACTGCTGCGGGACGCGGACAAGATCGACATTCTCCACGTGGTTACCGGGTATTATCTCAGCGGCAACGGCAAGCGCAACCGTGCGCTGGAACTCGATCTTCCCGACACACCGGAAATCTCGGATGCAGTGTACCGGGACATCACCGAAGGGCGAATAGCCCGTGTGTCCCACATGCGCACCCTGAGCGATTTTAAGGTCTTACAGATGGCGTGGGTATTTGATATCAACATGAATTACTCTTTTGCCGTAATAAAGAAGCGTAACTACCTGGAGAAGATTCATGCCTCGATGGCTCCTTCCGAGAAGGCCGACGGGGCCTATCGCACCGCGCGAGCGTATCTTGAGAGGAACCTGCAACGATGACCGATCCGTTGACTCCCTACGGCAACCGACCGATGGTCACGCCGATTGTCAATGCGGTGAACTATCATTACGAATCATTCGAGGTGCTTCGCCGGATTACCGACGGCGAGATCGACGGCTATACGTATCATCGCGACGACAACCCGACCGTACGAAATGTCGAAAAGGAGATCGCCGTGATGGAGAAGGCCGAGGATTGCGTGATATGCACATCGGGCATGGCTGCCTGTTCCCTCGTCTATCTTACCTATCTGAGCGCCGGGGACCATCTTATCGTGTTCCACGACGTCTACGGGGCGCACTACAAGGTGTCGCTGATCCTGGAGCGAATGGGAATCGAGATTACCTGGCTTGACGCGGACAACAGCGGCAGTATCGAGAAGTGCATCAAGGACAACACCCGCATGATCTTCTGCGAGACCCCGAGCAATCCTTTGTGCAAGGTGGTCGATATCGCCGAAACCGCGCGTGTTGCACGCGCGGCAGGGGTGCGTCTCGTTGTGGACAATACGTTTGCCACTCCGTATCACCAGAACCCGTTGAGCCTCGGGGCGGACCTGGTGGTGCACAGCGCAACGAAGGCCCTTGGCGGGCACAACGATCTCATGGCGGGTGCCGTCGCCGGCAGTAAGGAAGACTACGAGAAGCTCTGGTTCAGCCGTCAGGCACTGGGAACCACGCTCGATGCCTACTCGGGATCGCTCCTGGAGCGCGGATTGAAAACATTCGATCTGCGCGCCCGCACCATGGCGGAAAATGCACGTGCCGTGGCCGGGCACCTCCAGCGTCATCAGAAAGTATCGCGCATCGCCTATCCGGGGCTTCCCGACGACAAGGGGCACAGCGTGGCGAGACGGCAGATGAGCCGTGGTTTCGGCGGCATGATGGCGTTCGATGTGGGTGATACCCAGGAAGATGCAAAGAAGTTCATCACGAACCTGAAAACGATCTACCACGCGGTAAGCCTGGGCGCCACCGAATCTCTCGTGTGCATCCCGTACTTGACGACAATGCTCTATATGCCTGAGCAGCGAAGGACCAGCTTCGGCGTGCGACACAATACTGTGCGCCTCTCGGCCGGAATCGAAAAAACGGAGCTTCTGCTTGACGACATCGGGCAGGCACTTGCGAAGATATAGGGGTGTCAGGATGGAAACAAGGGAGGAACAATGACTCAAGGGAACCCTCTGAAAACGCCGCGGCGTGCCCTTGTGGTGATATGCTTGAACATATCGGCCCTACTGCATGCAGGCACACCGGGGGAGACGGTGAGCGATGTCGACGGGAACGAATACCGGACCATTGAGATCGGCGGGCGGCTCTGGATGCGCGACAATCTCAATGCCGAGAACACTGCCGTTGGAGAACCGGCCGGGGGGGCCTGCTACGAAAACGAGCCGGCAAACTGTGATACGTTCGGCAGGCTGTACACCTGGTACGAAATCATGAACGGGTCGAGCGAAGCGTGCGCACAGGGGATCTGTCCCGAGGGATGGCACGTGCCTTCGGATGAGGAGTGGAAAGATCTGGAGGTTGCTCTGGGGGTAACCCCGCGGGAAGCCGACTGGTCCAACTCGTGGCGGGGCACGGATCAGGGAACTCGAATGTCCGTGGGCGGCGGTTCGGGATTTGACTTCCTCGAAGCGGGCAGGAGCGAAGGTGATGGGTATTTCGGATGGAAACACGGGACTGCCTATTTCTGGACGTCAACCGAATACGCCGATGATACCTCGAAAGCATGGCGACGATGCCTCAGTAACAGCAAGGCCACGATAGGACGCTGGAACACCTTCCCGAAGACATACGGTTTCTCACTCCGGTGTATCAAGGATGTGGAGTTCGACGCCGCGTATGTGGTATCCCGTGTGATTGCCAGGTGCAGACTCATAACATTGTACCATGCCGATGCACACATTGTGAAAAAGAATCCGTGCAATGTCATGGAAAACGACGGCGAGTATTACTTCTTCGCTCCCGAATCGGCGGTGGTCAAGATCGATACCGCAACATTCACGACCTTTGACAAACGGGGCTGTGAAAGCGTACTTGAGGCCTTCTCGGTACTCGCGGCGCCGGTGCTGTCGGCCGAGCCTTTGAAACGCATGGTCGAAAGCGGCATGCAACTCAAAGACAGCGCCGGCGACACCGTAGCGCTTTCCCTGACTTCAGGCGATATCACCTACGAGTATTTCGTTGAAAAGCACCGGTGGGTGGTAACGTCGATACGCTGCAGCGGCGGAATGGATTTCCAGGCGGACTATTACTACGATTACCTCCAGGGAATCCCCACGCTGCGCATGGTCGCCCTGGAAGGTGACACCACACTGAGCAAGGGCGGCTATCGTTTTTCCAACATCACTATCAACGGGCCGCTGCCGATCCGTGATCTGCCCTCCCGTTCGGCGGAAGCCGTGGTACGGTTCCGTGGCGGAAAGGAAGGCGTACCCGTAGTCGAATTCGGAGAGAGTCACGGACTGCTCCGACAGGTAAGCGTCAGGGACCTCCGGGGCAGACTCGTGTATTCCCGGACAGTTTCGCCCGATGAGCGGGTATTCTCATTGGTCGAGGCAACAAAGGCATGGCAGGCGCTGTCGCAGGGGGTGTATGTACTTCAGGCGCACCACGGCAGCCTGCTTGCCCACCGGAGGTTTTCGGTATTCAAATGAGAGAGAGGTATGAAGCCGTGAAGAAAAAGAAGCTGTTCTCTCTCGTACTCATCTGCGCCCCGGCGCTGCTTTCCCCGGCGCACGGTGCTACCTGGAGCCGTGTCAGGCAGAAGCACCGCGGTTGCGAACATCGGCTTCAGCGCTGCGAGCGGCTTCAGAGCGAATTGTCGGCCGGCGTTCGGAGGCTGAAAGCGTTCCAGCGGACGGGGATTTCCGGCGGAAGGGGCCAAACGGATGTTGAGTCGTTTCTTCAAACGGTTTCGACGCGTGAAACTTCGCTCATGAACCGTATCGACAGGCTCAAGCGAATGGGTGAGAAGATCGTGAAGGACATTGAATCGGGAAGCGCTTCCGGCGAAGGGTGTCCCAATTGTGTTGTATCCAGTGTTGATTTGTACTGTCGGCAAATTGCGAGTGTTTTGTCGGGGTTGAACGAACTCCTCGCCGAGATGCGAAAGCAGAAGGTCGCTCTGAAGCGAGGCAGGAGTGCTTCCGCCCTGATTTCTCGAAACCGTACCGCCCTGGATTCGCTTTCCGGCGCATTCAACAATGATGGTCGCGCTGACTTGGAATTGCTGGACTCGACCCTTGCCGAACAGGAACGCGCCGAGGCGAAGCTTGCCGGGGGAGACGATGAAGAGGCCCTCGGGTTGGCGCTTTCGGTGTACGAGGCGATCGAAGAACTTCGCGGCGGCGCGGGACGGCAAACAGACGCCGATTTTGAGCTTCGACTGCGGCAGGTTCACCGACAATGCGACACGCTCGACAATCCAACAGCCCTTACGCTGGCGCGGAAGGCGCAGGAGCACTATGGGGAATACGAACAACTGAAGAAATCGAAGAAATCGGCTGAAGCGCATAACGAGCGTGCTATCGCCCGCGAACTCCTGCGACAGGCCGAGCAGGCGCTATCGGGTCAGTAGGGAAACTTCCCCGACGACACATCGTTTGGGCGGGAAACAACAACCTCTTGAAACATGATGATACCGGAGGTTTGAGGGAATCGGCCGTACAGCGGAGATATCAACCGTGGTTCACAGGCTTATCGGCAACCGAGCGCTTCCGCTACGGACGGTCCACGTGAGGAAATGGTTGACTGTCGTGCTGAGCACGGCCGTATGCGGTTTTTCAGCAGACGGGAGTACGTCCGCCGGCTCCAAAGACCCCGACACCGTTTCCGCCGACTCCGCCGCGTACTATCGGGCCCGCACGGCCTTCGAGCAGCAGAACCCCGAACAGGGGAGGCGGTATATCAATACGGCCGATGAACTTGCCGGGCTTGGGCTGTACGAGCAGGCTATGGAAATTCTTGAAGCGCACCGGGGAGAGAAAGAGAGCACCGACGCCGACGAGCCGGCCGTGGAGTCCTCACAAACCCTCGAATACCGAATCCGTGCGGGGGGCGAGTATCGTAACTATGAAGACCCGGACATTCAGCGCAACAAGTACGAGCTTATCGATCCACACCTGCTCGACGAGCAACGCGGATACATGAGCGGGAGCTTTGCCTGGCGACCGCCGGCGCCCCGGGTGCAGGTGGTGGAGCCGACGGCGGAAGTGTCCAATCGGGAAGGATCCTGCGACCTGCGCACATCGGCGCTCCTGCTGGACAGTCTCCTGGTTCTGGAAATCGAAGGCGGAGGCGAAAAACAATTCCTGCGCGAGGTCTACGAAAACACGCTCACGCCCCGGGGCGATACGATACCGAAAATCGTCGAATCCGAATTCGTCGGCCCCGGGCCCATCGGTTCGGATCTGCTCTCCGGCAGCGTTACCGCCATTCTTCAGAAGGGCTTTGCACGGAGAAACCTCGGCACGAGGTGTCCGATCAGAGCGGGCGTGAAAAACTATCGTGTCAGTCGGAGTCCTTATGTATCGTACGCGGAGTACCATACCATGCCCGAGGTGTCGTGGAACAGCGCCGATTTCTCCAATTCTCTGGTAGTGCAATGTGAAGCCGGGTTCTCGGATTACTTCCCGATCCATACCGATGCGGGGACGAAGGACACGGCCGACAGGGTCCTGGTACGACCCGAAATTTCTTACGCCGGCTACGCGCAGGGGAAATCCGTCGACATACGATGCTCCTATCTGTACGAGAATTTCCTTGACGCCGGACTGCCGTCCGACTGGGGAATCGCGCTGGTTCACGGAACCGGGCGAATATCGCTTTCGGAGAAGATCGAGCCCTCCTTGTCGGCGGAATACCGCTATGAACACTCCGCCCGCCGAAAAGCCCTTGCGTGGTGGGAAACCACGGTGACGGACAGTATCTACGATCCGGTGCTGGGCACCTCCAGGCCCGTCCCTGGATCGCTGCAAAAGGAAAGTACTGTAGCCTACACGGTCGGAGGCAACTATCTCAGGATCACACCGCGGGCGGAATACACACCTGTCGATCCGCTCGCCTTCACGGTGGGCGTAATGTACGAAGAATCGTGGCATAAGGACTATGAAGAGACAACATACCTGACATACCCGGAGAAAGACACCACACTCTGGGACGACTACCTCGCCGAGTCTCTTCGGATGATCGAGCCGCAGGTTGACCTGGCACTGGAGCACTCGGGCCGGCGCCTTGCGGGGCGATGCAGCTTTCGCCATGCCGAATCCAAAAGACCGGGCCGATACGAATACGACCGTCGAGTCTCCTGGCGTTTCGGGGCGGAGGCCGACGGGACCGTGCTGGAGCGACTTCACCTCTTGTGCATGGTCGATTACGAGATAAGCTACCAGGACGGAAGCGCGGACGCCTTGACCAACACATCGGTGTCGGCCGTTGCCTCGGTAACCTTCCGACAGTGGAGGAATCACCAATGAAATCGAAGGCAATCCGACGGACCACGACACTTCTTTCGCTCCTTCTGTGGGCAATCACCGTTCGTGCCGACATTGGATCGAAGATGGTGGTGCATTTCTTCGGTTCGAAAACCTGCGGGGAGTGCCTTACCATACGCAAGGAACTGCTGGAGCCGCTCGAAGAAAAGCATCCCGGGCGGCTCGACGTGCGTGTGCATAATATCGACGAAGAGATTGGGTTTCAGATGCTCCTGCGCATGGAAGACGAGTACGGCGTAACGCAGTCGTCGGCGCAGGAGCTTTTCCTTCCCGACACATTCCTCACGGGCGCCGATGATATTCTGAAGCACGGCCGAGGGCTTATCGAGCAGCGGTTGAAAAAACCTCGACTATGGAAACAAAAGGAGATTGCCGTTGATACCGCCGACTATCGGCAGTCGCTTCGCAACAAGTTCAGGGAGTACTCCTTTGTGAGCATTCTTCTGGCCGGGCTGGCCGACGGGGTCAATCCGTGCGCAATCGCCACCATGATCTTCCTCATTTCGTTTCTGGCAACGCAGAAGCGGAAACGTTCCGAAATTCTCGTCATCGGCCTGTCATTCACCGCGGCCGTATTCACAACCTATCTGCTCATGGGCCTGGGGGCATTCAAGGCGCTGACATTCCTTGGAAAGTACCTCTGGATTTCACGGGCAATCAAATGGATTGCCGTTGCGTTTGCCGGCGTTGTGGGCCTGCTGTGCTTCCGGGACGCCATCGTGTACAAACGAACGGGCAAGGCGCAGGACATCAAGCTGCAGTTGCCGAAATCGGTGAAGATGAGTATTCACAGAGTAATTACGCGTCGGCTTTCCCGCTCGGGCCTGGTGGTTGGTGCGGTGATAACCGGCTTTCTCGTCACACTTCTTGAGGCGGTATGCACGGGACAGGTATATCTCCCCACAATCGTACTCATGACCCGTGAAAGCGGCCTCCAGCTTACCGGATGGCTGTATCTTCTTTTTTACAATTTTCTTTTTGTGCTGCCCCTGCTTATTGTCATGATACTTGCCTGTTGCGGTCTTACCTGGCAGAAACTGGCGGGCAAGACACAGGAAAACCTCACTTTGCTGAAAGTACTGCTGGGCATCGTCCTGGTAAGCCTTGCCGTCTTTCTCGGCCTGGCTATTTAGGAGCAAGGCGCCATGCGGAAGGGGGAAGCGATCAACTCCTACTACGATACCTACCTGAACATGAAAGCCCGGTACCACGGACGATGCATGTTCAACAACCGTACCGGTCTCGTTGGTGACTCCCTCCAGGTATCATTCGACGACGAAGGGAGGCTTACCGGGAGGTTTTCGCAGCGGGAGTCGTTTCAGAGCTATGACGGCATGCTGCACGGGGGCATGATCGCGGCCGTGATGGACTCCGCCATGACCAAATGCCTCATGGGTCACGGAGTAGTCGGTTACACCGGCCGGTTCAACATCCGCTATCGCAAACCGGTCGAGATCAGCCGTCCTCTCGACCTTCACTGCACCATAACCGGTCACTACCGCCAACTGTACAAACTGAGGGCCGAGGCACGCCACGACCACGACCGCGGAGCACGTGCGGTCGCCCACGCCAGTTTCTATCGAACGGCCGAGCCCTGCTGATTTCCGGCACTCCGGATGAATGGAGCCCTCGATCGCCCCCGTGTCTCCAGGTGATTCTCTCCGTCGCGGCCGGCCCCGGGAGTAACCCCCGCCGGATTCGTCGATACGATCCGACGCTTACAGGTTCGGCGCCAGGGGATAGTCCCAGTACGAGAAGGTAGTGTTGGCCTCGTACCTTCCGGCAACATGGAGGCGGGATCGAACGGTTCGTGCGCCTCCGTCGAAAGCCTGATCCACGGCAACCGTGAGTTGAAACCATGAGCCGACATCGCCGGTGAGCGTCGCCAGCCCGTCCTCGACTTCCACGTCAATATCCTCCGCCTCCAGCAGAGCGTTCCAGCGCAGGCTCGCACGGATATCGTTTTCGATCGCCTTATCACTTCGGGACGCCCAGTTCCCGGCTACTTCGAGCTGATTGTGAACAATGACGACTCCCTTGACGCCGGCAACGACCGCTTCGGCATGGGCCCGCTCGTAGTAGCTGTCGACCGTGCCGTAGAGAAAGACCGCCGCGTTACGAACGACCGGCTCGATCTCGTGGCGTTCGGCAATCGGATCCGCGGCCAGTCCTTCTCGTATCGCGGTTTCGAGTTCGCGGTCCGAAGGTACCTCGCCCGGCCTCACCTTGAGTCTGTTGACGACATTGAGCACCCCGACGGTATTTGCGGCATGACGCCGGGCCGCACGAAGTGCGGCCCGGCGTCATGCCGGAGAGTCGGACTTCCCAATCATCCACATCCACCTCGATATCCTCATCCATGGTCCGGGGATCGTGCGCCAGGGCGTCCCGCACGGCGGCGGCAATCTCCTCATCACTCTTCAACATCACCTTCTGCCCGCGCTGCAGCCCCTGCTCACCCCGCGGAGAGACCACCAGCGAGTCGTCCTCGACCTCGGCTATCCCCCGTACCCGTGCATCACGCACCGCATGGGTCTTCTCGTTAAGGTTGCGTACCACTCCCGAGAGTATCGCGGTCGTCCCCTTGACATCGACCTCGATTGTCTCGTGCGGCACGTGGGGATCGAGCTTGAGCCGCTTTTCGATCTCGGCCTTGATCTGTGGAGAAGTCCGGACCACCTGCGTATCTATTGTCAGGCGGTTGTCTATTCCCTTGACTCCCCTGACTTTCTTAATGATATTCTCAACCAGGAGACTCTCCGCCCACGAGTCTACCGTTCCGTCGAGGATCACGCGCCCGTTTTCGACGTTAACCTCCACTTCGAAGCTTTCGGCTACGGGATCGCGCCCCAATGCCAGGAGTACGTCGTAGCCTATTTCCCGGTCGTTGCGCGGTACGGCCTCCACATCGAGCTTGTCCACCACACTCCGCACACCACGGTAACTTCGGGCGATTCTCACGGCCTGATCGCGCGCCAGGAGGTTGTCTACCGCCCCCGTGAGCGCGACAACCCCGTCGTTAACCGCAACATCGACCAGGTGCGCGGCAACCAGATCGCTCTGGTCCAGGTGCGATGCCACAACCACGGTAATGGCTTCGTCCGTGACTTTTTCCCCGGCCACCTCTTCCTTCTTCGTATCCGCGCAGGAGCCTGCAATAAGTGCAAGAAATGCACCTATGGTCAGTCCCGCTGGAATGTGCTTCATGCCGGTTACCGGTGTTTTCAGGTTCGCCATCATCACAGCGTTCCTCCTTTCGAGAATAGATTCGAGTTTGGCGGTCTTTCCTCCTCCCCCCGCCGGCGGGAGTTTCCTGGATGCCGTGTTACCGTGCAATGCGCGCCCCCGGCTTGTCGACAATCTCCACACTCCGTGCGCTGGGTCCCTCCTCTCCTGAGGATTCCAGATACCGCACTCCTGTCCCCTGTTCCAGGCGGTCGAAATCCCCCTCCAGTACCGCGTTGCGATGAAAGTACAGACTCCGGCCGTCGACGGTCTGCAGAAAGCCGAATCCCTGCTCTCGATTGACCGACTGCACGACCGCCCCGGTTTCCTGCGCCGGGTGCCTCTTCACTTCCCCGTGCTGCTTCTCCTTCAGTTCCTTCAGTTGCCGCTCCGCCGCCTCGAACGCATCACGGATCTCCCTCTCGACACGAGTATGCAGCTCTCCCTCATGCGGCTCACGGGTCACGGTCAACCGGTGGCCGGGCGGCACTCCCAGCTCCAGCCGCACGCGATATCGCTGCCCCCTTTGCTGATGCTTCTGCGTCCGCTCCACCGCTACCCGGCAACTGGAGAGATAGTTGCAGATACGCTCAAGCCTGGCGCACTTGTCATGGATCATCCGCTCCAATTCCTTCTGATTCACCACGTCGCGAAACGAAACCTCAACCGGAACATTCATTGCTGCCTCCCCTCGTTGGTTTTCGAATCCATCCGCCGTCGATCACCAGCGTTCGAAACGGCGCCCCCCGGCCCTGCATTCGCCCGTGCTTCCTCCGTCCCGTCCGCCCTCGTCCTCCGGCCGAGAATGCCGTATACTGCCTGCACGAAAACAAAAGGTATCAGAGCAAAGCTCAAAATGACGAGCCACCCACCGGACGATGGACGGGTGACATTCAGTACGGTGCGAAGAACGGGAAGGAATACGGTCAGCAGCAGGAGTGCACTGCAAAGGAGCAAGGCTCCCCAGACGAACGGATTGGTGGCTACGACCGGCAACCCTTCGGGGATTGCCGCGACCGCGAGGGCCACGGCCGTGCGGAGCATCAGAAGTATGTCCTTTCCCCGGAGGTAACCGCTGAGTCCCACCAGCGCCGTCACCCCTCCCGCCAACATCATTAACCGCGTCGCAAGATTGTTCAGTCTCCGCTCAAGCGGCGAAACCTCCTCTTCGGCATTTTCGGCCATTTGTGAGATTTTCCCCAGCTCCGTATCCATGCCGACGGCAGTTACAATGCCTGTAGCTTCGCCCTTGACCACGGCCGTTCCTCGCAGAAGCATATTGGTCCGGGAGTGAAGCGGGGTGTCTTCGGGCAACACTTCCCCGGTCTTGCCGACACGGACGGACTCGCCTGTCAGGGCCGATTCATCTGCCTGAATTCCGCGACACTCCAGAAGCCGTATGTCGGCGGGAACGATATCTCCGGCGGCCGGCTCGACGATATCCCCCCTTACCAGATCACGAGCCGGAACGGTCACGCCGCGGCCGTCTCTTTTCACTCGACACCGGACCGTTCCCATTCTGCCGAGCGCTTCCAGAGAACGATTTGCACGCACCTCGGTGACAAATCCTATAACAACATTGATGAAGAGAGCGGCAAGTATCGTGATACCTTCAACGACATGGCCGAATGCCAGGGAAACAATCGCGGCCGCCGCCGGAAGCAGCGAGACGGCGTTTTGAATCTGACCCAGAAGGATGGAGAGGGTTGATCGTTTCCCGCGGCTTTCTATCGAATTGGGCCCCTCGACTTGGCGCTTCTTCCGCACCGTTGTTTCGTCGTACCCCACCGCGGGCGACACGTTGAACCCCCAGGCAATATCATCGGCCTCTCGCGCCCACGGCGGGGGAGGTCCGTCACCCCGGCTTCCCGAAGTAGAATCTCCGTGAGAAGAGCCTTCCGGCGGGTGTGCCGACGAGCCTGCTTTGCCACCGTCTTCCCGCGCAGAAAAGGCCGGCTCAACGAAGTCAGTCTGCGAAGTGCTCATGAGCCGATATCATTTCCCGCGTACTCGGTTTTCAGGTGCTCGTACAGTCGAAACGTGTCCTCCGCCCGGCACAACTCGGAACCGGGCGTCATCACCGCGGCGGCTCTCAGGCATTGGCGGTCTTCTTGCCGCGTTTCGGTGTCGATGCTCCCACGAATTCCCGCACGGGAAGGGAAATCATCTCTCCCACACCCGGCTCCTCAAGATTCACTCCGTTCTTCTTTAGTCTCTTGTCAATCTCGGCGAATCGCTCCCCATCCTGCAACACCACCGCTATGGTCTTGCAGGCCGTTCGACTGATTCCGATCGGCTTGAGGGGATCGTTTGGCTGATCGGAGGTCTCACCAAGATACTGCCCCAGACTTTCACTGTCGTACACAGTGACCCCCGACACGTCGCTCTTACTCAGTGCCGACAGCGCTTTCTCCACCTCCGATTGTTCGTTGAGGATAATAAGCACAAACTCCATTTCGAACCTCCCTTCATTGGAGCCATCCCTTCTATTCCGGATTCCGCATCTCTCCCCCGTCCCACCCGATCAACCCCGGTTCCCTTCTCAGCCCGGCAGGCGATCCTCCTGCCCCCCCTTCATTCATGTGCGATTACCGCCGAGTACCCACCGCTCGTGTGGTCGTACCCCGTCTTTGCTTCATGGTCTTTCCGAGCGATAGCGAGCCGCGGAAACGAACGGAAACATCCCCCTCATCGCCACTCACCTCGACTTCCTCGATTGTAGTGCCTCAAACTTCGTGCCAAGCCAATCCCAATGCGTATGACCCGGGGCACGGACAAACGACTCCGCCGGGACCCGAAGGTTTTGTCGAATCCGCCAAACGAATTCCCACATCCGAGAATACTCACCGGGACGCCGCCCTGGATGTGTGTTCGGTGACTCACCCCTCTTCAAGCTCCGATGGACATGGCACACAATTTGCGGAAGTTTGAGGGGGAACACCGGCTGAAAGCTGTTGCGCGAGGGAGAAAATGGTGGGCTCCATAGCAAGGGGGGGGTTCCGTGAAGATGATACAGAACTCTTACGAAAGGAGTCGGTATGCTTCGAGAAATACCTCACATCAAAAAGCAGGCATGGTGTTGCACGCCGGGTTCGGTGCTGCTGTGGTGCATCGTTCTTGCTACAGCACTGACAATCGGCGGGTGCGGAAAAGGAGAACCCCTTATCGGGCGGGATGAACTGGTCGCGCAGGCGTACGGTTCGGACCATTGGGGGTCGGTCGAGCGTCTTTCCTTTACGTTCAACCAGGCATCGGGCACAGACACGGTCAGCCGAGAATGGACGTGGTATCCCCGTCGCGACAGCGTGGTGTTCGAGGGCACGGGTCCCGACGATTCCCTGATCACGCGCGGTTACGTGCGCGGATTGCTTCCGGAAGGGAATGTCGACCCCGAACTTCGAACCCTTGAGACGTGGTTCGTCAACGACTCCTACCGCCTGCTGTTCCCGTTGCATCTTGCCTGGGATGAAGACAAGATCAAAGTGGCGGTCAACGAAGACCAGCCGCTGCCGATCGGAGATACGATCGCGACGCGGCTGACGGTGACCTATCTCGAGGAAAAGCCGTATGCGCCGGGAAACGTCTATGAACTTTTCGTGGATAAGCGCACCAACCTGATACGAGAATGGAGTTTTCACCGCGCTTCACCCGATCCTACCGCACAAGCCGCGAAGTGGGAAGCGCATGAGAAAGTCGGCCCGCTGATGATTGCGATGCAACGGCTTTACGGTGAGGGCCTGCGCGTGTGGTTCACCGAAGTAGCGGTCAAGGAAACGCGCGAGACGGATGTACCGCCTCCCGGCACACCGTGAGCGGGCGAGACGAAAGCAACACGGCCACCGCAAGCTGCCGGCGGTCGGAGCACCGCGTGTCCGCTCTTGAGACAGCACCGAAACAATAACCGGAACCTCCCCCCACCCGCCGAACACCGGGGGGGGAGAAAGGTTCCGGCTATTCTATGTCGTGGGTTGGGAAAGCAGGCCGATGTCAGGTGCCGGCAGGCTGGGGAGAGGCAAAGAGCTGCTCCTGATAGGAATCAATCTCGTCGAGTTCATCGTTTGTCAACTCCCACGAGCCTGCTTCAGCATTGGAGATCGCCTGTGACGGGTTACGGGCCCCTACCAGTACCGATGTAATGCCCGGCTGCCAGAGTGTCCAGTTGATCACGATTTCGGATACCGGCTTGCCGTTGGCCTCGGCGATTTCTTTCAATGGCTCGAGGAATTTCTTAATCGTGCTCCAGAGGGGTTCGTGGAAGAAATCGTAGAATTTCGCTCGCTTATCCTGGGAATCAAAGCGGGGAATGCCCTCATACTTACCGGTCAATACTCCGCCGCCCAGCGTGCCGTAGGTAAAGGTTGCCATGCCGTGATCGAGTGCAAACGGCACGATATCGCGCTCGATGTCGCGGCGAAGCAGGGAGTAGTGGTTCTGTGTGCCGACAATGTGGCCGCGTTCGACGGTGCGCTCCAGCATGCGCAACCCGAAATTGGATACACCCAGATACCGAACCTTCCCCTGCTCACGAATGCGATTGAGGGCATCGAGAGAATCATCAAGCGCGGTGTTGGGATCGGGCCAGTGCATTTGATAGAGATCGATGGTGTCGACATTCAACCGCTGCAGTGACTCGTCCACCTCCCGTCTGATCGCGTGGGGACGAAGGTCAACGTGCGCATCGTGCGTACCCTTCTGCACCCCCACTTTCGTTGCCAGTACCACTTCGTCACGCCTTCCCGCGATTGCTTTGCCCACAAGCTCCTCCGCATGGCCGGAACCGTACGCGGGTGCGGTGTCGATCAGCGTGATCCCTCTGTCGATCCCGGCCTTGATCGCCGCTATACACTCCCCGTCGTCCACGGCTCCCCAGAAATCGTTGCCCATTGCCCAGGTGCCCATGCCTACCGCGGAAACGCGGAGCGAAGTGCCGGGAATCTCTCGGAAATACATAGTCGCTCCTTTCGAACAACCGATATAAATTACATTCTTTCGCCCGGTTCGTAGAGCAAAAAAATTGCGCCGGCTCCTCATCGGCACCCCACGCACCTTCCGCCCCCCCTGTCGTTCCCGCCGCCGCACGCTCCACGAAGCCGACAATGTACCGGCGAACATCGAAACACCACCGCATGAAGTGAATCCCGCGCGGCACAACACGCGCCGAACCCGGCCACCTCGATCTCCCGCCCCGATTTCTCCTCTTCCGGTCCGATCCCATTGACAAACGAAGAGGATTGCTGAAACTGATCGGAAATACCGGCTTCCTTTCATTCTCGAGCAATTGTCGTGCCGACAGCTCTTCCGGTGAAGCATCGGCGGCGAACACCGCCGGCACGAAGAGCACAAGAGTCCACGACGGGCTTCGTGGCACACAAATTGCGGCATTCCAGGATAGGCGACAGTTGTGACAAAAGGGTGCACCGGGGGTGGAAAGCCGGTGAGGTACAATCCCGTATGCACCTGTACGACGCAGGAGCGGAATCTCATGATGAAGCGGGAGGCACTATCCACACGATATTCCGGTGAGGGGTGTTCCGAGGAGGAGCGAGAGCACCCGTGTCTTGACATTTTCAGCGGAAGGAGGCTGGTATGAGCCAGAAAGCACTGCTGGTAGTTGATGTGCAACGGGATTTCTGCCCGGGGGGAGCACTTGCGATCAGCGAAGGAGACACGATAATCCCGGCGTTGAACCGGTATATCGAACTGTTCACCTCACGAAACCTTCCGGTCTTCGTCTCCCGCGACTGGCACCCGGAACAAACGGAGCATTTCGAGAAGCACGGCGGGGCGTGGCCGGTTCACTGCGTGCAGAACACCCCCGGAGCCGCATTCCATCCGGACCTGCAGCTACCTGCAAGTGTCATGGTTCTCTCCAAAGGGTTCAAGCCCGGCGAAGACGGCTATTCGGCATTTCAGGGGGTCGACAATGAAGACAGGCGTTTGCAGAAACTCCTGAACCAGGAGCGCGTCAACGAACTGTTCGTGGGAGGTCTGGCCACCGACGTGTGCGTGAGAGCATCGGTACTCGACGGGCTCGGCAGGGGACTGAACGTATATCTGCTCCACGACGCCACACGAGGGGTGGAGAAGAATCCCGGCGATGTCGAACGGGCTGTGCGGGAGATGCAGGCCGGCGGCGCGGTGGTAACCGAGTGGAAGGAGGTTCGCGAGCATGTCGCCGGTGAAGTCCGGTTCTCCGCCTGAACCCGGCAGATTCCAGCCCTGCCCTGTGACCCTGACCCGGCAAACAGGGCGGGGCCGCTGAGGATGAACCGTCAGACATCGCGAAACGTGGTCTCGCGAATCAGATGCTGTTTGAGGTCGAACAGTTCTGGGGAAAGTGAAACGTGATAGACATGCGGGTTGATAACCCGTTTGACGCCGGGATCGAGACGCTCAAGATCACGATTGCGGCGCTTTCGCACCTCCTCCAGCCCCGGAAACTCCGCAACGACCTTTCCGCGGTCTACAATTCTCTCGTGCAGCGGTTCCACTTCCCCGATCTCGCTGCGCGGGAGTTTCCTGGACACCGACTCACGGTACGGATGATGCAGCGTCAGTGATTCTCCCGCCTCGATATTTTCATTGTGAAGCGAGAGGCAGTCTGCCGTTGTCCGGCCGGAGTTGTCGTAGATGCGCGTAAGGGCCTTACGGCCGGGGGTCACTATCTTCTCGACGCTCTCGGAGAGTTTCAGAACAGGCTTCCATCGCTCATCCTCCTTGAGCGCCGTCAGCTTGTACACTCCGTCAAGGGCCCCTTTGCCGGCCGATGTGATAAGTCTGGTGCCGACACCGTAGACAAGCCTCCCGATCACTTCCTCAGGCGCCAGTCCCTCGCGAGGCGCCTCTTCCCTGATCTGCGCCAGTATCTGCCCCAGCACCAGTTCATCGAGCTGATTGGACAGCACGATCATTGCCTTCGGGAAACCCGCATCCTTGAGCCGGCGGGCAACCTTGACACTCAGCCAGGCCAGGTCTCCGGAGTCCAGGCGCACGCCCATGGGCTCATGTCCCCCGGCGCGGAGTTCCTGGAACACCGCAATGGCATTCGGAAGGCCGCTTCCCAGCGTATCCACCGTATCCAGCAGAAGAAGGCAGTTGTCCGGGAAGGATTCGGCGTACGCCTTGAATGCCGCGCGTTCTCCCTTCCCCATCGCAAGGAACGCCTGCACCATACTGTGCGCGTGGGTGCCCCTGGGAGAGACGCCGAGTGAACAGGAAAGTGCCGTGTTCGACGAAAAATCGGCGCCGCCGATAAGCGCGGCACGTGCACCGGCATGTGCCGCCGGTCCCTGGGCCCGACGCATACCGAACTCCATCATCATCCGCCCTTCCCCGGCAAGCTTGACCCGACATGCCCGCGTGGCAATCAGCGTCTGAAAGTTGAGATGGTTCAGAAGAGACGTTTCGATAATCTGCGCCACCGCCATCGGGCCTTCAACAACCGCCACGGGCTCGTGCGGATGCACGACTCGCCCTTCGGGAACGGCATCAAGGGTAATTTCCTCAATCGGGGTCCGTGATGAAAGCCACGCAAGAAACGCATCGGAAAAGAGTCTTCCTCCTCCCCTGCTCTTCTGCCTGCGCAGCGCCTCCACCACCGCATCGTCGAACCGGGCATTCCGCAGCCAGTCGACAAACCACTCCAGACCGGCCGCGATGCAGTAGCCCGCCTGATGGCTTCCGTAGTGGGGATAGGTACGGAAAAAGTATTCGAATCGTGCGGGCTTTTCGTGCAATCCGCGGTCGAAATACAATTGCGCCATAGTAAACTCATAGAAATCGGCATAGAGCGCACCGTGCTCCAGCGACGGATTCCTGTTCATTGCATCACTCCTCTCCTCTCCGGCACGCCCGGAACTCCCGCTCTTCCGATCGGACACAGGCCTTCGTCAGGCCGCAAGGAAACAACGCTCATACGATTGCCTTCCACAGACTCACAATGCGCGGCGACGTGAGACATTTATACTGCCCCACCTGTCGCCGAACGCCGTAATTTTACAAAGAAAGCAAACACCATGCCCGGTGGGAGGATATCGGTCATGACTGGATCACAAGTCACTCAGTGACGGTAAGCTTCGCTGTTTCCATCGGCACAAGTCCCGTCTCACCACGCCCGCTGTCGACCGATCGCACCACCGCGGTAAGCGTATCACCGCGGCTTGTCAACGCCTCGTCCATTGCCATGCTACTCATCTTCCCGCTCGAAACCCCGTTGATCGACGCTGTGGTGTCCTCCGGAGCAATTGATAAGACAGTTTACCCCGGGCTGTCTTTCTCACGCTCCCGGAAAGCCAGCACGAGCCCAGCCTTCTCCAGGGCATTGGTTCTCGTCTTTTCGAATCCTTCACTGTGGGTCTCCAGAAACTTCTTCGCCTCAGCGAGTGCTTCCCGATCGGGGGCCGAAGAAATAAATGTCTGAATCAGGCCCATGTAGACAAAGTGGGAGTGCCGAAGCGGATAGAGCCTGTCCCAGTTGTCTCTTGCCCAGTTACCGAACACCGACGGCGCGGCGGGGTTTGCCGCCGCGCGCGCGAACACGCTGCGAAGGTCCTGTCGCCGCACGGCTTCGCCGAGAGAATAGTCAAGATACTCACGAAGTAATTCCTTGTCGTCGAAGCCGCCCAGCGCGGAGAGAAACGCAAGCTTCTCCTCGATCACGGATGCGGATTCGTACGCTCGCCGCAGCGCATCGAATTCACCGCGCCCACCGTTTTCCGTCATGGCGGCCAGACACGCCTTGCGTATGTCCGGGTCCACCGATGACCCCTTGAGGTAGGCCTCGGCCACCGCTCGAGTCTCCCGGATTGTCTTCTCATCGCCGGCCCGGATACGAAACGTCAATGCAAGGGGCCGCAGTTCGCGATCCTGGATTGACTCTTCCCGCGCGGCGCGCAGCCCCAGCCTCTCGTATGCCCGGGCAAACGGCGTCTCGAACCGCCGGAAAAGGCCCTGGCCGTTATCGGGCAGTCGCAGGTAACGACTTATCTCCGCGCAGATCGATTCGATCGCGCGTAAGACAAATACGGCCTTCTCGCCCTCAAAGGCCTCAAGCACACCCACCAGGTCCGCAAGCGATCCGTGACCGGCAAACACGCAGGCCCAGAGGTCACTTACCAGTCCCCACCGCTCCATCCGGTCGAGACCGCCCGCCTTGACCGCCTCGCCGAGCGGCCCGTACAGTTCCGCGCTGTACAGCACACGGTAGAATCCGGCATGGCCCGCATTCAATCGAACCACGCCGCTGTCGACAACCAATTCCCGATGATCCCGGTCGAAAAGGGCCGCATGCTTTCCATTCTCGTCGCTCCACGTAAGGGGAATCGGCCAGGTGTCGCCGTCGCACCGATTCGGGGCCGCGGCAAACCGCTCCTGACTGATGCGTACTCGCTTGCCGGCGGCCTCGACCTTAATCAAAGGAAAGCCGGGTTTGGTGATCCAGGCAACGAGCATCTCCCGCAACGGTTCACTGCTGTGTCGCTCCAGGGCTTGCCACAGATCTTCGGCCTTCGTGTTCCCATAAGCGTGCGCTGTGAGATACGCGCCGACCCCGCTCCGAAAGGCCTCTTCGCCGATAAAACTCTCTATCATCCTCAAGACACTCGCGCCCTTGCCGTAGCTGATACTGTCGAAAATCTCCTCGACTTCATTCGGCGTATGAACCGGAACGGCTATCGGGTGAGTCGAATGGAGCATGTCCATGGCAAATGCCCGGGCGGTGTCGGCTTCGATGAAATCTTCCCAGATGTGCCATTGGGGAAAGAAGTGATCCACCGCCTTGAATGCAATGTAGGTAGCGAACGCCTCGTTGAGCCACAAGTCGTCCCACCACTCCATGGTTACCAGATTACCCGACCACTGGTGCCACAGCTCGTGCGCAACCACTTCGGCGATACGCTTCCGCACGGCAAGCGATGTCGTCTCCTTGTCGGCGTACAAGAGCACCTCGCGGAACGTCACCGCTCCCCAGTTCTCCATCGCTCCCGCGGCGAAATCGGGTATTGCCAGCAGGTCGAGTTTCGGAAGCGGGTACGGGACTCCGCTGTACTCTTCGAAAAACGCAAGCGTGTCGGCTGCCACGTCACAGGCAAAACGCCCCCTGGAAGATTGTTCGTTTACACCGTAGACGCGCACGGTGCGCGCCCCCCTCCTCGTCTCGATGTAATCGAAGTGTCCGGCGCCCAGGTACAGAAGGTAGGTGGACATCAGCGGCGTCCGAGCAAACGTGATCGTCTTGCGGCCGCCCTCGACAGTCTCCGATTCCGCCGGCATATTGGAGATGCCGATCATGTCGGACGGAATATCCATCGAAAGCGCGAAGGCTGCCTTGAACCCGGGTTCGTCGAAACAGGGGAACGCTTTGCGGGCGTAGGGAGCCTCGAACTGGCTTGTCACCAGCCAGGCCTCGCGCCCGTCGGCGTCGACATACCGGCTTCGGTACAGCCCGCTGAGATCATCGCCGAGCACCCCCGAGAACTCACACCGAAACGTGTAACTGCCCGGAGAAAGTGGTTTGTCGGCAAGAATATGAAGCTCTCCGTTGCGACACGTGTGCGATACGGTAATTGAAGAATCATCGCGAAGAAGAGCGAGTGTCTTGATCTCGAGGTCTTCGCAGTGCAGCCGGATCTCACGAGTCTGCCCGGTCACGTCGATTTCGGTCATTTCACTACCATCGAAACGGAAATCCTCGAAATCCAACCTGAAGTGCAACTTTGATGTCGTCGGAACAACGGTCGTCGAAAGGCGAGTATGCATGGATAATCCTGAACAATGTAGATGGGTAACGGGTTTCGAAAATATGATTACGGTGTATACGGTTTCGCGGTGCCGTGACCCGGAACAGCATTGGAAACCAGTATCAAAAAATGGTTTGTGGGTAACTACCCGTATGCAGCGGACTCCACTGTAGCGCTGCCGGCGGCCCTCCATGAAACGGCGCCAATGAAAAGCCGCGAAGCTGTTTCACCATCAGCCTCTCCCGGTCTCCGGCCCCAACGGCATGCGGTGAATGAGCGGTACGCGCACCATTTCGGCAACACGGACCGCTTTTGACGGCCGGTTACGCGGAAGGACGCCCTCAAGAGTCTTCAGTACTTCGTGCGGCACAGCCTGCCCTCATTCGGTGATTTCCAGGATGCCGTGAAAGATGACGACACGTATCCGTTTCATTCCCTCATTGGCAGCCGCTACCTGGTGATTTCAGTTCCCGCCGCTACAGCCCCCCGGACTTTGTCAATAAGGGCCTGCTCGCCGGCCGAGGCAGTGACGGCGAGAAAGGGGTAGTCCCGCGACGGTTCATCCCACACGGATGCGGAGCCGGTGCGAACGATGACGGGCAGAGCCGACAGTACATCGCGGTGCACGTCGACAAATGCGAGAGCCGTTCGGTCGTGGCCTCGGGCGTCAAGCACCACGGCGTCGTAGTGTTTTCCCCCGCGGTCGGCCGGCCATTCATCGGCGAACAACGACAGATCGCAGCGGATACCACGGCTTTCCAGCAGGGATACCAGATCAACCTGCGTGGCGGTATTCTGGATGACCAGGAACCGGAAACGAAGGCTGTTGACGATCTCATCGAGCCGGTGTCGGGTAAGAAACCCGCATTGCTCCCACGAAAGGTCGCCCCGCCGGATTTGTCGCAGAAGACTTATGCTGTGAAAAAGATGCGGCTGCTTCAGCGGCTTGGTAAGAAACGCCCGGTATCCCGCCTCTTCGGCCTTGCCGCTGTCGCCACGACATGTCCGTGCGGCAAGGCATATCAGCGGAAGGCTCCTCAGGTTTTCATATTGCATGAACTGGCGTGCGACAAACACGTAGTCGTCGATCCCCGCCGTGTCGAGATCGACGATTGCCGTGTCGAACGATTTTACGGTATCGAGTGAGGATTGCGCAAGCTCTATCGCAGCGGGCACGTCGGAAGCCTCAACGATTTCACCTCCCCAGTGTTCTATGTGCAAGGCGATGATTCTCCGGCTGACCCGGCTCGTACCGACTATCAGTATGCGCGAGCCCTTGAGTGTTTCCCGGTCGAACAGGATCGAGCCGCGGCCGTCGCAGGGCATGATCCCGGCTGCCATTCTGAACCGGCACCTCGTATCCTCACCCGTCTCCATGCCGAGCGTCGTTCCCATGTTCCGGGCTATTTCACCGGCAAGCGCCAGACCGGGGATCTCCGCGGCTTTCCGCATGAACGCCTCTTTCTCCGCTCTGCCGACCGGCCCCGCCGCACCATCCCTGCCCGGGGCCGCGCTCGCCGCCTCGGTTTCTCCCCCGATTTCGAAAAGCATCCCGACCGCCTGCCCGTCGGCCGGGGCGTCCTCTTGTCCCGCCCCGGGCTCCAGCAGCGACAACCGCAAGGTCAGGCAGTACAGCTCCTTTCCGCGCAGGAGGTAGTTGCAGAGTAACAGCAGGATTTGCCGCAGCCATCCGGGATCCGCCCGCACTGTCTCCGGCACTGCGGGATGAACAATCGTCGCCGACCGCAGGGGCCGTCGACGGGAAAACAGGGCGGCAAACTCGGCGGTGTTCTCCATCATGGTGCGAATGTCGAATTCCAGAATCTGTGTTTGCATGTTCTCTACATCGTGCCTGGTGCAGAGCATGGAATCAGTCGCCAGGGCAAGAAGCGAATCGGCCGATTCCTTCAGCGCCCGCGTGCAGTTGCGCTGTTCCGTACTCAGCTCGGTGTCCATGAGCAGGTCGGCCATTCCCATGATGCCGTTGAGCGGCGAGCGAATGCTGTAGTGAATCGACGACAGAAACTCGCTCTTTGCCAGCATCCTGTTTCCCTGCGAGTGTGTCATCCGGGCAAGACGCTCTTCCAGCGTGTGAATCTGGCTGCTGCGCTCATCGAGTTCAACCTGCAGGTCCTCGATGTACCTTTGCACACTGCTTCGTTGCTCCCACTTGCGGCTCAGTGCAAGTACCGTCTGCTGGACGGTGATCGTGTCGAACGGTTTCTTCATGAACAGCAGACGGTCTGTTTTCCCGAGTGTCCCGAGTATCTCATCCCAGGTATAGTCCGAGAATGCCGTGCAGATGACAATTTCGGTGAGGGGATAGTTCGCCCATATTCGTTCCGCGGTCCTGATACCGTCCATGCCGGGCGGCATACGCACATCCATGAAAATCAGGGAATACGGCAGCCCTTCCTCGGCAGCCTCCCGGGCCAGCATAACCGCCTCTTCGCCCTGATACGCATCATCGATCCGGTAACGCATGCCGACGGGGCTTTGCGGTTTGTTGCCGAAAAGCTCCTTTTCAAGCTCCGCAAGGCCGTCTTCAGTCTGCCAAAGCTCTGTCGACGAGGTCAGAATATGCTTGAAATCCTCGTGAATCGAAGCATTGTCATCGACCAGCAAAATCCGTGTCTGCTTCACGCTCATGCAACTCCCCGCTTACTCAATTGGAACATGTTGTCCGATCATATCCGATAATGCCTCCAGGCCATACGGCTTCTGAAGGAATCCAACCGCCCCCTCATCGAGCGTCTTCCGGATTTCGTTGTTCATCGCGTATCCGCTGGCAATGATGGCCTTGACGGTGGGATTAATGGCGCGAAGATGCTTGAATGTTTCATATCCTCCCATCCCCGGCATGACCATGTCTAGAATCACAAGTTTGATTCTTTCCCGGTTTTGTTCGTAGTACTCGACCGCTTCTTCTCCGCTGCGGCACCCGGCGGGCTCGAAACCGAGTGCGTCGAGAAACTGTTCGGCCAGATCAAGCACCAGCGGCTCGTCATCAACAACCATCACCGCTCCCCTGCCTTCTATCAGGTTCCCCGGCGCCTCCGGCGGCTCAGAAGATTCGTGCCCCTTATCGAGCGGGAAACACAGCGTAAACCTGGTTCCCTTCCCCGGTTCACTGTCGCAACCGACGGCGCCGTTGTGGCTCTTGACAACGTTATACACGCTTGCCAGTCCCAGCCCCAAACCTCTCCCGGATTGCTTGGTCGAGAAAAACGGTTCGAATATATGCGCCCGCGTATTTGCATCGATCCCGCTACCCGTGTCGGCGATCTCAAGCACAAGATAGTCGTCGCCCCGCAGGCCCTCGGGACACACTCCCATCGCCCGAACATCGGCCTCACTCTTTTCCATTGTCCTGATCGTCAGCCGCCCTCCCCGCGGCATCGCGTCGCGCGCGTTGAGCGCCAGATTCAGAATCGCATTCTGCAGTTGCACCGGATCGCCCCTGACCCGGGACGATCGGCATTCCAGAGCCGTTTCGATGACAATCCTCTTGTCTATTGAATGCTTTAACATCTGAATGACGTCGGTAACACTATTGTTGATGTCAACCGCGACGGACTGGTTTTGCTCTTTGCGCGAAAACGCCAGAATTTTTGAAATAAGGTTCGCCGCCTGTTCCACGGCGCTTTCAGCCGCCATGATTCCCTGAAGGCGGTCCGAATCTCCTTCCGGGGCGCCGCGGACCCTGATGAGTTCGAGGTGACCCTTGATAATGGTGAGGATATTGTTGAAGTCATGCGCAAACCCGCCCGCCATCTGACCCACCACCCGCATCTTTTCCGAGTGAAGAAGCTGCTCTTCAAGCGACTTCCGGTCCGACACGTCCTCGATAATCGCCATGCATCCACCATCGCCGGCATTTGACGGAAGCGGGGATGCATGAATGGAGAGGGACTTGTCGACGCCCGATGAATCCGTGTATTCACAGTCAAATGTGATCGGCATGTTCTCTTCCAGACTTGTTCGAACACGCTCGATTCCCGGCAAGTCGGCAAAGGGCGGGTCCTCGAAGAACCTGGTCGTGCCGCCAACCGACTGCTCGGGCGCAGCCAGGATCTTGCGGATCGCCGGATTCATATCACGAATGGTGCCGTCCTGACGAATCGCCACGATTCCCACCGGAGCTGCTTCAACCAGACTACGGTACCGTGCACCCAGCCGTGATACATCCTCGACCATGGTACGCAGCTCCGCGGTCCGTCGGGCGACCAGATCCTCAAGCGTCGCCATGTGCTCTCTGTGTTTCCTGCGCAGATCACTTTTTGTTGTCAGGTTGAGCGAAATCTGCCTGATCATCACGCTGTCAAACGGCTTGCGGATAAAGAGAAGTTTATCCGTCTTGCCGAAATGAGACAGGATCTCTTCCCACGAATAGTCCGAAAACGCGGTGCAGATAACCATTTCAATATCGGGATGGTCTTTCCATATCCGCTCGATAGCCTCGATTCCGTCCATGCCGGGCGGCATTCGCACATCCATGAAAATCACCGAATAGGGACGATTCTCCGCGGATGCCCTGTGGACCATTTCAATCGCCTTTTCCCCGCTGAAAGCGTCTTCAATTTCATAGTCGGCGGTGCCGGCCGCATCCGCCGGCGCACCGGTCCCCTCGAACAACTCCCGCTCCATATTCTTCATCTCATCGTCACGCGTGTCCGGCGACGGGCTCAGGATCTGACGGAAATCCTCATGAATTGCCGCATTATCGTCCACAATCAGTATTCGTCCCTTCGAAGCCACTTCGTTCATAGTCAGCCCCGTGCTACCGGTAAGGTGATAATGAAGGTTGCTCCCTTTCCGCTTCCTTCGCTTTCAACCCGCATTTCGCCTTCCATTTCCCTGATGTAATTTGCGCTGCTGTGCAATCCGAATCCATGACCGTCCTTCTTCGTAGTGAACCCGTGCGAGAAGATTTTCTTCAGGTTCCCGGTTTGTATCCCGATACCGGTATCGGTGACCAGGAGCGCCACACGCCCATTCTCTTCGGCCGCGCGAAATACAAGCTTGCGGGCCTCCGGCGGCATCTCCATCATGGCATCCCTGGCGTTGTTGATCAGATTGATCAACACGTGGATCATCTTGGTCTTCTGTATTCTGATTCCGGGCAATCTCGGAAAATCCTTTTCAACCGTTATCCCGTACTTCTCAATCGACCCCCGTTGCATGACAATTGCATCGTCGACTATCTCTTCCAGCGAGCCCGTCTCGACCATCGCCTTGGTATTTGCATACGACTGTTGCGCAAAAATCACATCCTGGATCGCATTCACCTTGGACGACAGGCGCCGCCCGTGCTCTCTCATCCTGTCGATAAACCGGTCGAACGAGCCGTCAAGTTTGAGGTAATACTCCATCAATTTCCCGCCGCGCGGATCGGACAACAGAAATGTCTCCAGTGAATCGATGTTCTGCCCAAGAAGCTCGTTGGCCCGGCGGAGACTCTTGACGGGAGACTCGTCAATCATCTGCTGCTGCATCTGCACCGAGACTTTGATGCTGTTGAGTATGTTGCCGATATTATGAAGCGTGCCGATCGCTATATCGGCCATACCCGCCTGATGCGCCTTGGTTACCAGTTCCTTCTGCGTGGCTTCAAGCTGCGCCGTGCGCTGGGAGACCATTGTCTTGAGGTTCTGTGTATAGTCCTGGACGGTACGGCGCATGAACTCGATATTCTCGGCCAGCACCCCAACCTCATCATTGGCGGCAATGGCAACGGGCGTTTCGTAGTTGCCGCCCGCAATCCGGTCGGCCGCACCGCGCAGATCGCTCAGTGGACGCGTTATCTCTCCGGCCTGCTTGCGCGAACGGTGGATGCCCAGCCAGAACACACCGAATCCGGCCAGAATGAACGCCCCGATATACGCGCCCATGTAGAAGGTGAAGAATGTCTGCATTCTCTGAATACTCGTGCGCATCTGATCGGTACCGATCCCGTAACGGATGGTACCAACGCGTGAATTCATGCTGACTATCGGAGCGATAAACTCCATGCAGTCCTTGCCGCCCTCCCTGTGCACAACTTTGAAATCGGGCATACTGCTTTCGGCCGCCCAAAGCGAGACACTGTCCTGGAGCCTCGACGGCTCCTTTCCGTGCCGCCCGGGAATGCAAAACGGGCATTCCCCAGCGGTCACCCAGGGCTGCTGCAACGTGTCCATGTATATGCCGTACAGAACATCTTCGTCTTCCCGCACGGTCGATTCCACCAACTCGCCGATTGCGGCAAAAGCATTGTCTTCGACCATCCGCCGCAATGCGATACTGTTGTTGCGCGCCAACAGCCTCCCCTTACCGACAAGCGATGCCTCGGTTTCCGTCCTTATCTGATGGAGCCGTCGCTGAAATTCCAGAATGAACATGATCATGCCGATAGCCATGACCAGCCCTCCTACCAGAAGCATCACCCGGGTGGTGAGTCGTTCCAGCTTTTTCTGAAGACTGACAAACGGTCTTTCGCGTTCCGTTTCCATGGCGGGCCGCTTAACCTGCCGACTCCGGAACCGGCCTGCCGGGAAGGCGAAGCCCGGGCCGCGGCGCCGATCCAACACACAGGTAGAAAGCATTCGTGGGAGTGCTCGACACAGCAGCGAAGCTCCATCCCTCTCCCGCGCCTGTAGCACTCTTTGTCATGCTCTCTGGTCCCGGCGTGTATGAATTACCCGATCCGGCCACGACCCGGAGTCGGCTCAGCGATGAAACGCCCGGCCGGCTCCGATCCCTCTGTATCAGCAATCAGTGTGACCTTTTCCGCTAGAATTATATAGTATATCGACCCCGGAAGCAATGAGTATTCCGCCGACTACCAACTGCCGGCTCGCTGGTCCGGTGCTGCAGCTTGCGTGAGTCGGACCGATACTATATAATTATGCCGGAAACTACTCAGGAACTCAAAGGATACCGTGCGGCGGTTCTGAACAGTACCGTACGGGCCCGTCCCGAGCACCGTCGATGGGATCACGCTGTGCCCGTGCCGGGCAGGGCGCGTCGGTGAAAGCAACAGGTTACGTACCCGAGCAGCTACGTATGCGAATCATAGCAACGTCATCCAAAGAAGCGCCCGTCCACATGACCGTTCACGCAAAGTAGTCCCCTGATGTTCAAATGGAAATCGCGAATGTGTATGAGCAGGCACCTGCGACCCGCCCCGGCCGCTTGCACGAGAACACGCCTGTTCCGCGCCTGGTTTCCCTGGGTTCTGTCTTGTATGAGTGTGGGAGCCGGCACCGACACCCTCGGGCTCCATGTTTATTACCCTTCACCTTCACGGCCACGCGCAATCCAAAAGCGGATAAGCGAGGCGCTTCCCGGTTTGGACGTAACCGTGTTCGGCCGTCATAACGATTTTGCGGAGCAGACAAGAAAAAAACCGCCCGATGCGCTGCTGGGGCCGTATCAGTGCATTATCCCGTTCAAAGAGTATTCGGTCCGGATGGAAGGCATGTACGGAGGGGAAAAAAGGGAACGCTATCTGTTGATGAAACCGGCGGGGGGGAGGAAGGAAGATGATGGAAGGATGACAGTCGGAGCCGTCGACATTCTGGGAAAAGACGAAACGGAGTCGTTCGTTGCACGGTTCTTCAGCACCCCGCCGTCGGTCAGGAGGGTGATCCGAGTGGAGGATCTTCTGCCCCTGTTGACCTTCGGTATGGCCGATGCGATTCTCGTGCCGGAAAGATTTGCCGTATTCATCGACCAGATGTCTTCCGTCCCTTTTGACAGGAGAGAAATGGATTACGCACCTCGCAACACTGTTACCCTGGCGGCCAAACCGTCGGGCCCATGGCGGGAAATACGCAACGCGGTACGCGAAATGCCCGACGAACTCAAAAGCATGTTCGGCATTGATCGGTGGGAAGAATGACAAAGAAAACCGCAACAGCCATGATTGTCTTCCTCGGGTGCATTTCGTTGCCGGCTCTCCCGCCGGGCATCGATGCCGCCGAAGGCGCCGGAGATGTGTTGATCATGCGTGAAACCGGCCGGGAATACAGCAGGGCGGTCGGCGGAATGATCTCCGAACTCGGTGATGATTTCACCCTGCACGTGCACACCGTCAACGAAACGTACACGTCCGACTCAATTGCATCCCTGATGCGCACGATCCGGCCTTCGGTCGTTGTCCTCATGGACAATCATGCTGTTGGAATGTACAAGAGATACTGCGAGAATGCTCCCGTCGACGACCCGGTAGTGCCCTCGATATCTCTGATGGGCGTATCCATCGATAAGGCGATCGAAAGTCTCAAGAACTCCTCGGGGATACTGTACGAGATACCCCTTGCCACCGCGGTCATGAACCTGCGGACACTCAGCGCAACGCCGCTGCGACGCGTCGGTGTCGTCTACCGGCCCGTCATGGAAAGCCTGGTTGCGCGCAACAGGAAATACTGCCGCAGGCTTGATATCGAGCTTGTCGGTGTTGCACTTCCCGAGAAGACAATCGATCTGCCGTTCACGCTCCGCACCTCTCTGAGACACCTCTTGCGCAAAGAGAAGGTCGACGCGCTGTGGGTGCTCAACGACAGCAGGCTGTTGAATCCGTCGCTGATCGAAGACGTTTGGGGGCCCGCGATCGAAAAGTATCGAGTACCCTCGATCGTCGGGGTGGAAGTGCTTGCCGATCCGCGAATCGGCATGGGTACGATCGCGGTCCTGCCCGATCACCTTTCGCTGGGGATGCAGGCGGCGCAGATGGTAACCGAAATACTACGGAGCAGTGACGGTTCATCGTACCAACGGATCATCCAGCCTCCGCTTGCGGTCGTCAAGATATTGAATCTACGCCATGCGCGCGAAGTAATGTCGCTTTCCCGCGAAAATCTGGGAACCATTGACAAGGTGCTCAAATGACCGGTTCACGTAGTCCTCACCGTAATACCGACCATACGACCCCGCGGACAGGCCGCATCCCATCGCCGGTCCGCGGCCGACCGCGGGTCCTGGTGGTCACGGCAGTATGCGTATGCGCCGCGCGTGTAACGGGGTACGAGAAGGTCGACAGCCTCAACCTTTCGTCTCTTTTCAACCTGGAAGTATCGTCGGTATCGAAAACGCCCGAACTGCTCAGCGATGTGGCCACATCGATCTATGTTCTCGACCAGGAGGATATCGCCCGCGGCAATGCCCATAGACTTCAGGACCTGCTTTTCCAGATACCGGGATTGATCGCCGGGGATGTAACCTATCAGATTCCGGTATACAGTATCCGTGAGAAGCCGGATATCTACCCCCAGGGGGTCAACATATTGATTGACGGGGTTCCGATGGTCTCACCGATAACCGGCGGTCTGTTTTTCCCCTCTCTGCTTTTACCGATAAGCGAGATCAGGCGTATCGAAGCGATCAAAGGGCCCGGCGCCACGATCTACGGGGCAAACTCCGCCACGGGAATCATCAATATCATGACAAAAAACGCGCGGGAATCCGACGGCGTTCTGGTGAACTGCGAAGGGGGGAACAGGAACTACGGAAGCGTGACGGCGCGGTACGGGCGGGCACTCAGCGACCGCGTTTCGCTTTCGGTGTACGGCACGGCTCAGAATCACGACGGCTACGAAAAGAACCCGTCATTTGCGGGAGAGCGGTTTTCGTTGACCGGCGACGACGGCCGGCGGGTTACCGGCGACAACCCCTTTGCCGACGAACGGGAAGGGCAGTGGCAGGGAGCTGCCGGGGGGATCAAGGCTCTGTGGCATCTCTGGAGCAGGGCCACGCTGACTTCTCAGATTACTCATTCGGCAAACCGTGGGTATGAATTCAGTTCTCTGTTCCTGCCCTACGATACCGATACGATCACCGACCGTCCTCCGGCCGACAGCGTCCGAATCGACCGGCTTCACGAAATGCGGACCATTGCCCAGGCCGAATTGTCCCTGGATTTCAGCGAGATGCATGACGCCTTCATCAGGCTGTACAACGTGTACAGCGATGAAGAAATTCCGGGAATCGGGTCCGGTACCGCGGGCGCCGCCTACAACAGCGCCAACGTTGAGATCCAGGACAATCTCAGGCTGTTTGCCGAACGCCCCATAGGGGTGCAATTGATCGGCGGGGCCAACGCGAGAATCGTGACCCTGTGGCTTGAAGACACCGACATGCTGCAGTGGCTCCGTAAGCGTAAGAACGACTATCTGTACGCGGCCTTTCTGCAAAGCACGGTCTCATTGTATGACCGGGTACAACTGACGGGCGGCCTGAAAGCGGAGACCTGGACGCTGCTGAGCAACGAACCGGAACTGATGCCCGGCGTCCGCCTGACCGTCAAGCCGCTTCGCGGCCTTTCGGTATGGGGAGCCTGGTCGCGGAGCATTACCACCCCGGCGTATATCCAGACCAATCTCGAGCTGAAACAGGCCCAGATGCCCCCGGCCGAGTTTTTCCTCAAATATCCTCTCTTTGCCTCCTACTTCGGCGTCGAGCCCGGCCAGGTCCCTCCCAGCGCGGGGAAGTGGGTCACTATTGTCAACGGTGAAGATACCCGGCCGGTAGAGTACTACTCGACCGATTGTGGAATCCGTTTTTCGGCTTTCCCGTGGATGCATCTGGATATCAGCGGTTTCTACGCCGTGACACCCAACAAGATGCTCCTGGCCAGACTTGAGAATCCGCCGTTTCCAACAACCACCTCGGAGATCAGCCCCGACGATACAATCATTCCTCTGCCGTATACCCACATCAAGCGCGGTACGAATTACGGTGCGGAGACGGTGCTGGACTGCACGCCGCTGCACCGGCTGAACCTTGAGCTTTCACATTCCTGGTTCAAGACCGAAGAGCGTATGCTCCCCGGATTCAAGGATATGGTCAGCCGACCGGACCTTGTCCCACCTCACCTTCTGAGGGGAAAGTGCGCCGTCGACCTTCCGGCCGAGTTAAGGCTGACAACCGGTTGCCTGTGGCATTCGGAGTTTGTCAGCATCTACGAATGGAAATTCCCCGCGCACGATTTTACCGGGAGTGTCCCGACCGTGATCAAGACATCAGGGGCTCATGTGAAGTTCGACGCGATGATCGAGAAATCGTTTTTCCACGATGACCTGCGGGTGAGTATCTGGGGAAAGAACCTGTTCACCGACCACGAGGTCGAAGCGGGCAGGAGCTTCTTCATCCTGTACCCTCATACGATCCATCGTACTTTCGGTGCGGGAATACGGTATCAATTCTGAGGGGCGCAATCCACGGCCCGCGCCGGTCCCCGGACACCTCCGAGTGAAGCACCCCTCACACCCCCGCTCATTACGGGCCCACCTCTCCCGCTCATCCTGAGCAAGGTCGAAGAGTGCACCTGAATCACGTCCCCTTATTGCCGCCTCATGGTAATCGTCGTATTCCCCAGCAGCGCCACGGGCACGCCCAGCGATTCAATAGCCGGCCCAAGCTCCCGCACCGCCACGTCCCACTCATCATTCTCTATATCAATAAACAAGGCAATCGTATCCGTGCACGTATACTCGGTCCAGGGAGGAGACGCCGTGGTATCGACCTTGCCGCATTGGGATGCGAACAGCCTGAGCGAATCACCGTCGACAACCCAGGTCCCCATGCTGGTAAAGACGGTCGTATCGTTCTTTTCAGTCGAGATATTGTACGTGCCCCCGCCGCCCACAATCATGTTCGCCGAAATCACCGTCTCCGTGCCGACCGGAAAGTCTCCTTCCCAGGTCCCGACCAGATCCGAGGACTGCCATTTCGGTTCCACAGGCGACTCTTTGCAGACAAGCACAAAAAGCAAACTCAATGCAAGGAAGGGAGAAACTCTGATCGATCGCATGTCATATTCCTTTCCGTGAAAGCCCGGCTCCCACGCCTGTCATGGAACTCCCCGGCGGGGGTCTTCCTTTTCAGTGGGAAGTGATGAATCGGCCCCTCAGACAATCCTCCGTCACCCCCAGCGGCATCAGCGAGGTCGCTTCCCGGCAAGGTGCCGTCAATGCACCGATTCAAACTATCGCCCGGTAAGCTTGTCGGATGTATCCTTATTATACCAATGGGATGGGCGTGACGTCAATGAAATCGCGTTCCCGAGGTCATACCACAGTGAATTGGAGGCTTTGTCCTCGTCGTTGATCGCCTGTGCCTGCTCGAAAAGAATTGCCGTATCCGCCCCCGGGAACGGGGTGGTGACGCTATCGGATGAAAACGGAACGGTATCGTTGATCTGAATCAAAAAGCGCCCCGGCCCGGTTTGCCGGAAAACGCGGCGCTGCTTTTTTCGGTTGTTAATCTGCCGACTATACCGTTATGATATTCTCCGCAAAAATCGGTTCAACCTTTCGATATAGATATCCGGCTGCGTTACGATACCACGCGCATGTATGCCGTCAATGATCACCTTTTCCTTATACGAGCAGATATTCTCGAAGATTGTATCGGCGTCACCAGGCGGAATCGCCTTGTCTTCTCTGCTGTGGAAAACAAGCACCGGGCAGGTTACGCCCTGAAGGTGCCCTTTCAGATCGAACCGGGCGGTGGTGAGCATTCGCACGGGGAGCCAGGGTAGAACACGCCGGACGACATCGGTAAAACTCGGAAAACCGCCTTCAATGACCAATGCACGAGGGTTGTATTTCGACGCCGCGAAGGCGGCGGGAGCGCATCCGATTGACTGACCAAGAATAACGATCGAATCCGGCGGATAGTCAAGCGTATCCCGGAGATATACAAAGGCGGCTTGCGTGTCGTGGTATACCCCTTTCTCGGTAGGCCAGCGAAAGTCGCTGTGTCCAAAACCGCGATACCCGAACAAGAAAACGTCGTACCCCCCATCAACCAGTATCTCCGCGGCACTCAGATATTTTGCTATGGTCCCGATATTGCCCGGACAGAAAAGAATAACCGGCCGTTTGGTTTCATCAGCCTCCGATGCGACCGAAGGGCGCAGAAGCCAGGCCTGAAGAGTAACGTTGTTGAAAGACTCGAAAAACAGTTCGCGAAAAGAATAATCACCCCCGGGTCTTCTGTTGAGCCGGTGCCAGGGGATGAATACGAAATACGGATGAAGGAACCGGTATCCAATACAAATGCCCACATATATCACGGCAAGCAGTGAGAGAATACCGAAAAAAAACCGCATATACGGCCGCCTCAGGCGTGGGGTTTGTGTTCGTATCACAGGAGGAATTTGAGAATCCTTTTCATGGTATTGAGCGAGATCGAATAGGGCGGATAGAAAAATCGCCCGCGAAAGGTAAATCCCGCCTCCAGAATACTTCGATAATGCGTGAATGAGTCGAAACCGGCCTTGCCGTGATAGGATCCCATGCCGCTATCACCCACGCCCCCGAACGGAAGATGCGCGGAGGTTACCTGAAGGAAGGTTTCGTTGATACAGGCAGTGCCCGACCTTACTTGTGCAAGACAGTGCCGCTGCAGCCGCTTGTTTTTGGTGAACAGATAGAGGGCAAGCGGAACGGGACCCCGGCGCAGCTTTTCGATCAATGCTTCCTGATTGGTAAAAGGCAGTACCGGAAGAATCGGCCCGAAGATTTCATCGGTGAGAAGTGGTGAATTCTCGGCGATATCGGTAACGATAGTGGGCGCGATATAGCGGTCTTCCCTGTCGAATTTGCCGCCGGAAACGGTCACGCCGTCGTCGAGCAACCCCACGAGCCTCTCGAAATGCTTGTGGTTGACAATTCTCCCGTAATCGGGGGTCTTTCGCGGGTCGTTTCCGTAAAAACGCTCTATCGTATCAGTTAGTTTTTCGATAAGGGGTCGATAAATGTTTTGGTGCGCGAAAACGAAGTCGGGGGCAACGCACGTTTGTCCCGCATTGGTAAATTTGCCCCATGCGATCCTTCCGGCGGCGGCGGTCAAGGGGGCATCGTCGAATACGACACAGGGATTCTTTCCGCCGAGTTCCAGCGTGACCGGGGTCAGCGTATGTGCCGCTGCTTCCATGATCTGTTTGCCGGTGGCGTTTCCGCCGGTGAAAAAGATATGGTCCCAGGAAAGCGCCGTCAATTCCCGGCCGAAACCGGCGTCACCGAGCACGACATCCACATGACCGGGATCGAATACCCCGCCGATCATGGAGGTGAGTACCGACGCGGTATGGGGAGCATACTCCGACGGTTTCATCACCACGCAATTGCCCGCCGCGAGCGCTTCGACAACGGGGGTCATTATCAACTGGAAAGGATAGTTCCAGGGACCGATTACGAGAACAACCCCTTTGGGCTCGGGCCGGACAACGCTCGTATACGGTTTGAGAAACAGCGGTGTTTTCACTTTTTTGACTTTGATCCATCGCGCAACATTCTTCAACGCCAGATCGATTTCCCGCAGTACGAAAGCAATTTCCGATGAGTAGGCCTCGATCGGCCCTTTGCCCAGATCCGCATGAAGTGCATGGAGAATGGACTGCTCATTATCAGCTATGGCCTTTTTGAGCAGTCGCAGCGAATCGATTCTATATGACAGGTTCCGTGTTTTCCCGGTATCGAAAAAATTGTGACAGGTATCCGGATTCATTGTTCTCGTCCACTGTAGTATGGCGCGGTCATTTATTTTCAGGCGCATGGGAAACCAAATGGATCATTCAAAAATAGCATATATATCAAGCACGTATGTTCCCCTCGTGCGCAGCTCCTGGCGGCCTGTCCGCGTGTTCGTTCTCGTTCTTTGCTGCTTGGGTTTGGCTGAAGACGGCAGCCGGAGTGCCGATTCGCTGATAATACGGGGAATTGACATCCTGAACTCGTCGTATAATGAATGGGACAACGGCGGATTCGAAAAAGCGGCCCGAATCTTCGGTCGGGCCGCCGATCAGGACAATACCGGAGGATTGGCCGAATACTGGATCGGTGCATCGCTCTTCTTTCAAGCAATCTATCATCTCTATTCACCCGACAAAACACCCGAGCAGCTCAAGGGAAAAAGCTATATCGACCGGGGAATCGAGGTTCTCGGGACGGCGATAGCCAGGAAGCCCGATTTCTCCGAAAGCTATGCCGTACGTGGTGTTTTGCGCGGAATGAAAATCAGCATGAACCCCGTTACCGTCTTCACGCAGGGGCCGCTGGTGGGAAAAGACCGTGACAAGGCATTGGCGCTCAACGCCACAAACCCGCGGGTCCATTTTCTCACCGGCGTGAGTTTCTGGTACTCTCCCCGGATACTCGGAAATTACGGAAAAGCACTACCCCATTTCTTGACCGCCGATACTCTTTTCGAAAAGGAGTCGCGGATGCGAAAAGACCCGCTGTATCCCCGGTGGGGCAGGAGCATGAACGCGGCCTTTATCGGCGAGGTCTATTTCGCTGAAGAAAAATATGCCGCGGCCAAAAACTACTACCAGGCCGCTCTTGCGGTGAATGAGAGCGATTCTCTTGCCAAAAGGGGTATGGAGAAAATCAACGAATTGAACCGAAAATAGAGGTATACCAATGGAAAACGGTAGCGATGGAAAAAGGACTGTCGTAATTGGAGCCGGGCTTGGCGGTTTGTCGGCCGCCGTTTCTCTGGCCTCGGCGGGCTATTCGGTCGATGTTTTCGAGAAGAACAATCACGTGGGCGGGAAGCTGAACCGTCTTGAAATGGAGGGGTTCTCGTTCGACCTGGGCCCGTCGATACTCACCCTTCCCCACTATTTCCGACGGTTATGGGCCCGGGCCGGGAAAAATATGGACGACGAAATCGGTTTGAAAAGCGTCAACCCGCACTGGCGGAACCTTTTCGAGGACGGGACCGTGGCGGATCTGTATATCGATCCGGTGATGAGAGAAAATGAAGTGCGAAAACTGGGTGGTGAGAAAGCGGTACAACGGTTCCGCCGCTACCTCAATTATTCCGCGAAACAGTACGATATCGCCGAACAGGGTTACTTCGAACAGGGTTTTGATACCGCTTCGGAAATGATCAAGTTCTACGACGCAAAATCACTCATTCAGTATGATTACTGGACAACGATGCATAAACGGAACGCAAAGCTCCTGAAAAACCGCTATCTTATCGATATCATGGATTACTTCATCAAATATGTCGGATCGTCCGCTCTTCGAGCGCCGGCGTTCATGAATCTCATGCCCACCATCCAATTCCGGTACGATCTCTGGTATGTTACGGGGGGAATGTATGAACTTGCCCGGGCAATAGAGAAACTGGCACGAGAGCTGGGGGTTTCGATTCATCTCAACACCGAGATTACCCGTATCGAAACCCGGGAGAAACGTGTGCGGGGAGTAGCGACAAAGGAGGGTGCTTTTCACGAGGCGGATGTGGTTGTGTCGAACATGGAGGTCATTCCCGCATACCAACGGCTTCTCGATGAGGATGACGGATTCATGCACGAGCTGGAACGTTTCGCGCCCGCCTGCTCCGGCCTGGTGCTTCATATCGGGACCGACAAAGAATACCCGCAGCTCGCTCATCACAATTTTGTCTATTCCCGCAACCAGGAACAGCATTTCAAATCGGTATTCGAAAAAGGGGTTATCCCCGACGATCCAACCTTATACGTGGTGGCGCCGTCACGTTCGGACAGAAGCGTATGCCCTCCAGGATGCGACAACATCAAAATACTGCCGCACATTCCTCCGATCGATCCTCAAAAACCGGTTACGCACGAACAGTACCGTGCCCTGCGAGACCGGGTACTCGACAAGATGGGAAGGGTCGGATTGGACGATCTGCGCGACCATATCATCGTCGAACACCTGTGGACCCCGGTCGATATCGAGAAGAACTATTATTCCAACAAGGGTTCGATTTATGGGGTGGTGTCCGACAAGAAAAAGAACCTGGGGCTCAAGGCACCGAAAAAAAGCCCGCGGTATGAAAACCTCTATTTTGTCGGCGGTTCGGTGAATCCGGGCGGGGGCATGCCCATGGTGGTGCTGTCGGGTCAGAATGCCGCGCGGATGATAATCGACCGTTACGGTAGCGCACGATAACGAGGGAAAGCATACCGATGGTTATCTCCCTTGTTGTTGCAGCTATTCTCTGCTGTACCGCGGGCTTCTGGATACTATTCAGGATTCCTCTCTGTCAGAGAAGCTCATCACCCGCGGCCGACACGAAACGAGTAAGCATCATAATCCCGGCCCGCAATGAAGCCCATAATCTTGGGCGGTTGCTGGAATCCATTCGTACTCAGGCCGGCCGGCCCCACGAGACGGTTGTCGTTGACGACAACTCCGAGGACAATACGGCGGAGGTTGCCCGAAAGCACGGAGCGCGCGTCGTATCATGTCCGCCGCTTCCCGACGGGTGGCTCGGTAAACCGTGGGCATGCAGGTGCGGGGCCGGAGAGGCCGGGGGAGATATACTGCTGTTTCTGGACGCCGACCTCTTTTTCGAACCGGACGGTTTGCAGCGCCTGACCGATGCCTTCGAGAACCAATCCGGCGTTCTCTCAGTCGCCCCGTATCATGTAGTGAAGAAACCGTATGAGACGTTCTCCGGATTTTTCAATCTGATGCAGATGGTGGGAACAGGAGTCTTTGCGTTTGGCAACAAAGCTCGGGCGCGCGGCATGTTCGGTCCCTGTGTCATGATCGGGCGGCGGTTGTATGAAGAGATCGGCGGTCACGAGACGGTCAAGGACCGCGTGCTCGAACATTTCGCATTGGGCGGGGTTGTAGATCGAAAGGGTGTCCCAATAGAATTGCGCGGCGGACGAAAGAGTCTCAATACCCGGATGTACCCCAATGGGTGGAGGGAGTTGATCGCGGGATGGACGAAGTCTTTTGCCATCGGCGCGCGGGAGACGCCGAGCCGAATCATGATACCGGTGAATATCTGGATATCGGGAATCAACATGTCGATTGTGATACTGATACTCTCCTTGCTCTTCGGAACTACCGCGGAAATCACCGCCGCGAGTGTTGTCTATCTCCTCTACGCCGGCCAGATAACATTCCAGTTCCGCCGTCTGGGCACTTTTTCACCCCTCCTGTCGATGCTATACCCTCTCCCGCTTTTCGTGTTCCTTGGGGTCTTTTTTTCCTCATCCTACCGGAGGAAACGACGGCTATCCGCTGTGTGGAAAGGAAGGAAGGTGGGATAGTAGTAGCCCGGGACCGGTACATTGCCGATACGAGATGTGATTTCCGGAGAAACGATACCTTCGCCACTATCGGGAATCAATGGTAATCTTCTCAGGCGACATGAGTATGCGTCTTTCAGGCGAAGCGGATGCGCTGAGCTTGTCGAGGCCCGGAGAATACATTGAAAGACTCTCTACCACCCTTTCGGGCAAAATACCCCGCGCGCGGGCAACGACAATGTCGTGTGCCTTTTCGACCGGAAGGATATGAATCTCTTGTGCCACGTGGGGCCACGCGGCTTTCCATGCCGAGGCCGCATCGATGAAGCGTCTTGACCGTTGTTCGTTCTGCTTCATACGCGGCCGGTCGTTGCGAACGCTGTGCTTCGACATTCAGAAAAAGATGTCCTCCGCCCACAGCACAGCGTCGAAATAGCCGCTTGTGCGAGACGGAAGCTTTGCCTTTTTTCCGCACACGAGCACTTTCTGAACACCCGACTTGAAACACCGCGACACGGTTTCCAGCCGCTTCTCGAAAGAATCGACTATTCTTGAGTCTATGCGATTCGTGTACTTCAATTCACACACGGTAACGATGTTATCGGCCCTGATAAACATCAAATCGACTTGCGCCTTTTGCCCTTTTTGCGAACGGAACCATCGGCCGGCCTGGTATTGAATACCGCTGAACTCCAGTGCGCGCGCAATAGCCCGAGCATTTTTGAGACAAAGACGATCAAATGCATACCCTCGCCATTGTTCCATCGGCTGTCCGCTGAGCAATTGGTATGCCTTGATTGTTTCGTTTTCTATGGCACGGATATTGCTGTAAATGAATGTGTAGTAGAAATGCAGATACTCATCCTTCAGCCTGTACCTGGCCAGGTTGCTGTTTACGGGCTTATCAACAGGTGCTGCCCTTTCAATGAAATCGGCCAGGACGAGATCATCGATGAACTGGTGGAACCTTCCGCCGGCGCTGTGTTTCAGGGTCTTTCGCAATTCCTCGGCAGTCATGAAGGACTTTCGCGACAAGGCCAGAAGGATCTTTTCGTATACTTCATTTCTGCCGAAATGGCTGATAAAAACCCTGCGGTATTCCTTGAGAAAATATCCATTGGGCCTGAATGCCCGCGCTTCGAGGTTCTGCATGAGGGACTTTTGAGGATCGAGTTCAATCAAGTATTGAGGAATTCCGCCGGTTACAAAAAAAGTTTCGATGATTTCGGTATCTGACTTGCTCCGGGGAAAGAAATCGCGGGTTTCGGATATGCTCAACGGCTGAAGATGAATTTCGGTATCGATTCTTCCGTACAGCGCTTTTGAGCGCAGCACGTTGCGTACCATGAACGAAGAAATGGAGCCGCAGAGAATGAAACGGCGACGCGGATTCTCTGATAGACAATTGTCCCATGCCCATTTGAAGACCGACACGAGCTTGCGCCTCATGCCCGCCATCCACTGAAACTCATCAAAGAACACCACGACCTCTTTCCCGCCAAGACATCGGTCAAGAGCAATGAAAGCTTCCTGCCACGAATCAATCTTCTGAATATCCAGTGGCGTATCCTGATCGTTCAGGCGTTCGAGCGTCTGGAGAAAATTCCGAATCTGAAATCCAGGCCCTTCGCCCTCAATGCCTTCAAACTTCCACATACAATCAGCCTCAAATGCTTTCTCCACCATCGCGGTTTTTCCTACTCTCCGGCGACCGTACACCGCCCCCAGAACAGCCTTGTCCCGCCAGTTTCTTTCCCGCAACAGAGCAATTTCCCTTTCTCGGCCGATGAACATGGGTCCCTCCCGGCATGGATGTCTTCCGACAGCATTCCAAAGTGCAACCCCAAAAATAGTTACGAGGCCGCCAAAAGTCAATTATTGCGGCCCCAAAGCCCTCCTAAAACGCATTGCAAGCCGCTATTAGGCAGCAAGGCGGCCTTACCATCCTTTAGGACATACTTATAGGCCGCTTTAAGAGGAAAAGACGGCCTAAATGATCTCCGGGAGGCCTTCATAGGCCACATTTTCGCGAAATGTGGCGGGAAAAGGGCCGAAAACGACATCTATGCTCCGCGGTGATTGTGATTTCGACAGGAAAAAGCAAGGTTGGAAGGCATGTCCGCGGATAGCTTCTTCTCGGGGATGAAAACAACGCCGCAACGATCTCACGAGTTCCAATCAAGTCCCATGCTCTCTGAGGGGACCTCAAAGGTTTCCCCACCGTTGTCTCACATCCCCGGGATCCTGATCTGCTTCCCGCCGACAATCTCTTCGCGCACGAAGATCTTCTCTTCCCAG